>DATHTL010000011.1:0-60388 GCA_035463255.1 Anaerolineales bacterium | reverse complement strand
AGTTGATGGGGAGGAACTCCAAAGAGGCCCGTGTCAGCGAAATCATGACCAGCGATGTGATCACCGTCGAGTGCAGCCAGCCACTGGAAGAATGTATGTCACTGATGATCGACCGAAATATCCGCCACTTGCCGGTGTATGACGGCGGTGAGCTGGTGGGATTGCTCTCAGTACGTGATGTGCTCAGGGAAGTGGTCGAAGTGCAGCAAATGATGCTCTCCCAGCTGGAACGTTACATCACAGGCGGCGGTCGTTGATCCTGCCGGTTTCAAAGGAGCAACCTGAATGATCCTTCCGGAGTGGACGGTTTCTGATCTTCAACAAAGAATGGAATTGGGCGAGTTGACGGCGCGTCGGCTCGCCGAATTGTATCTGGAGCGCATCTCGGAGATCGATAAAGAGGGGCCATATATCAACTCGGTGATTGAGCTCAACCCCGATGCCCTCGAAATTGCAGATGCGCTCGACGAAGAACGGAAAGCCGGGAAAACGCGCGGCGCCTTGCACGGCATCCCAATTTTGATCAAGGATAATATCGATACTGCAGATCGCATGCAGACCACCTCCGGGTCGCTGGCGTTGGAAGGTCATATCGCCGCGAAGGATGCATTCATCGTGAAGCAATTGCGCAAGGCAGGCGCGCTGATCCTCGGAAAAACAAACCTTAGCGAGTGGGCCAACTTTCGCGGCAAACGTTCAGTCAGCGGCTGGTCGTCACGCGGTGGGCTGACGCGCAATCCCTACGCATTGGACCGTTCTACATCCGGTTCCTCATCCGGGTCGGGCGCGGCAGTGGCGGCGAATCTGTGTGTGGCGGCTGTTGGCACCGAGACGGATGGCTCGATCATCAGCCCCGCGCAGACGACCGGCATTGTCGGGATCAAGCCGACGCTTGGCCTGTTGAGTCGTAGCGGGATCATCCCGATCGCGCATAGCCAGGATACGGCCGGTCCCATGGCGCGCACTGTTGCAGATGCAGCCATCCTGCTCGGCGTGATGACCGGAGTCGATGGCAAGGATCCGGCGACGAAAGGCAGTCGCAAGCGGATTTCCTCCAATTACACGAAGTTCCTCGACCGAGATGGCCTTCGAGGCGCGCGCATCGGCGTGGCCAGGAACATGGCAGGCACCAATCCGCGCATTCTCAAGATCTTCGAGCACTGTATCGAAGTGATGAAACATCTGGGCGCGGTCATCATTGATCCTGCAGAGGTCCCGAACTTCAATAAGTTCGACAAGACAGAAATGGAAGTTTTGTACTACGAATTCAAGGCAGACCTGAACAAATACCTGAAAACAGTAGATGGGAGTGGTCGCGTCCACTCGATGGAAGAGGTGATCAAGTTCAATGAAGAGAATAGTCACCGGGTGATGCCTTATTTTGGTCAGGAACATATGCTTACAGCCCAGGAGAAGAAGTCGCTGCGCGATACAAAATACCGCGATGCTCTGGCGAAGAATCTGCGCCTTACGCGCAAAGAAGGGATCGATGCCGCCGTGCGCAAGCACAAGCTCGACGCGCTGATCATGCCCACCGGTGGGCCGGCCTGGCTCATCGACCTGGTCAACGGCGACTCGATCAATTGGGACATGGAAAGCACCTCGCCTCCGGCGGTAGCCGGGTACCCGCATATCACCGTACCCGCCGGCTATATCTTCGGATTGCCCGTCGGTCTTTCGTTCATCGGGCAGGCCTGGCAGGAGCCGACCCTGATCAAGTTTGCGTATGCCTTCGAGCAGGCAACGCAGTTCCGCCGCCAGCCGCGCTTCCTGCCCACGGCAAATTTGAATGCTTAAAACATTTAGCCACGGAGTCGCGGAGACGCAGAGTTTTTAAATTCTCTGTGACTCAGTGTCTCCGCGGCAAAGTTCCTTGCCTTCCTCCTTATTTCGGTCTATACTGCTTCTCGGAGAACTCATGTCCGAAATTGACACTTCGACTTCCCTCAATGCAAGCCTTGCACCGCTCATCCCCGCAATCGAGAAATATATTCCCATGGGTCGCTCGGGGCTGTTGCCAGCCCTGCACGCGGCTCAAAAGATCTATGGCTGGATCTCCGAACCTGTTGCAGAGCAGATCTCCAGATCGCTGCGCGTGCCTCTCGCCGATGTTCATGGCGTGATCGAGTTTTATTCTCTGTTTTACAACGAGCCGGTGGGTAAGCGGATCATTCGAGTCTGTACCGATCAAGCCTGCGCGTTGAAAGGTGGGGATAACGTTCTCCATCATCTTTGCGCTCATCATGGACTCGAACCCGGTCAAACGACCCCTGACCTGTCTCTCACCATTGAGGCGAGTCCCTGCCTGGGGCTTTGTGAGCAGGCTCCGGCCGCGCTGGTCGATGAAGAAGCAGAGACAAATATCAATCTCGAAAAAGGTACGTATGATCTGGGCCGCCCGAAATCCATTGTGGGCGGCTCAATTCGTTTACTGACGGCCAATTGCGGAAAAGGCACAACCTCGCTGGAACAGTATGGGAAATATCCCGCGCTTGCTAAAGCGCTTCGCATGAAACCCGAAGAGATCGTCGGTGAGATCAAATCATCCGGCCTGGTCGGTCGTGGCGGTGCAGCGTTCCCCACCGGGATCAAATGGGAAGGTGCCGCAAAAGCGGCCGGGCCCGAAAAGTATGTGATCTGCAACGCAGACGAATCCGAGCCGGGTACATTCAAAGATCGCGTCCTGCTGATCGACGATCCGCACCGCACTATAGAAGGCATGGTGATTGCTGGCTATGCCATCGGTGCGAACAAGGGATATCTTTACATCCGAGCCGAATATCCATATATTTTGCCTGTCCTTGAACAGGCCTTGCACGAGGCCCGTGAAGCCAGTCTGCTTGGGGAAAATATCTTGGGTTCTGGATTTGCCTTTGACATTGAGCTTCGCGTTGGCGCTGGCGCCTACATATGTGGCGAGGAGACCGCGCTGTTTGAGTCGATCGAGGGAAAGCGCGGCTTCCCACGCGTCAAGCCGCCTTTCCCGACGACGCATGGAGTGTTCGGCAAGCCCACGGTCATTAATAACGTGGAAACACTTTGTAATGTCCCGTTGATCATTTCGCAGGGCGCGGCGGAATATCGTAAGATTGGCACGGAGAAATCACCGGGTCCCAAGCTCTTCTGTGTCTCTGGCGACGTGGAACGGCCCGGGCTTTATGAGGTTCCCTTTGGTGTTACGCTTCGCGAATTGCTGGTCATGGCAGGCGGTCCTTCGATCACTAGTCTTGCACCTGAGCATCTTGAGCCACCGCTCCGTCCCAATGGAAAGAAATTGCAGGCCGTACTGTTTGGCGGCGCAGCTGGCGCGTTTGCCACTCCTGATCACCTCGATGTCAAAATGACCTTTGAAGATCTGCGCGCCGCGGGCTTGCCCCTTGGCTCCGGCGTCGTGATGGTCTTCGATGAAACGCGCGACATGCGCGACGTCTTGAAAAGATTAGGACATTTCTTTGCCCATGAATCCTGCGGCAAATGCTATCCCTGCCAGATGGGTACCCAGCGCCAGAAAGAGATCCTCGATCGCATCGCAGCCGGACATACCCTCGAAAGCGATCTCACTCGATTGCAGGATGTCGGCTGGACGATGACAGACGCCAGTCTGTGTGGCTTAGGCCAGACCGCGGCAAGCGCGGTGTTGTCAGCGATCAAGTTGTGGCCAGATATGTTTAAGGTTGAAATGTTTGAAAGTTGAACGTTTTCATCCTTAACATCTCAACTTGAGACCTTTAAACGGAAAAATATGGAAATCAAACTTACGATTGATAATCAAGAAGTTGTAACGGAAGAAGGTAAGACCTTGCTGGAAGTCGCGCGCGAAAACGGCAAGGATATTCCCACCATCTGCTTCCACGAAGCGACGACCGCCAATGCCCTCTGCCGCATCTGCGTCGTCGAAGTAGAGGGGATGAGGATTCTACAGCCTGCCTGCATCGTCCAGGCGGCGCAAAATATGAAGGTGCAGACTCGCAGCGAGAAGGTGGATCGGGCCAGAAAGACAATCCTGGAGATGCTTGCCTCCACGATGGATCTCTCTGAGGCAGCGGATATCAAGTCCATGATGCAGGAATACGGTGCGGAGGTAGACCGCTTCCCGGATGCCGAGCGTCGTGAGATCCCGCTCAAAGACGACAACCCCATGTACATCCGCGATTACTCGAAGTGCCTTTTGTGCTGGCGCTGTGTGCAAGTCTGCGCCGATGATGCGCAATACACATATGCAATCAATTTCGAAGGCCGGGGTTACGAAACCCAGATCGGCACATTCTTCGATCGGTCCATTCCCGAAACCACATGTGTCCTGTGTGGTCAATGCGTGGGAGTCTGTCCCACAGGTGCGTTGAAACCCAAGCGCGAGTTCTTACTGGAACAGGGCATGAGCCCGCAGGAGATCAGCGTGTTGAATACTGGGAAGAAACGAAGGAAACAGAAATGACTGCCACGGAGATGCTGAGACACGGAGAATTTAAGAATCTCTGCGACTCCCCTGGCACCGCCCGCCAGGACAGGTGTGTGTCTTTGTGGCTGGACTGTTGAGGTGCTTATGATAAAAGCCGACCGAGTTGTTACCACTACCTGTCCCTACTGCGGTGTAGGTTGTACGCTGCAATTGCACGTCAAAGATGATTACATCTTCAAGGTGACGTCGCCCTTCGATTCGCCTGTCAATCATGGCAATTTGTGCGTCAAAGGGCGTTTTGGCTATGACTATGTTTATCATCCAAAGCGAGTGACAACTCCCCTGGCTCGCCGATACCTGCTTGAAGGCAAACCAAAGCCCGAGGGGCGTGAGCAAGTTTTTGCGATTAGTAAAAACGGAATTCCTATTCTCAATTCCCTCATCTCCAATGACTGGGATTGGGTGGAAACGGATTGGGACACCGCCCTCAATCTCGTTGCCGACAATCTAGTGCGTATTTACCAACGCGATGGTTCCGAGGCCATGGCGGTCTACTGCTGCGCCAAAGCCACCAATGAAGACAATTATCTTCTGCAGAAAATGTACCGCGCCTTGTTCCGCACAAACAACGTGGATCACTGCACGCGTCTATGTCACGCGGGTTCGGTGGTGGCACTCCAGCAGGCGATCGGCTCCTCGGCGATGAGCAACACAGCTTCGCAGGTAATGCTGAACGATGTCTTCCTCGTCACAGGCTCGAACACCAGTGAGAACCATCCGATCATCGCGCTGCAGATGAAGGAAGCCGTGCGGCAAAACGGCGCGAAAATGATCGTCGTCGACCCGCGCCGCATCGAGCTGGTCGATTTTGCCGAGCTGTGGCTCCCGCTCAAGCCGGGCACGAATGTGCCTGTTTTCAGCGCCATGGCGCATGTGATTGTCAAGGAAAATTTGATCAATCACGAGTTCATTGCCAATCGTACCGAGGGGTATACCGATTTTGTCGAGTCGCTTGAAAAGTTCACACCCGAGTATGCCGAGGAAATCTCCGGTGTGCCCGCCGACGATATTCGCAAGGCAGCGCGCATGTATGCCAACGCAGAGAACGCTGCCATCTACTGGGGCATGGGCATCTCACAGCTTTCACATGGTACTGCCTCTGCGCTGGCACTAATTCACCTGGCGTTCCTCACAGGGCATGTTGGGCGGGATGGCACCGGACTTAATCCATTGCGCGGACAGAACAACGTGCAGGGCGCCAGCGACATGGGCGCGATGCCGTTCCATTATCCCGGCTACATGCGCGTGGATCACGAAGAGAACGCGGCGAAATGGGAACAGGCCTGGAACATCGAGCCAGGCGGTCTCTCTCGCAAGTTGGGCCTGACCACAACAGAAATTCTGTCCCATGCTCATCCGGGCGGTGTGCGTGCTCTCTACATCATGGGTGAGAACCCAATGATGTCTGAGCCGAACCTCAACATGACGCGCCATCACATGCAGCAGTTAGAGTTCCTCGTCTCGCAGGATATCTTCATCAACGAGTCCGGCGCCTTTGCGGATGTCTTCCTGCCCGCGACTCCCTTTGCTGAAAAAGATGGGACCTTCTCGAATACCGACCGGCGTGTCCAACGTGTCCGCGCCGCGCATCCTCCCCGCGGACAGGCCCGCCCTGACTGGCAGATCATCTGCGATCTGGCGCGACGGATCGAGGCTCGGCTTGGGCGGCCTACCGTCAACTGGGATTATTCCTCGCCAGAAGAAGTGCTGCGTGAGATGGCGGGCGTCAACAGCGACTACGCGGGCATCAACTATGAGCGTATTGATAAAGTGGGCTTGATCTATCCGGTGCCTGACTTCAATCACCCTGGCACTCCCACTCTTTTCACGGAAGATTTCCCGCGCGGGCGCGGCAAATTCATCCCGCTGGATTATGTCCATATTATGGAAGAGCCCGATGATGAATTTCCGTTCATTCTCACCACAGGCCGCGTGCTCGAGCACTGGCACGGCGGCACAATGACACGCAACTCTGTCCTCGACGAAACTTACCCTGAGGCGCGCGTTGAGATCCACCCCGCCGATGCTGAGATCCACGGCATCCGCCACGGCGACCCGGTTCGGGTCACCTCCCGACGTGGGGAGGTGGTGCTGCGAGCGACAGTCACGGAAAAGACCTCTGTGGGGGTCGTGTTCATCCCCTTCCACTTTGCCGAAGCTGCAGCCAACTTGCTCACAAACGACGCGCTCGACCCGCAGGCCAAGATCCCCGAATTCAAAGCATGCGCTGTGCAGGTCTTCCCGGCGAGGAACGATGAATTACCAAATCCGGAGGTGATGGTACACAGGGGGAGATATTAGGTGACTCTTACGTAGCTAGGCAGATTAACGTATTGTCAAAATGGAGCTCGGAGATATCCTCTATCTCCGAGTATCTTTATTTGAGCGACGTTGAAGGTGGCCTGCAAGGTTCATCATGCGTATTGAGTTCTGCAAGAAACCGGTTCTTGTAATTGGTCAGTGAAATCTCTATAATGAGATTGGAAATTTCAAATCAAAAGGGTCTGAAGAGGATGCATTATGAAAATCTTTCGCTTCGTTTTGCTGGTTCTGGGAGTCGTTATAATCTTTATTTCGGCCTGTAATAGATCGCCTAATGTGTACCAAGGTACTCCTTCTCAAACCCCCAAGGTGTATCAAAGCAAAATCCAGGCTAACCTGGCTAATCCATCGGGCACGTTCCTGGTCCGGGCCGATTCGTCTTTGACCATTTCCGACACTGGCAATGATGGGAAAAAGAATAGCTGTAAAGTTTCCAGCTCAGGTACCATCATCACCACTCAAGATGTTCCACACGGTCAATCGTCTAAGACTTTTAGTCTTCCTCGCGGCACCTACAAGCTGAGCTGTGATAATAAACCCGGAAGCGCCACGATCACTAGCGAATAAGAGTGTGTGCTTGCGCACGGCAGTCTGTCTCCTCAGGAGGCAACTTCACTCGTAATAACGCTAGGGATGTACAGGCCAGGAGGGACAGGTGGCGCGGTAGTTCTCTGTGAAGCCATACTGTTTCCACTCTGCGCGGGTCAAATTCCGTCCAACCGTCTGGCATGCCCTGATTAACAGTTGCGCCACATTTATGTTCCAGAGCCGCACTGTGCTGTCGGAACTACCGCTGACAATTAAGTGATCGTCTGGGCTGAAGTCTAAGGCGAATATTGCATTGTCATGTCCTTTCAAGACAATAGGCGTGCTATTCGCATTGTGCAAATCCCATAAACGGATTGTGGGATCGGCATCGCCCCCGCCGGCGGCAAGCAGGCGGCTGTCAGGGCTAAAGGCAATCGCAAGAACGGAATCTGTTTGCCCGCGCAACACGGTAGGCGGTTGAGTTGGATCCTGCAGTGACCATAGACGAACGGTCTTGTCATCACTGCTGGTAGCAAGCCACTTGCCATCCAGGCTGAATGCCAGGGCGACAATGTCTCTCTCATGCCCGCTCAGCCACTCGGGGACGAATGTGGTGTTTTCCAGATCCCATAATGCTGCTGTTGTATCGGAACTTCCGGTGGCCAGCCAGCGGCCGTCAAGGCTGAAATCCAGAGTATTGATGCCACTTACATGACCGCTCAGAAGAATAGGGGGAGCAAACGGGTCGTGCAGATTCCAGAGTCGGACTGCATCGTCGTAGCGACTGCTTGTGGCGAGCCACGAGCCGGTACGACTGAAGGCAAGGCTGGAAACGATGTCACGATGTCCGCGCAGACGGATCGGAGGAGCCGCGGGAGTAGCCAGGTTCCACAGATCTACTGTATTGTTTCCATTGCCTGTGGCCAACCACTTCCCATCCGGGCTGAATGCTACTGCATATACGATCTCTCCTCCATTTAGGATAGTTGGAGATGAGAAAGGATGTTTGATATCCCAAAGGATTGCATTAGGATCATCATAGCTTCCGGAAACCAGCCACTTCCCATCTGGGCTGAATGCCAGGTCCGAAATAGCTCCTGAGTGCTCCTCCAGGAGCAGTGGAGGCGCTGAAAGACCGTTTGTATTCCACAGACGAACCAAGTGATCGTCTCCTCCACTCGCCACCCAATTTCCATCCGGACTAAACGCAACGGAATAAACTGCGCCGCTATATCCATGCAACTGGACGGGGTTGACAATAGAAGGGTTCTCAATCTCAAAGACACGAACCGTATGGTCTTCACTTCCCGAAGCCAGCCAGCGGCCGTCGGGGCTGAAGGCAAGTGCCCTTACTGCTCTGTCATGCCCGCGCAAACCGATCGTCGCGTGGATGGGGCGGTCTGAATTCGCAACATCCCACAGGAATACCGCCCTATCGTTGCTACCGGATGCCAGCCAGCGACCATCCGGGCTGAACGCCAGGGAATTAATACTCCCATTAAATCCATGTCCGATCAACGACAACGGTTCGGCGACCGGATCCTGAACATCGATCAAACGAATGACATTGCTGCCACTGCCCACAGCCAACCAGTGTTCATCCGGGCTGAAAGCAAGGCTGAGAACACCCTGCGCATCCATCCCGGGATAGCGTATCGGATTCTTCTCATCGGTCTCAAGATCCCACAGGTTAGTCGAGTAATCGTAACTACCCGTTGCCAGCCATCGTCCAGTGGGACTGAAAGCCAGCACTGAAATAAGATCGGCGTGGCCGGACAAAACAATTTCCGACTCCGAAACACGTTGGAGATTCCACAGTCGGACAGTGTGGTCGTCACTACCTGTTGCCAGCCACAGGGCATCTGGGCTGAACTCCAAGGTATTTACTCGATTTTCATGTCCCCGGAAAATAATCGGTGCTGTCGCCGGGTCTTCGACATTCCATAAGCGGGCCGTCGCGTCATCACTACCGCTTGCCAGCCAGCGGCCGTCGCGACTGAAAGCCAGGGCGTTGACACCTGAGGCATGTCCTCGAAATACCCGTGCGTCTTCAGAACGATTTTCCATATTCCACAAACGCAATGTGCCATCCTCGCTCCCTGTTGCCAGCCAGCGGCCGTCAGGGCTGAATACCACACCGTTGATCTCTTTGCGATGTCCACGCAAGACGATTGCTGGTGCAGAGCGATCCTTCACATCCCAGAGCAGCGCGAAATGATCGGCGATACTCGAGGTTACTAACCAGTGCCCATCCGGACTGAATGCCACATCGGTCACCGGACCGGTGTGGCCGGTGAGTGGCGTACCAAACATGTTGTATAGGGCATCGTGTAAGGCCTGCTCTGCAACGATCATATCGGGATGCTGCATCCCAGACACGGAACGCATGGCTTCCAGAGCCAGTAAGACACTCGTACTGTTGCTTCCCTCTATGTTTTTGCTCATCAATAACTGCGCTTGGACTGCCAACTCACCTGCACGAGCGATTTTTGCCTGCCGGTTCGCTTCCTTCTCATTCGCCACTGCGGTTGCTGCATTCGAGTCCGCCAGAGCTTGTTTTTGTTCTGCATCGACCTGTGCCGTTTGAGCGATGACCAGGTTTGCTTCTGCAGTGGATTGAGCTGTCCTGGCTAACTCCGCTTGCGCAAATGCATATACAGCCAGTACCGCCAGGATGATAAGCCCGGTGGCAGAGATCCCTGTTGTGATCCTTCTTTGCCGGTCCGTCGCCCGGCGGCTCTCTAAGACATATTCACGCTGCAAATCGGTGGGGTGCGGTTCTTTCGATGTATTGACAGCCAGGTCCGTCTCGGCGTCGAGCAGGTCCTTTCCGCGCAACAGGAAGCTGATTTCCTTGTTGTTTCGTTCCCACTCCAAGGCCTTGACCTGTAAACGGCGCTGTGTTGCTACCCATTCATAATCCGTGTGGATCGCGAGAAGGAGTCTGTCCAGCGCCGCATCGAAATCATCTGTTCCACGGAAAAATATATAGTTCAAGTGCCCAAGGTGAGGCGGCGTATCCTCCCAGGCAATGTCACGTACCACAATAGGGATGAGCCGCTTACCATTTTTGACAGCGTGATCAATCTCCTGCCCACAGATTTTAGAATTTGCCGAATCCGGGCTAATAAGAAAGAGAAAGATATCGGCTTGCTCAATACCCTTCTCGATTTCCTTCCACCAGTCCACCGTAGGGGGGATTCCCTCCCAGTCGATCCAGAAATCCAGATCGCTTTTTTGTAACTCAGCGGTGAGGCGTTTTGCGAATTCGATATCTTTGCGGGAATAAGAAACGAAGACTTTTGCCATATAAAACTCCGAGCCCAAGATGCTGCTTCCGGTCGGATAACGCGAGAGAGCATCATTGAACACACTAACACTTCGCCTTTTGGCAAGTTGCTTGTGAATCCTCGCAGATATCCGAGCACAAAAGTCTTTATTTCGCTCGTTTTCTCCTATGATACCGGCGCATCTTATCTCTTGCCCCGCATGTATTCATGCTGCACCAGCGCCGGCTCTGGTTCTTTGATGTGTCCAGGAACAGCCAGCCGCAGCCAGGACATTCCTTCAGGTGACCAAGCTCTTCCGATAATAGCAGCTCTCCCGCGGAGTGAATAATCGGCCAGAGGACAGCTTCAAGTGCCTCATCCATTTTCCAGGTGGTTGTATAGTGAGTTTCCTTTCGGATGAGCTGGCTGCGTGAGATCGACTCTCCATAAAAAACAACAAAGATTTCCATATCTTTCTTATCTGGCTCTGAACCCTCTGCTGCTTTGGAGAATAGGCGATAAAGCAGATCCCGGAGCGTATGCGCTGCCTTTAAGGCACTTTGTGCTTCATCAGCATTTTGCCTGGCTCGCTTCTGCAATTGACTCGTCTGTGTGGGGAACAGGATACCCACTTTGTTCGCCCATCCTACAAGATCAAAATATCCAAGCAAATAATCATGCTCTGGATGGATGCGGGAGTTGATCGTATTGACGAAGTCCAGACATAGGGCCCCGCCAACAAGCTCAAGCATTTGCAGGGTTCGGGTCGTTTCGGTCATACCCCGATTTTACCATCAAAACAATATTGACAGGTAACCTCACCTCGGCTATGATGTTACCATCAAAAACGTTTTATCTGGTAAAGGAAAATCACGATGGAAACGAGTACTGCGAACGAGAAGGTCATTACCGAGCCCCCGAAGCTTTCAAGGGAATCGTCTATAAACTTCTGGAAGATCTGGGGCGCGACCAGTTTTTCGAATTTAGGGGATGGACTGTATCAGCTCACCCTGCCTTTGTTGGCAGCACAGTTGACCAGATCGCCTTCTCTGATTGCCACGCTTGGCGTGATGTCGAGTCTGCCCTGGCTGATCTTTGCCCTGCAAGCCGGGAGCATCGTTGATCGCTCCGACCGGCGCAAGATCATGCTCTGGGTGAATGGCGGCCGGCTCTTAATTCTCTTTTTGCTGACACTCGCAATTATGATGGGATATGCATCCCTGCCAATGCTTTATATTGCCGCGCTCCTGCTGGGGATTGGGGAGACACTCGTGGATACCGCCCTGACGTCTATCGTGCCGTCGGTCGTGTCAAAGGATCGTCTTACCTGGGCCAACGCGCGCCTCACCGCCGCGCAGACGGTAACCAACACATTCATCGGTCCGCCGCTGGCAGGCTACCTGGCCGGACTGGGATTTGCCCTCGCAACTGGTTCCAGCACACTGATGTATGTTGCGGCAGGATTTGCTCTGCTCCTGATACGCGGTTCCTTTCACGCCTCCGTACTGAAGACTGCACAAACAAAACGGGGTGGGTGGGATCACATTACCGAAGGGCTGCGCTTTTTATGGAAGAATCGCCTCATTCGCGACCTGACCTTGTTTACCGCTTCGATGAACCTCTTCTGGTCTGGTTGGGGCGCGCTGATCGTGCTCTATGCGGTCAGCCCCGGTCCCATGGGACTGAGCGAATTCGAGTACGGTATTTTTCTGACGGCGATGGCCATTGGCGGACTGCTCGGATCTGTCGTTAGTGAGCGCCTTCAAAAATGGCTTGGCACACGCAATACGCTAGCATTGGATTTTGTCGGCACGATCCTGCTGCTTGGCGTTCCTGCCCTGACCACCAATCCATTTGCCGTGGGAGCCGCCGCATTCTTCGCCGGGATGGGTGCAACCGTCTGGGTGATCCTCGTTGCATCGATTCGGCAGCAACTCGTGCCCGTTGAACTGCTTGGCCGGGTTTACAGTGCCAGTCGTTTTGTCAGTTGGGGCATCGGTCCTATCGGGGCCTTGCTGGCAGGGCTCATTGCTGAATTGTGGGGTATACGTGCAATGTTTGCCATAGGCGGGATCGCAAGCCTTGGCTTACTGGTGCTCTTCTTGATTTTGATTTTGCCGCAAACTATGGAAGCTCTTGAAGCAGGAGAGCGGGTTTAGAAAAACAAAATTACTGGATTAATATTTCCGATTACCAAACGATTCATTCAAATTCGTATGCAAGGTCTCCGCCTGGTAGGCTTTATCCGTGACTGGGCTCAGGCGTTTTGCCATGCTTTTGCTGATCAGCGGAATTGGTTTACGCCCGTAGAAATGTTTGTGATAGAGAGTGTTGGCTCCAGTTTCATCCCAGGCCCAATTCAGATAGGTGTAGCGCGAGGCATCCATGGGGCGCGTGTAGCCTGTGAGAACTTTTTTCTGGTGAATACTCACGTAATGCTCGAAGTACGTCATCACCAGCTCGCGCAAGGTCTTGTAAACGGGCTCGCGAAATCCCAGGTTGATGTAATTGGTCTTGGCGAGCGCGCCCCAGCGTCCTTCGATCTGATAGAGCGCCAGCACGTGATCGTCGTCCACGCCGGGGTCAGGCACGATATCGATGAGCAGAGGCTTGAAGCCAATGCGCCAAAGGGCCAGGGCCGCCAGGAAGCCGCCGTCGAGACAGTGCGACTGTCTATCCAGCATCACGTTGAGCGGTGAGCGGTCGCGCTCCTCGCCGATATAGGTCAGGCTATCTAAGTATTGTTGTATGGCAAAGGGGGTATCCAGGCCGAGAAATTTCTTACGCAAATTCGCGGGCAAGCGGGATTGGAATTCAGTTAGGAAAGACATATCTAAAGTATACAATGGAGACAGCCTTCCATTCCAATGGAAGGCTGTCTCCGGACTTTTCTTACGGGCTATTTCTCACCCATAGGTGTGATTTCGCACGATCCAGACCCGGCTTGATAGACGACCGGCTGACCATAATACTGAATATCTCCACTGCCGTTAATTCGGATTTCTAATTCCTTTGTGACCCACAGGGTGACATCGGCTGAACCTGGAATGCTCACATGAGCAGTCTTTGTCTGTAGATCTTCAGCCCAGTAATTCCCGGACCCGCGCACGACGACTTTTTCTTCCTTGGTTATCCCATGGAGTTCAATATCACCTGATCCTCTGAGCGCGGTGTCGATGAGCTTTACATTGATATTGTCAAGAGTAATGCTCCCCGAACCACCAAGATCAATGTCGAGCTCTTTAGCAGCCAGACTCTCGATCTTGATGTCACCTGAGCCGGGCAGGGAAATTCTTAGATCGTTCAACTGCAGGCGCTCGATGTCGAACGATCCTGAACCGGCAAGTGTGATGTTGCGAAGATCCTTCACTGTTAGGTTGTAAACAATCGTCTGCGACGGATTGAGATCCAACCCTCTTTTAATGCCCAGGATAAGTTCGTTGCCACTAACTTTAATATCGAGAAAGCGAACAAGGTTATCATCCATTTTGACGGATAAACTTTCTGTCTGTCCCTGCTCAATGTGAACATTTCCGGATCCCTCCAGTGTGACTTGGTCAAAGCCACCGACATCAATGGTTTGGCTGATGATATTCCCCGACCCTGCCACAGATTCTGTCTGAAAGTATCCACAGGCAAGTGACGGAAGAAAGAATAAGACAACGAAGAATAGAGAGAAAAAAGCTCGTTTCATAGATGCTCCTTTGCATTGTTTCACATGGATGATATTAGCTTCAGGAAGTAAAGACCACCGCCTAAGGTAGAGGTTTCTCCTGTCCAGGCGGATAGGACTAATCATTGATAGAATTAAGATCATGCGATCCTACTTCATCCCTCTCAACGAAATTCGCCGTGAACATATTGTGGTCAATTCGCGCTTCATTTCCACACTCGCACCGGTCTTCAGCACCGACGAAGCGCGGGCGTTCATCTCACGGATCAAGAAAGAATTTGCGGAGGCGAGTCATAACGTGCCTGCGTATATTATCGGGGGCGGAAATACGGTGACCGAGTATTTTTCCGATGATGGGGAGCCATCAGGCACGGCAGGGAAACCCGCGCTGGCCGTGTTGCGCGGCAGTGGGCTGGGGGATGTAGCAGTCGTGATCACGCGTTATTTTGGCGGCACGCTGCTGGGAACGGGTGGATTGGTCAAGGCGTACACCGAGTCAACACAGATGGTGGTTCAGGCTGTGGAGCGCGGACGGCGAATCCCCGTTCATGTGGCGATGGCAGCGATCCCATATAATCTGTTGGAACGGGTCAGGTTGCTGATCACGCGTAGCGGTGGAGAAATCCTGGGCGAAGACTTCGCTGCGGATATCACAATGACGCTGCGGTTTCCGGTCGATGCCTTCGCCGGATTTCAGAATGAATTGCGCGAGCTCTCGGCGGGGAAGCTACAGGCAGAAGTAATCGAATCAAAAGAAGCAGTATTCAAAGTTTAGCATCTGCATGGGGAATTGAGTATTGACAAGGACAAAATATAAATTTATACTTATATAAGCTATGGCTAATATATCTCCTATGGATGCGCTCGGTGATCCAACTCGCCGCCGGTTATTTGAACGTTTGCGGCAGGGACCCTGCTCAGTAACGGAACTGATCTCAATCGTACCGATCAGTCAACCGGCTGTCTCGCAGCATTTGAAGGTTCTCAGAGATTCCCGGTTGGTGAGAGTTGAAAAGCGCGGGCAACAACGGATCTATCACTTAAACCCTGTGGGGCTGGCAGAACTGCGCAGCTATGTCGAAAGCCTCTGGGATGATGTGCTGCGTGCATTTGGTGAGGAAGCAGAAAGGATGGTTAATGCGGCCAGGAATGAAGAAGCTGGAATGTAATACGGTAGAGGCGAGAATAAATCATTAGGCAACCCGGGAAGAAGGAGAGATGAGATGAATGAGGAGCACTCTTTACAGGCAGTTAAGATCGAACCCTTGCGGAAGCAGCTGAAGGTGCGCTTGCCCGCGGAGCAGGCATTTCAATTATTCACCGAAGGCATCGGAAAGTGGTGGCCGATGGCAACTCACTCCGTTGGCGAGGAGCAGGCAGAGACATGCTTCTTCGAAGGATGGGTGGGAGGCCGGATTGTGGAAGTACTCAAAGATGGCAGCCAGTCAGAATGGGGTAGAGTGCTCGTCTGGGAGCCCTATCAAAAGGTGAGCTTCCACTGGTACCCGGGCCGGGCACCGGATACAGCGCAGGAGGTGACCGTCACCTTCAGCGCAATCCCTGGTGGCACTCTTGTGGAACTGGTGCATACCGGTTGGGAGACACTCGGAGAAGTGGCCCTGTCGAGGCGGGATGGTTACGATGCGGGCTGGGACTATGTTCTGGCGAAGTACATCATCCAGGCCGCAAATGGATGACAGGAATGATGAGAGGCTGGTTCCGAAAGGACCAGCCTCTTTTGTTATAACGGACGGAAAAGTTACATATTCACCACCGGAGACGTATATAAAAAACTTTTTCGGTATAATGCCCCAAATTATTAGCCTGTAATTATCACATCGCCAAAGTGATTTCGAGGAGACAGCATGGACCAACCAACCTGGATCGGGCGGACTCTGAGTGGTCGTTATAAAATCGATGCCCTGCTTGGGCAGGGGGGAATGTCTGCGGTCTATAAAGCCACCGACCCGAACCTGAAACGCGTTGTTGCCATTAAGCTTATTCATTCGCATCTTTCCTCTGACTCGATGTTCGTGCTGCGCTTTGAGAGCGAAGCCTCGGCCGTGGCGAGCCTGCGCCATCCGAACATTGTGCAGGTCTATGATTTCAACACCGATAATGGTGTCTATTACATGGTCCTGGAGTTCATCCCCGGGGAAACTCTTCAGGAGCGCTTGAAGCGCCTCAACGATGCGGGCAGAAAGCTACCCCTGGAAGACACACTAAAACTCACAGGGAACATCAGTGATGCGATGGGTTATGCCCATCAACGCGGCATGGTGCATCGCGATATCAAACCTGCAAATATTATGCTCGATGTGCACGGGCAGGCCATCCTGATGGATTTTGGCATCGTTAAGATTTTAGGCGGAGATAGTCACACCTCCACGGGCGCGGTTGTGGGGACGGCGCGCTACATGTCACCCGAGACCATCCGCGGCGAGGTTGCCGACCATCGCTCCGATATCTATTCGTTGGGCGTGACGCTTTTCGAAATGCTGAGCGGACGCCCGCCATTCGTGGCTGACTCCGCCATGACGTTGATGATGATGCACCTGAACGATCCCGTGCCGAACATCCGCGAGTTCCGGGCGGATATTCACCCGGAGCTGATCCGCATCCTGGAAAAGAGTCTGGCAAAAGAGCGCGCCGACCGTTACCAGTCTGCCGCGGAAATGTCTGCCGATCTACGACATGCACTCGGAACTGTCGGTACCCAGCCGACGACAATCCCAACGCCGGAGATTCCAAAATCGGATTCTAGGACGCAGACCGAGATGGTGCCAACCATGCTGATGGATGATGCTCCACGGCCGGTGGATACGGTAACAGAGTCTATAGAGCCTCCGGCGATCAGCAAGCCGCCCTCCTCCCGGCGTTTCGTGTGGGGGATCGGCGCGGCTCTCATTGGAATTCTGTGCCTTGCTGCGCTGCTGGCCGGCAATAGGCTTGTCAGCGGGATGATGACCTTGGCAGGGGACAACACCCCGTCCGTCACGGTAGAGAACATTGTGACTCCCACAACGGAGGCAACACAGGAAGAGAACGCGGCTGTGCTTATCACCGAGACCGTTGCCCCCACCCAGACCGTTACCGAGGAGCCCACGGAGGCACCGACTGCCACCGAGACTATGCCACCCTTGTATGTGCGCATCAACAGCATCACCGTGAACGATGCTGCCGAATATGTAGTGGAATACGAGACGTTTGGTTATACCGAGACACTGCCCGGCATGCACGTCCACTTCTTCTTTGACACCGTACCACCTGAGCGGGCGGGCAGTCCAGCTTCGGGTCCCTGGTTCCTCTACGGCGGTCCGCGCCCGTTTACCAAATATCGCGAAATTGATCGTCCTGCCGATGCGACCCAGATGTGCGCGTTGGTCGCGAATAGTAATCACACGGTGATCCAGGGGAGTGGTAACTGTATGAACTTGCCGTAAGGAAATGTAGACAGGTATATAAGGAAACAGGTACACAAGTCAGCTTGTGTACCTGTTTTGTTATCTATTTGCATACGTGTTTACATTTTACTCATAGGCCAGGGTGTCACGTACGGTTAGCCGCGAAGCCCTACGGGCGGGTAACGCGCTGGCGATCATAGCGAGGACGAGGGTGAAGATCAACCAGGCAATAATGCCTGCCACACCATAGACTGGAGGCATGGGGGCGGTCAGGATCGCCATGCCCACGCCGAAGCATAGGATGCCTGTGATCGGGATGGCCAGCAGGATGCTGAGGGCCCAGCTGATCAGTCCAATCAGCATGCCTTCCACGATCACGATGCCCTGGATATCCAGGTTCGAGGCGCCGATGGCCCGCATCACGCCGATTTCACGCGTGCGCTCGAGCACGTTGATGCTCATCGTGCCCATCAACCCCAGCCCGCCGACGATGGCGATCATCACGGCCATGCTGAGCATAAAATACACCAGAATATCTGTCTGTGCTTTTTGATCGCGGATAAAGTCTGATGCAAGCTGCGTGGAGCCTACGCCAATGCCACGTTCTTCATACAAAACTTTGATCTGCTCGCTGATTCTCTTCTGTGTGACGGCATCATGCTGCTCGGTAAGCACGCGCACGGAATAGACCTGGTCGGGCAGCCCAATGATCCGGCTGAGATATTCGTAGTTAACATAGAGTAGGGGTGTGCCTACATTGCCGGTGATGCTGTAGACACCCACGATGTGCCAATTTGTTTTCTTGCCATCGATCTCGATCGTAAGCCAGTCACCTATTTTGAGATCGGGAAAGATTGTTAAGAGGTGGTTGCCAATAACGATCGCATTCTCATCTCCCGTTTTCAGCCAGCGGCCGGCAGTAATAATAGGTTGTATCAAGGTCGAGGTGGAGGGCGGAGCCACGAACAGGATCTGTGTACCAGACTCTTCGTCGTCCCGGATCAAAGTGCCGGCATATTCCGTCCAGCCTTCCACGCTGGAAACCCCCGGGACGTTCTGCGCGATTGCAGAGACTTCTTCAAAACGGTAATAGCGCCCGAAGGAGATATTAATATCGGCCATGAAGTAACCCTGAATATCTTTCATGACCTTGTCAAAGGAGGCCCACAGGTTATAGACGCCAATGAATATGGCGCCCGCAAGCACAAGGGTGACGAGGGTCAATCCCAGACGTGTCTTTTTGCGAAAGGCATTCCGAAGCGAAAGCCGCATCGGGCGCGGCACCAAAAGAGCACCTTTATTGACAGCTTTTGTTTTCGGCTTAACATTCCCACCGATGCCATAATCACTGATCGCCTCTCGTACTGTCACACGGATGCTGTTATAGATCGGCCAGAGGGCGGCCAGCACGGGTACGACCAATGCCACAATAACTTGTTGAACCACGGTGATCGTGTATCCTTGATAAGGTTTGGGCTGGAAGTTCAGATACGCAGCCATTCCACCGCCCATGGCCTTTGCGGCTAGGTTCGCCAGCGGAATGGCAATGATCAATGCGCCCAGTCCAAACCCGAGGACGAGCACCACATACATCAGCAAAACCTGTGAATTCGCGCCGCCAATGGCCTTCATGATGCCGATCTGGCGCGTCTGTTGGGTCACCAGGGCTGTGATGGTATTGATAATAAGGAAGCCACTCAGAAAGACGGTCATATACCCGAGCACGCTGAGGATGAAGAATACACCCTGCGTAATACTGTAGGCAAAGTGATGTCCAGGTTGATAGATGCTGACAAAGTAAATCGTCGCACCGGCGCGCTCAATGCGGTCGGAGATGGCCTGTGCTACTTTGGTAACATGGGCCTGGTCAGTTTGCTTTTCTGCCACGCTGATCAATAATGAATCGTAACCAGGGCCGCCGCCCAGCCAGTCCAGCGTTTTCGGCGTGACATAGGCATTCATCATATTGGTGAAGCCGAATGGAAAGCCTGTTGCATCGTGCATGTAGCCAGCCAGGATCAGCTCTCGGCGCTTTCCGTTCCCTAGCTCCACGATGATCTTATCGCCCGGTTGGTAGCCAAGCGACTTGGCCGAGGAGTCCACGATGATCTGTCTCTCGCCAAAAAGCGGAAGTTCAGTCTCCCCCTGGTCAGGCTTCAGCTGATTGACCGTAAGCAGGTCCGGGTCTTCTACAGCAGTAAATTGGATGGTGATCTGCTTATCGTCTGTACGGATGACTTTTGCGCTCGTGGAGCGGCGGCCTTCCACTGCATCCACGCCGGGAACTTCACGCGCAATCTTCACGATATCATCATCCAGTGGTCCGGCGTAAATCGTTGCTTCGGATGGGCTGGCAGAAAGGTAGTCGCCGTCCATGCTTTCGTTCATGTACAGCCCCAGGTTGCTGTTGAAACCGACAGCAAACACGCCGACCGCGATGGTAAGGATGATCAGGATGCTGCGCGATTTATTGCCCCAGAAATCCGACCAGACCTTCTTCCAACGGCTGCTCATGACTTTGCTCCCCGCAATGAGATATTTTCCTTCTCATGGCGATCAGCCATCTGATGCAGCCAATCTCGCGTGGCCTCTGATTGATCCAGTAATTTATCGAGCTGGTCATAACTCAGAGCCAGCACCTCAACCGGTCCGCGCTCAGATGCACGCACGGAGGCATGGCGTCGGCGCCCGTGAAAGAAAGCCATTTCGCCGAAGAACTTTCCGGGACCCAGCTGCAGGGCAACCACGTCTGATTGGTTTTCTCGCGGTAGGATTACTTCCACTGTCCCTTTGGTCACAATGTAGAAGGTATCCGCGTTTGTGCCCTCAGAAAGAATCATAGCCCCTGCTTCGTAATTCAGGCATCTGGAATTTCGCGTGGCCTGCAGCAATTGATCCTGTGCCAGGGTCGGCATCGCCTTGGCCACATATTCATTGACGATTTCACCATCGGCGATCAGCGCGGTGCGATGAGTCTGCTTGGCGAGGCTGCTATCGTGCGTCACAATGATGATTGTCTTGCCCTGGGCGACCAGGTCGTTGAACAGTGCAAAGACAGACTCGGCCGTTTTAGAGTCCAGGTTGCCGGTCGGCTCGTCCGCGATCACGATAGGCGGATCGTTGGCCAGGGCACGGGCGATCGCGACGCGCTGCTGTTGTCCGCCGGAGAGAGCAGTCGGCAGCTTGTACGCATGGTCAGCCAGCTCGACCATTTCCAGCAGGGAAAGGGCCCGTTTTTCACGCTCGCGCATGGGGAAGGTGCGACAAAAGTCCATGGGCAACATGATGTTCTCGATCACCGAAATGGTTGGCAGGAGCTGGAAGAACTGGAAGACGATTCCCAGGTTCTTGCCGCGCCAGCGCGCCATACGGTTTTCGTTGAGCTCATGCACGCCGGTGCCGTTCACAAACACTTCACCGGACGTAGGGTGGTCGATGCCCGTGATCATGTTCAGCAGGGTACTCTTCCCGCTGCCTGATTTCCCGATGATGCTCACAAATTCTCCGGGGTTGATCTGCAGGTCGATGCTCTTCAACGCATGGAAATCGCCAATGGGTGTTTTGTAATATTTCTGAACATCGCGCAGGTCAATGATGGACCCATTACCACTGTCATTTCCGTTTGTTGGTTTACTAAATAAGGACATAAGGGCCTCGCCAGGAAGTCCAAAGCCTGATGGCTCAGGAGTTCAACAGAACAGTCTCTGAATTTTTAGTCGTTCGCAAATGTCACAGCGGCGGTCATACCCCAGCGCATGGCGGGATGTGTATCGGTCAGCAGGATGGTGACATCATAGACAATGTCGCCCTGATTCTCAGAGAACGTCTGCCCGATCGACAGGATCGCGCCGCTCAGCTCCTCACCGGGAATGGCATCCAGTGTGACAGTGACAGGATCACCTTCGGCAAGTTCTACCACGTCGATCTCAGTCAGGTCGGTAGTTTTGACGAGCCACTCGGAGAAATCTGCCACGGTCACGGCAGTCTGGCCGGCATTGATAGAGTCACCGATTTCGGCGTCCACGTTTGCTACCACGCCATCGAAGGGGGCAAGCACAAACAGCGAAGCCACTTTTGCTTTGGCGGCGTTCAATTGCGCTTCCAGGATGGCCAGTTGCTCCACATCGGCGCCATCCTTGAGACGGTCATAGCGGCGCTGGGCTTCTTCCAATTGTGCCTTTTTCAAGGCCAGGTCATTCTCAGCTTCAATGATCCAATCCTCAGGAGCAGGACCCTTAAAACTCTTGGTCTTGGTTCGATACTCATAGCCCTTCCAGGTTTGCACGAGGAACCGGCGGGTCTCGGTTTGAGGTACCTTCTTGGAATCTTGCAGGTACTGCAAATAATCTTCGGCCTTGTCGAAATCTTCTTGGGCCTGTTTCAGATCGATCACTGCTTGCGCCAGGTCGGTTCCGCCGACGTTGACCAGATCGTTCACGGCCTTCTCGGCCGTTACCAGCTCGAGCTGGGCGGCTGCGTAGTTAGCATCCGTGTCATTGCCCAGGCGGATCAGAGTCTCGCCCTCTTTGACCGTCTGGCCTTCCTTTACCAGTACATCACTGATCGTGCCACTGGCAGTAAAGGCGATATCCGCCGAGCGAACGGGCTCCAGTCGCCCTTCGGCGATGATGGCGCTATCGGCGATCACCGTAGAAACGGTTTCCGGCGTGGCTGACGCAGGTGCACCAGCTGCTGAACAGCCAGCCATGATTAAGCTGACAAGCACAAGGGTAATTAGGAATTTCTGTTTCATCTTTTGCCTCCGCAATATTTGTCATTCTAATCATACAACTTCCCGAGGGAAATCCCCTCGCCTGTGGGAGAGTCTTTACCTAGCCAACCGGACAGGTGATTCAATCTTCATTCTTCTACGCTGCTAGACCGGGACAGTTGCAAGAATTCACCCCTCAGTTGTACACCACAGAGATCTTACAAGCGTATGAAATCTGCGCGTGGACTCAAGAATTGTCTACTGGGGCGAAATAGTCACCCAATGAATCTAGGATGGCAGCGTTTTGCTCTTCTTGTAGATAAAGGCTCTTTTCCTGAAAGACCACCGTATATCCGCCGTGATATGGCAGAAAGCTGTAGCTAAT
Organism: Anaerolineales bacterium; assembly: GCA_035463255.1. Classification (GTDB taxonomy): domain Bacteria; phylum Chloroflexota; class Anaerolineae; order Anaerolineales; family Villigracilaceae; genus Defluviilinea. Next base: position 37,637 of record DATHTL010000011.1, on the reverse strand, counting down.
GAACGTCAGCACCTCGCCTTGATTAAATTGATTACCATAATAATCTCGGAATGTCTGGCGTATTCTGTATTGCACAGATTTTTTCAGCTGATGAATATCGAGAGGTCTGTCATTCATGGCTGCTGGACTGGAGAGTTAATTGGATTGTATCTGGCTGGATTTTACCAGTGGACAGATGGTCTGCGATACAATCGATTGAACGGCCGGAACAATGTTTCTGCCCATGAATGGCTTCAAGCCCTCAGCTTTAGCTCCCGGAGGATAAATGACCTACGATGATGCACAAGCCTGGAAAGATGTGAGTGAACATTTTCCAGGCATGACCATCTATTATATTTTTCTCCTCAAGAAAGGTCCTGCATGGAGTCCGGAGGCAACACCTGAGATCGAGGCGCTGCAGGAAGCACACATCGCTAACCTGACACGTCTCGGCGACATGGGCAAGCTGGTCATCAATGGACCCCTGCTGGACTCTTTCGCAACCAGTGGAGAGATCCGCGGGATAGGAGTACTCAAAACGAGTTCGCTGGCTGAAGCGGAGGAACTGATCAGTACCGATCCGATGGTCAAGGTGGGACGGCTTGTGTTTGAATTGCACACATGGATGGTGGATAAAAACATTCTGCGATAAAACTTTAAGCTAAATCCTCTTGACGATGCGTGAGAAGGGGGGAGTAAAATAGAACATGCGTTCTAATTATCAGAAGGAGGACGTATGACCACAAGTCGTCGATTCTCTTCGGCTCTTCAGGCGCTCACAGAGCTCAAGACCGAAGAACGAACATCTGCCTCCAAGCCGACTGTTAATGCAGTGCCCACCTTGAGCGATGTCCTGACGAAGATCGGGCCGCTCCCGGCTGAGGCATTGTTCCTCGGTGCTGCCACGGATGGTTTACCGGTGTTGCTGAATTTATACGATCCCCATCCCGGCCCGATGCTGATCACCGGAGATGCAGGCTCAGGCAAGACCGCCTTCCTGCAAACGGTCGCGCATTCGGTGGCGCACACGCACGATCCCAAAGACGTGCGCTTTGGCGTCATCACCAGTTATCCCGACGAATGGGAAAGCCTGCAGAGTTTGCCTCACCAGGCGGGCGTGTTCACGGTGGGTCAGAACAACACGCAGGAATTCATAAGTTCCCTTGCCAAGTGGGCCCATTCGAACAAGAACACGCACCACTGCGTGCTGCTCCTCGTGGATGATCTGGAGTCCGTGGCGAGCCTGGATCTCGAGTCGGTGCAGAACTTTCGCTGGCTTCTGTTGCGTGGTCCCTCCAGGCGCGTGTGGCCGTTGGTCACTCTCAGTGCGCCGCGCTACGGACAGGTCATCTCGTGGCTCCAAAACTTCCGCACGCGTGTGTTTGGACGAGTTGCAAACCCCCGGGTCGCGGAGGCGTTGACCGCGGATAAGGCTTCTGGCCTGGATCGGTTGGAAGCGCGCATTCAGTTCTCCCTGCGCGAGAAAGGGAATTGGTTGCACTTCTGGTTGCCGAGTTGCTAGCAAGTCCATCCCTCTTGTGCTAAAATCGAAGTGTCGAAGATCCCGCGTGCTTTTGGCGGGGTTGGTTGCATGGATGAATGGTGGTCCGACAATCAGAGGGAATTTTCGCTTCTTGGCACCTGGGTGTCTGTGATCGCTGGCAGTCATGCACATTGGAACCTTATCGCTGTGAAGGCGGCTTCACTTTCACAGCCCACACTCAGGAGAAGAGCATTGCTATGGAAGCGAAACTTTATGTAGGCAATTTGCCGTACACCACCGTTGATGCCGATCTGCAGACCCTGTTTTCGCAGGCGGGTACAGTTAAATCCGCTCAGGTGATCCGAGATCGGGCCAGTGGACGCTCAAAAGGCTTTGGCTTTGTTGAGATGTCCTCCTCTGAAGAGGCGCAGAGCGCTATTACCATGTTCCATGGGAAAGATTATAGCGGCCGTCCTCTCACGGTGAACCTTGCCCGTCCCCGTGAAGATCGCCCCGGTGGCGGAGGTGGTGGTTTCCGCAGTGGCGGCGGACGCAGGCCTGGCGGCAATGGTGACCGCGAGCGCAGACGCGATTATTAGATCACCATAGCGAGTTATAGTTTTGAGCCAAATGGGCGGTGCCAACCATTTGGCTCAATTTTTTTGCCTTTCCTGGCGCTAAACAGAAATAAAGCGCCAGCATGACCTATAATAAAAACAATCCCATGATGTCCACTACATTTCTCATTCGTGAATATCGCCCCGAAGATTTTGACGCGCTGACCATCGTGTGGAGGATCTCACGCGAGAAGTCACTGCCTCAATTCTTCAATAATGAAAAGAGCCATTTCTTTTATGAAGACCAGGCTTATTTTCGTGATCACATTTTGAAGGAGAATACCGTCTGGGTCCTGGAAGTGGATGAGCGGCCTGTGGCTTTTATGGCTATGAAAGATGACTTCATCGATCAGCTTTATGTTCATCCCGATTACCAGAACCGAGGTATAGGAAAAGCCTTTCTGGACTATGCTCGCCAGCTCTCCCCGGATCATTTGTGGTTATATACGTTGCAGGCAAATGTGAACGCGTGCGCTTTCTATGAAAAGAACGGTTTCGTTGCAGAAAAATTCGGAATGACTCCACCTCCTGAAAATGAGCCCGATGTGGAATATCATTGGAGAAAACACTGATCGTCGCTTTGAAGAACTATGAGACCAACATACCTTGAAGTCAATCTTTCTCAGCTCAGAAAAAACATCGAAGCTATACGTGCACAGGTTGCGCCCGCAAAAGTTATGCCCATGGTCAAGGCGAATGCCTACGGTCATGGGGTGGATGGCGTCGCACCGTTCATTGAGCCGTATGTAGATTATCTGGGCGTCGCCCTGGTGGAAGAGGGCATTCATCTTCGTCAATTAGGAATCCGGAAGCCAATTCTGGTTGCAGGCGGGACCCTGGCCGAACAGGTTCCGCTCTTTGCAGAATATGACCTAATCTTGACTGGCTCATCTGCCGGACTTCTGGATGCTGCTGAAGAAGTCTCACGCTCGACCGGCATCCCGATCAAGATACATCTGAAGATCGATACTGGCATGGAGCGGGTGGGAGTCCGTGAATATGAGTCAGAGGACTTGATTCTGAAAGCTGCTGCGTGTAAGCACATCGTGGTTGAGGGTATTTACACACACCTGGCAAACTCTGAACTGGCAGATAGAACCTATTCGAATTTGCAGCTGGAGCGTTTTCAGCAGGTTCTCGATCTTTATAACAAACATAGTCTGCCGATCCCGCCCATACGACACGTCTGTAACTCTGGTGGGATTTTGAACCTGCCGCAAGCTTATTTTGACCTCGTTCGTCCAGGTGTCATGTTTTATGGGGTGTATCCGGGCGATGAGGTAGATCGCATCATTGATGTCAAACCCGCGCTGACGTGGCGTTCTCATGTCGCCTATTCCAAGCGGACTCTGCCCGGGCGGCCGATCAGCTACGGGTCGCTGTGGCAGTCGGAAAGGGAGACGGGAATTGTTACCATCCCCTGCGGCTATGCAGATGGGTATTTCCGGCGCATGACCAACCGTGCGCAGGTACTCATCGGCCAAAAGAAGTATCCGCAGGTTGGGCGGATCTGCATGGATCAATTCATGGTCAATGTCGGGGATGATGATATAAACGTAGGGGATGAGGTAATCCTGCTCGGGCATGGGATTGCTGCCGAAGATCTCGCCCAATGGATGGGCACGAACGAATATGAGGTGATGACCAATATCAGCGCGCGGGTGCCGCGCGTCTATGTGGATGAGTGATGGTAGAATGGGGCGATTTCTTTTTGAGGTGACTAGTGAAGAACGCGTTTAAGAATTATTGGGGTATTTTTACGATCGCGGCGGTGATCGTCGCGCTCGACCAATGGACGAAATGGCTGGTGCGCATTAACATCCCGGCCGGCGAAAGCTGGCTGCCCGATTCCTTACTGTGGCTGGCTCCCTACGCGCGCATCGTGCACTGGTACAACCGCGGCGCTGCATTCGGCATGTTCCAGGAAGGGGGCATGGTCTTTACTGTGCTGGCCTTCGTGGTGATCGCTGCCATCATTTATTATTATCCCCAGGTATCCAGTGCGGATTGGCCCCTGCGTCTTGCGATGAGCATGCAACTGGGCGGCGCGATCGGCAACCTCATTGACCGTCTTACCATCGGTCACGTAACCGATTTTGTTTCGGTGGGCACCTTCCCTGTCTTTAACATCGCAGATGCAAGTATTAGCGTCGGTTGTGTCGTCCTACTGTTGGGTGTTTGGTGGCAGGAACGCGCTGCCAAGAAAGAAAAAGCGCAGGCAGCTCCGCCAGAGAAACCAAGCGAAGCAATCAGTGAATGAGCGTGTCCTAAATTTTCTTTTTGACAGTGAGACTCCTGAACGGCTCGACAAATTTCTGGTCGGGCAGTTGCAGGAGTTTTCGCGCTCCCGCATCCAATCATTGATCGAGGATGGCCTGGTGGATGTGAACGGTCGCGCCGCGAAAAAGGCTGGTCAAACCTTGGAAAATGGTTTCATGGTGACAGTTCGGATCCCGCCCCCCGCGCCTACCGGACTGATCGCCGAGGAAATTCCGCTCGATATTGTCTTCGAAAACGATGATCTCGTGGTGGTCAATAAACCGGCGGGGATGGTTGTGCACCCGGCGGCGGGTCACTCTTCGGGCACATTGGTCAATGCGATGCTGGGTTACGATCCCGATATCGAAGGCATCGGCGGCGAGGAACGCCCGGGCGTCGTCCACCGGTTAGATAAGGAGACTTCCGGCTTGATCCTGCTTGCCAAGAATGAGCGCGCCCATCGCTGGCTGCAAGACCAGTTTCGTTTAAGGAAAGTTGAGAAAACGTACCTGGCGCTGGTGGATGGAAAACCACCTACACCCTCCGGCCGCGTCGAAGCCTATATCGGGCGCGACCCCAGTCACCGTAAGCGGATGGCAATCGTCCCGGAGAGCCGCGGGCGCGAGGCAATCTCGGAATATAAAACGGTAGAGAGTTTTCGCAATCATACGTTGCTGGAGTTTCACCCTCTTACGGGACGTACACACCAGATCCGCTTGCACTGCGCGTTCTTAGGCTGCCCCATTGTTGGCGATGAGGTGTACGGCAAAAAAAAGCCTTCTGTGGACATCAGCCGTCATTTTTTGCACGCTTATCGTTTGAAGATCATATTGCCGAGAGAAAAGGAGCCAAAGTTTTTTGAAGCTCCGCTGCCAGAGGAACTGGACAATGTGCTGGCTGCTTTGCGTGCTCAGTAATGAAAAAGTACCTGATTTTGGTGAAGCATTCTCTGCCTGAAATTATAGAAAATGTTCCTGCCCGTGATTGGGCGCTTTCGGAGGAAGGCAGGGCACGCGCCAAGCGATTGGCTGAATTGCTCACCCGTTTTCAACCTGAGCTCATTGTGTCCAGCGCTGAATCAAAAGCCAGAGAGACAGCTGAAATAATTGCCAAAGCACATCACCGGGAGCGACAAATTGCCGAAGGTCTACATGAACATGATCGAAGCAACGTGCCTTATCTCACTACGGACGAATTTCAGGCTTCGGTTTATAAGTTGTTTCAGAGACCAGATCAGCTTGTCTTTGGAAACGAAACAGCGAATCAAGCGTATGCCCGGTTTGCCAAAGCAGTGGATTCTGTCTTAATGTCACACGCGGGTAAAACTATTGTAATGGTGGCCCATGGCACAGTTATTTCATTATATGTATCCCGAATCATTGGGATTTCTGATCTTTCACTTTGGAAAGAGATGGGTTTGCCGTCTTTTCTAGTGCTCGACCTTGAATCAAATACACTTGTTGCCAGAGAAAACAATATTTGAAGAGGACTCACTATGGAATATATCGATCTTCGTTCTGACACTGTCACCAGGCCCACGCCCGAGATGCGCGAGGCCATGGCGGAAGCCGAAGTCGGTGATGACGTTTATCGCGATGACCCGACGGTGAACCGGCTGGAAGAATTAGGCGCAGAGATGCTGGGCAAGGAGGCGGCTCTCTTTGTTCCCTCAGGCACGATGGGCAACCTGATCGCGCTGCTGGTGCACTGCCAGAGAGGCGATGAGGTGATCGTCGGGAGTCAGTCACACATCTATTTGAACGAGGCGGGTGGGATGTCTGCTTTGGGTGGGATCCAACCCTGTCCTGTCCAGAACCAACCGGATGGCACGTTGGCAGTAGATGACATCCTTGCCTCCATCCGAACGGAGGATGTACATCATCCGATCACGCGACTGGTGTGCCTGGAGAATACACAGAATATCTGTGGTGGTGTTCCGCTGACAGCGGAATATACACGCCAGGTGGGTGAAATTGCCCGCCAGAACGATCTTTCCCTGCATATCGATGGAGCGCGGATTTTCAACGCCGCGGCAGCTCAAAACATCTCCGTGAAGGAGCTGGTGGGGCCTGCCGATTCGGTCATGTTCTGCCTGAGCAAGGGGCTGGCTGCTCCTATTGGCTCTATCCTGGTCGGTAGAAAGTCGTTTATCAGGCGTGCGCGTCACCTCCGCAAGATGCTGGGAGGTGGAATGCGCCAGGTTGGCGTGGTGGCTGCCGCGGGGCTGATCTCGCTCGAGAAGATGACCAGGCGACTCGGGGAAGACCACGCGCGGGCAAAGAAAATGGCCGATGGTCTGAGACAGATCAAGGGATTGGTGGTTGACGAAGGGTCCCCACACACCAACATGGTGTACTTAAATCTTGCTCAAGGCGTCTCAACAAATGCCCAACAAGTAACCCAGAAGATGAAAGAGCTAGGCGTGCTGGTGGATCCAGAAAATGCGCGGCGTTTTCGTCTTGTCACGCATTATGAGATTGATGAGGGTGCAGTCGAACAGACGATATCAGCCTTCCAGGAGGCAGTGAACTAAAAAGGAGCAGGCTAATGGCCTGCTCCTTTTTGATTTGGAGAGTTTTTCCAATGCTCGATATCGGGCTCAATCTGGTTGCGGCCGCGCTCCTTGGCAATATAGAGACGGCGATCGGCCAGGTCAATCAGCCGATAGATTTCATCTGCTTCCGTGGGATAAATGGCAATGCCCTGGCTGACAGTGGGCACCGGGATGGTGCGTTGTTCTCGATCTTCCACTTTCAACGCTGCCAGTGTCTGCGTGATCCGTTCGGCGACCTGCATCGCTTCTTCGCCGCTGGCCCCGGGCAGAGAAATAATAAATTCCTCGCCACCCCAGCGGCCCACGGTATCCGACTGCTTGATATGATGTTTGATCGTCGTGCAAAGCGTTTTCAGGATGCGGTCGCCCACCAGATGCCCATACGTGTCATTGTATTGTTTGAAGTAATCTACATCCAGCATGATCAGGCTGAGGCTTGTCTTCGCAAGAGACGCTTGCTCGGCCTGTTCCGCGAGTTTTTTGAGGAAGTGGCCATGGTTGTACACGCCCGTGAGACTATCGAGCCGAGCCTGTTCCTCCACCTGGGCATGCCGGACCGTGTTATCCAATGCCAGGGTAATGTGCTGAGCAAGGTTCGATAAAAGCTCCATGTCGGCTCTGTCGAACGCGTTTGGCTGGTAGGAGCCCAGGGCAATCACCCCGGTTACATTCGCGGCCTTGAGCGGAACGCCCATCCAGGATAGGCTGGTTTTTTCCTTGCCCACCACGAAGAGTTTCACCCCATCCAATTCTACATCCCGGCGAAGATCAGGCAGGAACAATTCCTTCTGATTCTTGACTACCCAGCCTGATAACGTTCCCTCCAAAGGGACTTTTACTCCGTTATAGTATTCACCGTCATCGTAAAACAGGTCAAGCTGAATCTCGTTCCCCTTGAGAAGCCCGACAAAATACGTATCCGCTTCAAGAGCATCCTGGATCGTGGCGTTTAAGAGAGAAAGGGTCTGCTCGATCTGCAGAGATAACATGATCTGCCGGCTGACTTTATTGATGGTCTCCAGCCGGTGGATATGCTGCTGGGTCGTATTCGTGATACGCAGGACCGACTCCATGAGAATGAAGGCGATCAGATAGGGCGTCAAAACTTCCAACAGAGTTCCAAGATCTAAAGGACTTCCCAGGGTTCGCGGCAGTTCTAGAACGAAGATCAGTACCAGAGTAGCATAACCGTATTGACGCCCTGAAATAATCGCTACAGCGATCACTCCAAAGGGAATCATGATATGAGATGCCTCCACAAGTTCTGGAGGCACCAAGTAGGGGAGCAGCCCTAAACCAACACCGCTCAAGATCGCATTCAGCCATCCATACGTCTCACGAAAGTCAGTCGTCCGAACGATCACCGCATTGTTGACCACCGTTCCTGCAATGATGAGTCCGCTATAAAGGACGAGAGTTAAATCCGGAAGTGAGTTCGTTAAAAAATTCTCGGCAATCAGGCCCGTCATAATCAATATGGAGGTGAGCGTGATCGGGAGAATAAATTGCCGGACCTCTTGTGGAGTGAAAGACCCTGAAGGCTTTCTCGGTTTCATGCCGTGATCTTTTCCCCCTGCGTAAATTCTTTATAAGGTATCCTTGTCAAGGCTTCAACAATGAGCGGGTCGAAGAGGATGCCCGCTTGTTCCTTCATATACTGAATGGCTTCCTCAGCTGTGGAGCGATTTCGATAACTTCTCCTGCTCGTGAGCGCATCAAAGACATCTGCCACTGCGAAAATACGCGCCTGAACGGGAATATCGTTTTCTCTTAAGCCAACGGGATAGCCGCTGCCATCCCAGCGCTCGTGGTGATACCGGATGACTGGAAGTGTATCCTGCAGGAACGGAATTCCCTCCACAATCCGAGCGCCGATGTCAGGATGGATTCTCATCATTTTCCATTCCTCCTCGGTCAGCTTGCCTGGCTTATGAAGGATCACATCACTGATACCAATCTTGCCAATATCGTGGAGTAGGGCGCCGCGTTCCAACGCTTTGATCTGTTGGCCGGTTAGCCCGATCTCTTCCCCCAACAGGCAGGCCAGCTGGCTCACCCGTGTGCTGTGGCCTTCGGTTTCCCGGTCGCGGGCATCGAGTGCGGACATGAGAGCGGTCAATGTGCGGTCGTAGGTCACTTCCAATTCAGCATACGCGGCTTCGAGCTGTTTGGCCTGCTGCCGCGACTCCGAGAGAAGAATGGAGCGTTCCAGCGCGATCGCGGCCTGATTTGCCAGGGTCTGCAGATTCGCAAAGTTCTGACCGCGACTTTCCGGGATGTTCATCCACAAAGCGCCATAGGTACGAACCCGCGTCAGAAGCGGATAACAGACGAGGGATCCGTTCTCCATAGAAACGATAATGCTCTGCCCGGTCTGGATGGCCTGATCGATCGTCTCCACCGGATGCTCGCGGCGGGTGTGTAGTCCTCGGGCATCGATCTCCACCTCGGCTTCGATGCGACCGTCGCGCGTCATTAACACAATGCCGGTCTCTTTGGAGCTGGTCACTTTGTGAGCCGCCTGTACGATCAATTCTGCCGCCAGGCTAAGCTCTTCCGTCTGGATAACATCCACACTCAACTGGTAAAGCATGGATGTGATATTCTCTTTGTTGCGCAATTCCTGATAGAGCCACGAACTCTCGATCGCCGCGGCAGCCTGGGAAGAAAGCAGGTCTGCCAGGGATTCATCGTTTTCCGAAAAGAAAATTCCTTCTTGTTTCCCAAAGGCAAGGATCGTCCCTATGCTCAAGCGGTGCAGGCGGATGGGAATTGCCAGCACACTGCGCAGGCCCGAGTGATCGATTTCGATGTTCTTGGCGCTGGAATACTTGCGCAGATCGCGCACGCGGAAGGGTTTTGTCGCGTTGAGCGAGGCATGCATGAGCGTCTCATCTTCCGGGTTCGTATTGAGTGCAGCCAGCAGCTTCGGCGCTTCGCCTGCCGACGCCGTTCGTGAGAAGTTTCCCTGCTGGTCGAGCAATGTCACAAAGACGAAGCGCGCCTCCAGAGTTTGGCGCGCGATGACGGCGACCTCTTGCACAGCAGCCTGCGGATCAAGCAGGGTAGTGAGCGAAATACCGGCCTGGATCAGCTCTGTTAATCGCTGGCGGTAGCTTGAACGTTCCCATGCTCGCATCAACTCAGATGCAACACCCTCGGCAATGGCTACATCTAGGCTGCTAAAGGCATATTTTTTATCCGAACAGATTTCGAGGATTCCTTTTACATGTCCGTGTTGGAGGATTGGCACACTGATGGCGGAAAGCGTTTTCTCATTCTGCAGCAGAATGACGTCTGTATCCAGTTCTGTATCATTGACCAGCTGTGTTTTCTTGAGTCTGATCGTCCGCCCAATGAGACCGGTGTTTGCATTCTGTCGATATCCCGGCGGAATGATACTTGTCATCCTTCCGGCAGAGGCCAGGACGACATACTCTTGTTCCTCGTTTTCAGGCGCCATCAGGGATACGAATGAACAGTCCATGGCGCGCTCGAGCGTATTCACAGCCAGTTGCGCCGCCACCGGCGGATCCAGCTCTGCTTCGAGCTGCTGGCTTAATTCATTGAGCAGGGTCAGCTGTGTATTGCGGTGTTTCTCGGCCCCTAACTGGCGAGTGAGAGATTCAATCTGTTCCTTGAGGGCATTTACATTTTCATCCGGGTCGAAATTAAACAGTAGCGGGAGATCCCCATTTGCCTCAAATGCTTTTGGCTGTTGTTCCGTTAGGGATGTGGTATGCGTAAGGATGCCGTAGGTGGTCAGAACCGTGATCAGGCTGCTCAGCAGGAACCCCGCCCCTCGTTGGCCCGGGGCAATGCCATCCAGCAGGAAGTACATTCCGGCGGCGGTGAAGATTTGTGTTGACAGTAACATCCCGTTGGGGCGCCATTCCCGCGCCTGCCTTGCAAATTGCGATGCGATGGGATAGCCGAACAGAAAAATGGCCAAGGCAAAGAGTACGAACCCTGTGATGGCAGCATCTGTCGTATTTTGGCTGTTCCTCAAGGTTTGTGGAATAAGCAAAAGACCTTGCGCTGCGAGCGACAAGGTTCCGGCCGCGATCAGAATTACCTTTTTGAACGATAACTGCGACATCTTTTGCAAAAGGATAGCACAAAAAAGCCTTTTTTTGTATCGGTTATGAGTACATGACACGCTGCTCTGTGTTCCGTTACTTTCATCTTTGCAAGTAACAGACCAATTCTCTGATATAATTTTTTTTGCGGAAGGGACGACATTACGGGGAAATGGCCCTTATCTTTTAATTAAAGAAGAAGTAATTATGACCACATTTGTCACGCTCGAGCAAATTGACCAGGCAGCAGACGCGATCCGCAAACAAATCTCTTCCCAGCCGCGCGTGGGGCTCATCCTTGGCTCGGGGCTGAACAGCCTTGCCGACTCCGTCAAGGATCCCACGACCATTCCCTATGGAGAATTACCGAACTGGCCAGTTTCAACTGTCCATGGACACGCCGGGCGACTTGTGATCGGTAAGCTCGAAGGTCAACCCGTTTTTGTGATGCAGGGACGCGTGCATTTTTACGAAGGTTATAGCATGTCGCAGGTCACGCTTCCGGTGCGGGTGATGATCCGTCTCGGGCTCGAGATGATGTTCGTAACCAATGCTGCCGGGGGTGTGAATCCCGAGTTTGTTCCGGGTGACGTGATGCTGATCACCGACCATCTGAACCTTGTCGGGATGACGGGTGCCAACCCGCTCATGGGCCCCAACATCGAGGAGCTGGGTCCGCGCTTCCCCGATATGAGTCAACCTTATGATAGAAAATTGATGCCGATCGCTCGCCAGGTTGCATCGGAAGAAAATATCTTGCTGCGTGAAGGTGTTTACTGCGCCCTCAGTGGACCCTCGTTTGAGGGGCCCGCAGATCTTCGCTTTCTGCGGCTTGCGGGTGCGGATGCGGTTGGTATGTCCACCGTGCCGGAAGTGATCGTGGCGCGGCATGGCGGCCTGCGGGTGCTGGGACTCTCCGGAATCAGCAACAAGGCCAACCTGGACGGCTCCACCGTTACAACCCATGAAGAGGTCATTGAAGCTGGCAAGATCATTACACCAAAGATAGAAAAGATTATCCGCGGTGTATTGCGTGCCTTGTAACATGTGCTATGGGTCCCGTTTATCGAACACTGGCGAGCTATGAGCCGCTGATTTATATCGCGCTTGCGATTGGGGGATTGTTTGCTTTCCGGAGGATGTGGCGGTCATGGCGTGAATGGCGGGACTCTGTATACGGCCTCGAGCGTGAATTTGCCCTGCGCAGACTGGGACAGGCAACGGCCGCTGCATTTCTGATCCTTGCTCTTATTTTCGTTGAATTTTTTATCGCCACGTTCATCGCACCGTCTCTGCCGGCGACCGACTTAATGGCAACACCCACACTTGATCTGCTTCTCACCCCTGCCGTGACACAGTCCCCTGAAGATGCAACACAGTCCGCGCTTTCACCGGTCACCCAGGAGGTGCCCAGTGGGATGAGTGGCTGTATCCCGGAACAGATCATGATCACCTTCCCTGAACCGGGAACTGATGTGAGTGGTATTGTTCAGATCACCGGGACCGCTAACGTCCCCAATTTCGGATTTTATAAATATGAGGTTGCTCGCCTGGGTACTCAAGAATGGGCGACAATCTCTGCAGATCGCAATCCCAAGCAGAACGAAGAACTGGGCGAGTGGAATACAGCTTCCCTGACCAATGGCGATTATTTCTTGCGCCTTGTCATTACCGATAATGTGGGAGTGGCACTCGAACCCTGCGTGATCGCGGTGCGCGTGGTAAACCAATAGTGGAGGTATTGTGAGCCCTTTTGAAATCCGTCCTGGAAGTACAAATGACATCTCACTGCTGATGGCATTGGATCACTCTTGCATGAGTGATTACGTCTGGCAACTGGAGCTGCGCCGTGAAGGTGGACAGGCCAGTGCTAGTTTTCGCGAGGTGCGGCTGCCGCGTTCCATTGAGGTGAAGTACCCACGTAACCCTGAATCCTTGAGAGTAGAATGGATGCGACGGGATGCGATCCTGGTGGCTGTTCATGAAGGCGTTCCCATCGGTTATCTTTGTGTCTTGTCCGAACCCGCGTCTGCGGTTGCGTGGGTGACCGATCTGGTCGTGTCGCCCAACCATCGACGCAAGGGGGCTGCCTCCACTCTGCTCACGGCGGCCCAGGCGTGGGCATTGGAAAGAGGCGTCCGGCGTCTGATCCTGGAAATGCAGTCAAAAAACCAGGCTTACATTCGCCTTGCACAGAAATTCGGATACGAATTCTGCGGGTATAATGACCAGTATTACCTGACTCAGGACGTGGCTTTGTTCTTTGGGAGAGCAATTAAACTATAGTCCCATGGCTCTCACCTGCACTGGCGCTAGGTGCAAATGTCGGGATAACCTTGGAAAGGTATTATGTTTAACGGTTGGTTGGATGGCTTGTTGGTGGGGCTGAAAACGCTCAACAACATTTTAACGGCGGGCATCGCAATCACAGCGTTTTCGCTGTTTTTGTATGCCCTATCGTTTAATCTCCGTGACCGGGTTGCCCGGTCATTTGCCATCATCCTGCTGTGTGTGGTGGTTGTCTTTACAACAGAGGCGCTTCAAAATAAATCCATACCAGATTGGGGAATCGAACTGCTATTGCGCCTGCAGTGGGTGGGAATCATCTTTTTGCCTCCGTCGTATTTACATCTATCTGATGCTCTTCTGGTGACGGCCGGTCGTCCATCCCGCGGGCGCCGGCGTCTCGCTGTGCGTTTGGTGTATGTGACTTCGTTAGGGTTCCTGCTCCTGCTGGCGGCCGGAATGCTGGTTGGGCGGCTCGTGCCCAGCGGACAACCCGCACCACACCTCGAACGCACTGCACTCACCGAGCTCTTCACTGTTTATTACCTCGGCATCATGGTCTGGGCCGCCTACAATTTTGTGCGTGCCTTCGGGCGGATGTTAACCCGTTCAGGACAGCGCAGAATGCTTTATCTGATGGCCGGTGCCACAGCGCCGGCACTCGGTTCGTATCCGTACCTTTTGTTTGGTTCTGATATCGCCGCGAGATATCCGCTTTTCTTTTGGAGCACGGCTCTGGTCATAAACATGCTCGTGGCGATTCTGGTTATTGTGATGGCATATGCGGTCGCGTTCTTTGGGGTTTCGTGGCCAGACCGCGTAGTCAAGACCCGTCTGTTCAAATGGCTGCTGCGCGGACCTGTGACTGCCTCGCTTGCCCTGGCGATGATGACGATCGTTCGTCGCGCAGGTGTCTTATTCGATGGGCAGGAATACTCTGCCTTTGTTCCTCTGACCGTTGTCGTGACCGTTCTGTTGTTCGAGCACGCGGTCACCCTTTTTTCTCCCATCTGGGAGAAACTCCTGTTCTTCGGGCGCGATCGCGGCGAGCTTCAATTGCTCCAGAACATCGAAGAACGTTTGTTAACCCGCGGAGATCTGCAGCAATTCCTGGAAACGGTGCTTGCAGCCGTGCGCGACCATTTGCAGTCTCCCTGCGCCTTTGTCGCTGCGTTGGATGGGAATGAGTTGATCTTGAGTGTCGTGGCAGGCAACCGTTCATTGCTCGAGAAGGAAGACCTGGATGAAGCCTTGCAGGTCGTTAATCACAACGGCAATGGGGAGAACGGCCGGCACGAGTTTATCTGGGGTGAGTTCTGGATCCTGCCTCTCCACCAGCGCCGCGGAAATGGGGATCGCGATGAAGTACGGCCTCTGTTAGGTTTGCTGGGAGTTGCTCGCAAGAGTGACCGCCCAATGGATCGAGATCAACGGGATGCTGTCTGGCTCCTCGCAGATCGGGCCGCCCTTGCCCTGGAAGACCGCCAGCTGCAGCAGCGTGTGTTCCGCTCCCTCGAAGATTTACAGCCACAAATTGACATGCTCCAACGCATGCGCGCCGCGGGGCGTTACGATACCCATGCCAGTCTTCTGACGGCGCCGTTGCCCGGAGAAGCCGATCTGGCAGACTGGGTAAAGGATGCCCTCACGCATTACTGGGGCGGACCGAAATTAACGAACAGCCCCTTGATGAAATTAAAGATCGTTCAGATGTTGGCTGAAGAATATGAGGGAAACGCTCCCAATGCTTTGCGTGCTCTTCTGCGCAAGGCCGTGGATCAGGTGAAGCCTGAAGGCGAGCGCAGATTTACAAGTGAATGGATTCTTTACAACATTTTAGAAATGAAGTTCATTGAAGGCCGTAAGGTACGCGAGGTGGCCGGCAGACTGGCCATGTCTGAAGCGGATCTTTATCGCAAACAACGGGTAGCCGTCGAGGCAGTGGCGCGTGCCATTCTCGATATGGAACAGAATGAAGCATTACAGTAAGGAGAATATCATGGATGCCAAGAACAACAATACAAAACGAAAATACGAAAATCCTATGCCTGTTACCGATGAGAGCTGGTGGGAGTCTGTGCTGGCCGAAGAGCGCCAGTACGCGCCCCCTCGACCATCCCAGGCAGCAATGAAGCCAAAGTCTGTTCCACAAGCAAAGCTTGAACCGGTGCCCGCAGTTCAAACTGTGCAAATGGATTGGGATATTGTCAAAGATCTATTTTCCAGCGATCGTATCATCGAGCTGATGGTGACCGGTCATAACCGCGGCGGCTTGCTGGTTGAGAGGGATAGTATTTGCGGGTTTATCCCGTTCTCTCACCTGATCGATCTGGCAGGGAAGGAGCAGGATGCCGATCGGGATGCGAGCCTGGAAACCTACGTGGGAAAGGCCTTGAAAGTCAAGGTGATCGAGTGCGTGCCGGAGGAAGGTCGTGTCGTTTTCTCTGAGCGGGCTGCTCTTGCCGAACCGGGCAAACGCTCTGAGCTTTTTACCAAGCTGCAGGCAGGCTCACACGTGAAAGGGACTGTCACTAACGTGACCGATTTTGGCGTCTTCGTCGATCTCGGCGGCGTGGAGGGGTTGATCCATATTTCCGAGCTGTCGTGGGGACGTGTGTCGCACCCGAACCAGATTGTCAAGTTGGGTGATGAAATCCAGGTCCAGGTGCTGGATATTTCTGCGGAGCGCTGTCGGGTGGCGCTCAGCCTCAAGCGCATGATTCCTAATCCCTGGGAGCGAGCCTCTGTCGATTTCCCTGTCGGCTCGATTCACAATGCGGTGATTACCAGCGTAATGTCGTATGGCGCGTTCGCGCGTATCGAGGCCGGTGTCGAGGGATTGATCCACGCCTCTGAAATGGTGCTCGAGCCTAACCAGTCTCCGCGCGAGATCCTGTTCGAGGGCCAGCAGCTACAGGTCCGTATCCTGCACGTTGATCCTTCACACCAGCGCATGGGATTGAGCCTGCTATTACAGCCCGCGGCGTAAGATCAGCGGTTAATTGATAATGTCAAAAAGTTCCGAACCACAGAACATCTACGAGTCAGAAGTCGGCGATGATTGGCTTGATCGCTTTGCCATCTTCAATGAGCATTTTGGTCGTTTCGCTCGAGATGTCCTCGGCGTAATCCTGACCGCGGCCGCGCTAATGACCTTTCTGGCGTTGCGAGGATACACCGAAGGTCTGTTGTTGACGCCGTGGGCAAATCTGCTCTTGTTGTGGTTCGGATGGGGTTCTTATCTCGTCGTCCTCGCCATCGGATATATTGGATATGCATTTCTGCGTCGCAGCAATGCTCCCTTGCCCTGGGGCCGCCTCTTTGCTTTGGAGCTCGCCGCCTTCCTCACCCTGGCCTTGCTCGCCGCTTTAGGAGGCAATTCCCTCCTCCGGGCGGAATCTGGGATGGACGGCGGACGTGTGGGTTGGGGACTCGTCACCCTGTTCTGGCGGCTGGGAAAAGTGCCGGGAACGCTCCTGATGCTGATTCCGTGGATTCTGGCCCTGATGGCCGGATTTAATATCTGGGCGCTGCTGGAGCGCTCTTTGGTGAAGTTGGCTGGAGAAACTCCTCCGCTGGTTGAAGCCGTTGCTCCGCCTCCAGTCATCGAAGAAGAAGTGCCTGTCGTCGAAGAGAAAAAGGACAAGCAGCCGCGCAAGAAAGCTACGCCGCTGCCCCCCGAGTTCCGAAAATCCCTGAAAGTTTCAGAACATCAGGATAAAAAACCTGCCGCGCCTCGTGAGCGCGATGAACGACTGCCCTCGCTGAATATTCTGATGGCAGATCAAAATACGCGCCCCGATGAAAGGACGATCAACCAGACGGCCGGCATGATCGAAAAGACCCTGGCCGAGTTTGGCATTATAGCAACCGTCATCGGTTTTCGCGTGGGACCAACAATCACGCAGTTTGCCGTGCAGCCCGGTTTTATGAAAAGGGCGGGTAGCACGACGGAAGAGGAAGCCCAACAAATCAAAGTGCGCGTGGCACAGATCGCCTCGCTCCAGAAGGATCTTGCGCTCGCCCTCTCTGCAGAACGCCTGCGCATCGAAGCGCCCGTGCCGGGGAAGCCGTACATTGGTATCGAAGTGCCGAACTCCCATAGCTCGGTCGTTCGAATGCGTTCTATCCTGGAAACAGAAGCATTTCACAAAATTGGCACGCCGCTTGCCATGGCGCTTGGGCGGGATGTCTCCGGTCAGCCCGTGGTGGCAGACCTGGCGCGCATGCCACACCTGCTCATCGCGGGCGCCACGGGCTCTGGTAAGTCCATATGTATTACTTCCATCGCGGCTTGTCTCGCCATGAACAATCCTCCTGAAGATCTGCGCATGGTGATGATTGACTCGAAGATGGTCGAGTTACTGCGCTTCAACGGTCTGCCTCACCTGTATGGAAAAGTTGAAACTAATGTCGAGCGCATCCTGGGTGTTCTGCGCTGGGTGGTAGTCGAAATGGAGCATCGATATCGCCTGCTCGAAGCGTCTCACTCACGCGACCTCGAGACTTACAATCGCCGCATGTCGCGCAAGAAAGATGGCATGCCATTGCCGCGCATTGTTGTGTTGATCGATGAACTGGCGGACCTGATGATGTCCGCGCCCGACCAGACGGAACATAATTTGGTACGCCTCGCGCAGATGGCGCGTGCTACCGGGATCCATCTCATCGTGGCCACGCAGCGCCCATCCACGGATGTGGTCACTGGTTTGATTAAGGCCAACTTCCCGGCCCGCCTGGCGTTTGCGGTTGCCTCCGGGGTGGACAGCCGCGTCATTCTTGATACGACCGGCGCAGAAAGTCTGCTGGGACGCGGCGATATGCTCTTTCTCAACCCCGAAGTCGGTACACCAATGCGCGCCCAGGGCGTTATGATCACCGACATGGAAATCGAGCGCATCATCGCGCACTGGCAAAAAGCTGTGGAAGTATCCACCGACGCGCCTCCATGGGAGAAGCTTCTTACTGAGCCCGAAGAGAACGAAGATGAAGGGCTTATCGAAAAGGCAGTTTCCATTGTGCGGCAGAGTCAGCGCGCCTCGGCCTCATTGCTGCAGCGACGGCTGCGCATCGGCTACCCGCGCGCGGCGCGTTTGCTCGATCAGCTGGAAGAGAGGGGAGTGGTCGGTCCCTCCCAGGGCGGGGGTAAGGAACGCGACGTTTTGCTCGGTCCGTTGGATGCGGACGAAACAGAAAGTGTGAATTAGCATCTTGAGAACCTTGCGAAGGCTATCTCCACCCTCCCAAGGGTTAGTCTTAAGTTTGCTGATATGATTGCGAAATAATACTCAGAGGAATATGACAGAGAGAATTGCCAAATCCATGCCCATAAAAAAAACACTTACGGATTATCTGCGCCTGTGGTTCAAGTGGTTCCTGGATCCAGTCGGCGGTTTCTTCAATCGTCTGGGCATTACGCCCAACATGATGACCATGCTGGGGTTGGCCGGAAACGCGGTGGGTGCCTATTTTCTGGCGCGCGGCGAAATGTTGACAGGTGGACTCTTTGTCCTGTTGATGACGCCCATCGATGCTCTGGATGGAACGATGGCGCGCCTGCGCGGGGAATCAAGCGATTTTGGCGCCTTTGTGGATTCCGTGACGGATCGATATTCCGAGCTGATTATTTATGGCGGGCTGTTATATTACTTCCTCAGCCGGGGCGAACCGGTGGGCGGATTATTAGTTTTCGGTGCTGCTGCAGGGTCGGTGCTGGTTTCCTATGTAAAAGCACGTGCCGAAGCATTAGGATACGAAGCCAAAGTTGGCATACTCACACGGGTCGAGCGATACCTTGTCCTGGCGCCATCGCTAGTTTTTAATCAGCTTTTTATTGGACTCAGCATCATTGCTATCTTTGCGAATATCACCGCCTTACAGCGCATCTGGCACGTCCGTGCCCAGGCGCATACAACGATGAAGAAACAGGAGATTTAGAATGCCCGAAGGGTTTTCTGTCGGTCCATTTGAAGTACGCTTTTACGGGATCATCCTCATGCTGGGGGCGGTTGCCGGGGC
This sequence comes from Anaerolineales bacterium, assembly GCA_035463255.1. Lineage (GTDB taxonomy): Bacteria > Chloroflexota > Anaerolineae > Anaerolineales > Villigracilaceae > Defluviilinea. The sequence continues at coordinate 18,362 of DATHTL010000011.1, read as the reverse complement.
CTGGCTGGCCACCCGCGAAGCCAAACGCCGTGGTCACAACCCCGAGATCGTTTGGGATCTGCTAACCTACCTGCTGATCGGCGGCATTATCGGTGCACGGGTTTGGCATATCCTTACCCCGCCGCCTTCCTCGGGTATCACAGCCGGATGGTACTTCACACACCCTTTGGATGCGCTCGCCATCTGGAAAGGCGGACTAGGCATTCCGGGTGCCATTATCGGTGGACTCATTGCGCTTTATTTTTATGCACGCAAGCACAAACTGAATTTTGCCGAATGGACAGATATCGTGGCGCCCAGCCTGGCCCTCGGACAGGGGATCGGGCGCTGGGGGAACTTTGTCAACCAGGAAATTTACGGCGCGCCGACCGATCTGCCGTGGAAGCTATACATCGATTCCGAGCACCGGCTGGCCAACTTCCGTGACGTCGAATACTATCACCCGTTGTTTTTGTACGAATCCCTCTGGAATATTGGGAATATGTTCCTGCTCCTGTGGATCTCACGCAAGTTTAGCGATCGGCTGAAACACGGTGATATCTTCCTCATTTACCTTATCGTGTACCCAATTGGACGGTTCTTACTAGATTTTCTGCGGCTCGATGCGTCGATGGTCGGTGGCATTAACATCAACCAGACAGTCATGGCGATTGTTGCCGTGCTGGCGGCGGCCGCCTTGTTTTGGCGGCATCGCCGCGACACCGCTCTCGCGCCGGCCGAAGCCGATTAGGCGTGACTGTTGTCGCACAGGGACTAGTGTCTTATTGACCGGGGCAATGTCTGTGCTATGCTCCGCAGCGCGCGTCACAGCCTCGTGGACAGGTGATCAATGATCGAAACGAACGACTTAAGTAAACAATTTAATAATGATTTTTGGGCGGTGAACAGTGTAACGCTTAATGTCCAGCCCGGGAAAATCCTGGCGCTGCTTGGTCAGAACGGGGCGGGCAAGACAACAACAGTTCGTATGTTGACGGCTCTGCTGCAGCCGACGCGCGGATGGGCGCGGGTGGCCGGCTACGATGTCACCAAAAACCCCAGAGAAGTCCGTTCTAACGTCGGGGTGCTCACCGAACAACACGGCCTATACATGCGCATGACCGGTGAAGAGTACCTTGAGTTCTTTGGCAAAATCTATGGGCTGGATCCCTCTGCTAGAAAAATACGCAGTGAGTACCTGCTGCAATACTTCGGCATGGCCGAAGCTGCACGGCGTCGCTGCGGTGAGTATTCCAAGGGAATGAAACAGAAATTAGCCCTGGCGCGTGCGTTGATCCATGATCCGTCAGTCCTGCTGCTGGATGAGCCAACCTCCGCTATGGACCCGGAATCCTCGCGTCTGGTGCGCGACGAGATTGCTCGCCTGCGCTCATCGCAGCGGACGATCATCATTTGCACACATAATCTTGCGGAAGCAGAGGCATTAGCGGATTCGATCGCGATCATTTATCGTGGCCGGATTTTGTTGAATGGCACCCTGGATGAATTGAAACGGATCGTTTTAGGCCCTGTGGAGTACGAGGCGAAATTCGCGCAAGACTTCGACGCGGGCAACCTGGATCTGCCCCAGGGTGTGACCCTGGCCGCTCGCAGCCCGAACAGCTTACGGTTCCGAATCGAAGCGCCCCAGGCCGTCAATCCGACGCTGGTGCATACGCTGACCTCTCGAAATGCGCCTCTCGTCTCCTTCCAGGAAGTGCCAAGGAGGCTGGAACAGGTCTATCTCAAGACGATGGCTGATGCGCAGGGAGTGGCGTATGCGTCATAATCTTTCCGCCATTTGGATGATTGCGCGGCGTGAGTTCACCGATCAATTCCGTGATTGGCGCATTGTCGTGCCCATGTTCGTCCTGGTCACATTATTCCCGTTCATTGCAGACGATACAACCCGCCAGGCGGTGAACTTCATGAACCGGTTCGGCGGCGATCTGATCCTGGATAACCTCATTCCCTTTGTCGTGCTTGTGATCGGTTTTTTCCCGTTGTCATTCACCCTGGTGGTTGCCCTGGAATCTTTTGTTGGGGAAAAGGAACGCGGCACGATCGAGCCGCTGTTGAGCTCGCCGCTTGAAGACAGCCACATGTACCTTGGGAAGCTTCTCGTGGGCATCACCACGCCGCTGGTCTTTAGCTTTGCCTCCATTTGCATTTATCTAATCCTGGTCTCGCGCCGCGATGTGGAATTCCCCAGCGCATATATGCTGGCGTTGATCTTCTTGCTGACGCTTGCTCATGCGGTGTTGATGGTCTCATCTGCCATTGTTATCAGCGTGCAGGCGACCACAATTCGTTCGGCAAACCTGTTGGCTTCCTTTGTTGTCGTACCGGTTGCGTTCTTACTCCAGGGCGAAACTGTATTGATCTTCTGGGGCAATGAAGATGTCTTATGGTATGCGGTTGCCGGCGTCGCGTTGTTGGCGACCCTGCTGGTGCGTCTCGGGCTTTCCCACTTCCGTCGTGAATATTTGCTGGGGCGCGAGATCGATACACTTAACTTCAAGATGATCGGACGCACATTTAGTGATCGTTTCAAAGGGCAGGCAAAATCGGTCGGGGAATGGTACCGCACAGAGCTCCCGGTCACATTAAAGCAGCTCCGCCAGCCGCTTGCCATTGTCCTCGGGCTGGCAATGATCGCGGGTATAGTGAGTTATGCCTGGGTGATTACCAATGTGCCTGCCTATATCTCACTAACCCCGGAGCGGGTCCATGAATTCAGGACATTCATTGCCGATAATCTGGCTAATCTAGATGCACTGGGAGAAGCGCTGCCCGCACCTCTGTTGTTCTTCCATAACGCGCGCACGACAATTGTCTTCCTCCTGCTCGGATTGCTGTCGTTTGGTACTCTCGGATTAACCTTGTTTATTGGCAACATCGCCTTGGTCGGAGGCGTATTGGGCGCGGCAGACCTCGTCGGCTATTCACCTATCCTCGCATTTGCGGCCGGTATTTTACCTCATGGTATCTTTGAACTCTCGGCGATCATCCTTGCGACAGCCGCCATGCTGAAGGTAGGCGCACAGTTGGTCACTCCTCAACCGGACAAAAGCCTCGGCGAGATTCTGTTGATCTCCCTGGCAGACTGGTTCCGAATCTTTGTCGGGATTGTGCTACCCTTCTTGGCGATTGCTGCCGTGATTGAAATCTATATCACCCCTCTATTAATCAAACTGGCATTTCCATATCTGTAACAATGAGTTTTCAATGCCAAAAGTCATTATTCTTGGTTCATCGAATGCAGTCCCGTCCATCAATCATGAGAATACCCATCTTGTTATTGTCGGTGAGCAGCGCACCATCCTGGTAGATTGTGTAAGCAATCCTGTTGTGCGCCTGGAACAGGCCGGGGTGGATTTCAATGAGCTGACCGATATCGTCATTACACACTTTCATCCCGACCATGTTTCCGGGATGCCTTTGCTCCTCATGGACATGTGGCTGATGGGCCGCACCAAGCCGTTGAATATTTATGGTTTGCATTACACGATGGACCGTTTGGAAGATCTGATGGGTTTCTATGGTTGGGCAGAGTGGCCGAATTTCTTCCCGGTAGGCTTCTACCGTCTGCCTGAATCAGAGATGGCACATGTGCTCGATTGCGATGACTTCAAGATCTATTCTTCGCCTGTCCATCATATGATTCCCACCATTGGCTTGCGAGTCGAATGCAAGAATCCGGGAACCGTCTTTGCCTATTCCTGTGACACAGAACCGTGCGAACAGACGATCCGGCTTGCTGACGGCGCCGATATTCTCATCCATGAGGCCAGCGGCGAGTTCCTCGGACACTCCTCGGCGGAACAGGCGGGGCAGATTGCCACGAAGGCGGAGGTGGGCAAACTATACCTCATTCACTATCCAACCGGCCGGTTTGCCAATGGAGATCTGGTTCAGGAAGCGGGGAAAACTTACAAAGGCGAAGTGATTCTGGCCAGGGATTTCATGACGATCGATCTATAAAAAGGAACTCCTCTCCCAATGGGAGAGGAGTTGATGTTAGGGATAAGAAACACTACCAGCCGCTGATATACGGCTCCCATTCCTCATATTCCTTGAGATGCCTGCCAAAAATATACATGGCGCTCGCCGGTGGTTCCTTGGGAACACGCAGCAGCCTCATGTGTACTTCCTCCACCCGGCGTCCGCCTTTGCGGTGGTTACAGTGAGGGCACGCCGCCACCACGTTTGTCCAGATATGCTGCCCGCCCATGTGGCGTGGTGTCACGTGATCCACAGTCAGGCTGCCATCCCGTTTTCCGCAATACTGGCAGGTATAATTGTCGCGGCGAAATACTTCGCGACGTGTCAGCTTCACGTGTGGGCGCGGACGATGAACCTGGTTCTCCAGCCGAATGACCGAAGGACGTGGCAGCAATTGTCTCACCGTTCGAATGTGTCCACGCCCGTTGACGACCATATCCGCCTTGCCCGCCAGGAGCAGACTGACCGCCCGCCGCGTGGTACAAACATTGATCGGTTCAAAATTGGCGTTGAGCACTAGCACCGGCTCATGCATTCTGCCTCCACAACAGGCACGATTATAATGCCGATTTTTTGAATTCGTAACATAGCCTTTCGGTCATGCAATGGAACTGTGAGGGAGCGCCCATGAAGGTTTTGATCGCAGGTGGCTCGGGTTTCCTGGGGACGGCTCTCCGAACGTCCCTGATAAAAGATGGTCATGAGGCTTTTATTCTGACCCGCCACACTCCTAAAACTGCCAATGAAATCCAGTGGGACGGGAAGACTACAAATGGATGGGGAAATCGGGTCAATGAGATGGATGCCGTCGCTAATTTGACTGGCTATGGACTCGAACACTGGCCCTGGACTCAAAAACAAAAGCAAAGGTTCCTGAATTCGCGCGTCCTGCCCGGACGAGCATTGGTTGCCGCGATACAAAACGCCTCGCGCCGCCCGCGCGTATTCCTTCAAACCTCCGGCGTCAACCGCTACGGCTTGCGCGGGGAAGGCATTGCTGACGAGGCAACGCCGCCCGCAAGTGACTTCCTAGCCCAGCTCACTATCCCCTGGGAGGAGGCGACGCAACCTGTCGAGGCACTGGGTGTCCGGCGGGTAATTATGCGGAACGCGGTGGTTCTTGCTCGAAAGGGTGGTTTATTCCCATTGATGACGCTTGCTCCTCGCCTGTTCTTTGGCGGAGCGTTTGGCGATGGAAAACAGGCCATGCCGTGGATCCACATCGCTGATCATGTCGCAGCAATGCGTTTTCTGTTGGAGAATGAAGCCGCGCGCGGTCCGTTCAATTTGATTTCGCCGGAACCAACCTCCAGCGCGGATTTTATGCGCGCTGTCACAAAAGCATTGCGACGTCCGTATTGGTTTCACGTTCCCAAATTTCTTCTGCGGCTCGCATTAGGCGAGATGAGTGTTCTCTTAACTGAAGGACGTTATTCCCAACCCAAACGTTTGATAGAATTGGGCTTTCCGTTTCGATTTGGCAAATTGAACGCAGCGATGGAAGATTTGTTAGTTCGAAAAAGCACCCGCTAAGTCTGGCACGTTGCCAGACTCCATTTACATTCAAGGAGATTCCATGAAACGTCTATTGATTTTTGTCTGTCTATTCTTGGCAGCCTGTAACCTTTCTACCGTGCCTCCTCAGGCTGTGGCTACCGGTCCCACTGCTTATATTGATCCATCCTACCCAACAATGGAATCAGCGCCGGTGACTCTGATGCAGTCCTCAAGCGGTATCGAAGTCCGTGCAGACCGCGCCTGGCGTGATGGCAAACAGGTGAACGTGGAAGTATGTTTCACATTGCTGGATGCCTCTGACTGGTCCATTTGGAGCGCGAGCCTGCAATATCCCGGTGGATCCATTCTGGATTTCGGCTCCACATTGCTTAGCCTGCAGGTGCCCGTGGAAGGGCAATCTGGTCAGCGCTGTGATACCCTTTCCTTCCTCGACGTGCCGCCCGATGCTGATCTCTCGAGCGTCACCGTGACTGTGGATGCAATTGCGGCTCAGCCGCGTGCGGAAGATTACTGCACTATTTACATGCCTAAAATCCAGCAAACCCTCAACGAACGCGGCATCGCCATCACGCTCAACTGTGCCGATGTGAACGGGGTCCAGACGATGCAGATCGCTAGTAAACCAGAAACGATGTCTCAGGAAGAGGCGGAGCAAATTGTGTACAGCGACGAGTTTTACACGGTCACGGGTCCGTGGTCATTTACTTTCAATCTTGGCCAGTGATGTTGTCCATAGGACGGCTTCGCGTGTATAATCGGCATATGGCTGTCTTACAGTTCTCTGGCTACTATTATTACACCCACACATAAGCTCGCGGTGGTGTGTATCAAACGCGCCCACCATCGCGGGCGCGTTTTTGTTTGTCAATTTTTGAATGATGGATCGTTGCTGTGGCGCGTGGCAACAAAATCCATTCACAGGAGGATTAGGTGAACATCGAAGAACAAGTTGAATTGCTCATGCAGGGCACAGAATATGGGGATGAAGACTTAAAGAAGGCGATGACAAATGAGTTGCGCCAGCGCCTGCTCGACGCGCTGAACGAAGGGAGGCCGCTCAGGGTGTATTGTGGTTACGACCCGACCTCCACGGATCTGCATCTCGGTCATACGATCACGATGCGCAAGCTGCGCCAATTCCAGGATCTTGGGCATGCTGTGACTTTCCTGATCGGGAGCTACACTGCGCTCGTTGGCGATCCCTCCGATAAGAATAAAGCGCGTCCAATCCTCACCGAGGAGCAGGTAGCCCACAACGCGCAGACGTACGCCGAACAGGCGTACCGCGTACTCGACAAGAACAAAACCAGAATCCGCTACAACGGTGAATGGCTCAGCGAGCTGTCTCTGGTTGACCTTATCCGCCTGGGGCAGAACTTCACCGTGCAGCAATTCTTGGCGCGCGAAAATTTTGCTAACCGCCTCGAAAAAGGAGAGGCAATCTACCTGCATGAGACCTTCTACGCATTGATGCAGGGCTATGACGCGGTTGCCCAGCAGACCGATGTCCAGGTGGGCGGCACCGATCAATTGTTTAATATCATTGTGGCGGGTCGGAAGTTGCAGGAGGCGCTGGGGCAGAAGCCGCTGGTAGGAATTATCACTGGCATTCTACCCGGTACGGACGGTGTGCAGCGTATGTCTAAGTCCACCGGCAATATTGTGCCGATCAACACGGGCGCTGAGGATATGTATGGGAAACTCATGTCCATTCCCGATTTCGCCATGGGCAAATATATGCGACTTGCCACGCGTTGGAGTCCGCACGAGATCGAAGCGTTCGAAAAGGAAGTGGAATCGGGCCAATTACATCCGCGTGACGCCAAGATGAGGATCGCGTTTGAGATCACAAGCATCTTTTACGGTGACGCCGAGGCTCAGAAAGCACAGGACGCATTTGTAAAGATGTTCCAGCAAAAAGAGATGCCCGATGAGATGCCCGAGTATGAGCTGCAGGCCGGCCAGACGGTGCTGGACGTCATCCTCGCTGCCAAAATGGCTGCAAGCAAGAGTGAGGCGCGCCGGCTCTTCGATCAGCGTGGTGTTCGGTTGGATGGGGCAACGATCGAGCGAGGGGATATGGCCTTCCCTCATCCCGGCATATTACAGGTGGGGAAGCGCAAATTTCTTAAGGTGAGGTAAGGTACTGTGCAAAATCGGGCTAGCCAATGCTAGCCCGATTGTTTTCCTCTTCTTTTTTGATCATTGCCAGGAAAGTATCCACAACCCGCGGGTCAAAAATAATCCCTGCTTTCTCCTTAAGGTAACCGATCACTTGCTTCTGCGGCCAGGCGTTCCGATATGGGCGATTAGATAACAGTGCGTCCCAGTTATCTACAACGGCAAAGATCCGCGCCGCCAGCGGAATTCGCTCTCCTTTTAGCCCGCGTGGGTAGCCCTGACCATTCCACCATTCATGGTGGCAGTAAGGGATATCTAGGGCTCCGCGCAGGAATGAAATGGGTGAGAGCAGGTTATAAGCGTAGATCGGATGCATGCGCATCTCATCCCATTCATCCGCGGTGAGTTTGCCTGTCTTTTTGAGAATATGGTCAGGTACACCCATCTTGCCAATATCGTGCAGTAGGACACCACGGTGAATATTAACCATTTCACGATCGCTAACGTGCATGTACCTGGCCAGGCGCATGGTCAGTTCGGTCACGCGGCGGGTATGTCCCTCCGTTTCCCGATCACGCAGTTCCAGTGCACGAGCCCAGCCTTCCAGGGTTGTGTCATAGGCCTGGATCAGTTCCTGGTTCGACCGCTGCAGATTCTCGAACAGCTGGGAGCTGTCAATGGCAATGGCAGCCTGGCCCGCTAAAGTGTGCAGAAAGTCCATCCAGTCCGGTGTGGGGGAGAGAGGAGTGCGATGGAAGATCTCGAACACACCTTTTGTCTGGCCCTTTACGATCAAAGGAATGCCCACGTAAGTAACAAAATTTTCACGCTTGATCAGCGCCTCGGACCTGGCTTCTGCTGCCTGCTGGAGATTGGTGATGTGACAGGTTTGTTGTTTGAGAATGACCTGCCCGCCTAGTCCTTCCCCGACACGCACCTGAGGGCGCGTCGGGGAAGGATTGTTGAATCCGACTCCGGTCAGGTAAGTGAGCATCTGTAAGTCAGGATGATAGAGCCCAATACTCACTGCATCCACATTGAGGTGGCTGATCGTCTGATCCATCAAGATGTTCAGGGTCAGACGGAGATCAAAGGAGGAAGCAATTGCAGAGTCAATGTCTCGCAGTGATGTCAATCTGCGAACTTGCTTCTGGCTTTGCTCGTAAAGCTGCGCCCGATGGATGGAATTCCCGGTGATCTCTGCCAGTATGGTGAGCAAGCTAAGCTCCTCAGGAATCTGCCGTCCCGCCTCGACTTTTAGAGTGAGCACACCCACCGGCCCGGCCGTGGATTGAATAGGGATGTAAACCCCACCAAGCCCTGGCATGAGGCTGTCACGGTTTGCTTCAGAAACCATGGGATCGTTTTTTAAGTCATTGGAAATATAGGTTGTCCCCGTCCGAAATGTGTGGCCGACGATCCCCTGCATTAGCCGCAGAGAGGTGTGTCTGATCCTGGTCTCTGCACCATTCGCCAGATGCTGAATCAGGCTGTCACTGGCATGGGCGTAAAGCCACACGGATCCATGTGGGGTGTTGACCAGTTGCATCGCTTCATAAAGTAGGATGGGCAACATCTCACTTACGGATTGAGCCATTCGCAACGAGGTGGAAACACGGTTGATGATCTCCAGTTCCTTTAATCGGCGCTGCGCCTCATCGTATAGACGTGCGTTCTCAATGGCGACAGCAGCCTGGCGTGCCAGACTGGTAAGAAAATCTAATTCTCGGGGAGAAAACTCGGCGCCAATCCCTGAGCGCCAGACGGCAAGTAAACCAGTGTGCTTATCCTTTAGGAGAATGGGCACACCCATGAGGTGCTCAAGCGGATTTTTTTCCGTGCCTTTTATGATCACAGCGCGCGGATCGTTTGCTGTATCATTGACAATTTCTCCGACATTTTGCAAAGCAATATTTCCGAGGATCCCGGCCCCGATCGCAAGCGGGTCATTCTTAATTGCTTCCGCATCCAGACCCAGGACAGCGATCGCTCGCATGGTCGCACTGGCTGTATCCACCACATACAATGCACTTGTTTCAGCATGCAGCAGATTCATGGCATAAGAGGCGATCCGCTCCATTACTACATCCAACTGGAGCGTGGCAGACATATCGCGTCCCACTTCCGCAATTGCTGCTGCCTCCTGCGCCTGACGATTTGTTTCCTGGAATAGTCTTCCAGACTCGATACATATGGAGACCTGGTGCGCGATCCCAACCAGAAAATTCAACTCAGACTCATTGAACAGACCGTTTTCCTTAAGTCGCCAGGCATTAATGACTCCAATCGGTTTGCCCCGCAGAATCAGCGGAGAAGACATAAGGCTATCAAGCTTTTCCTCTTTTGCTGGGGTACCAGGCACTGTGACCCGCCGTGCATCCTCCTGTGTATCGTGTATGATCTCCGGTTTGCCGTTCAGGAAGACATTGCCTGTAATTCCCTCGCCAACTTTTCGCGTATGCCCTAACATTGTTTTTCGATAGGCACCCTGGGCTGTCACGGTTCTTAGTGTCACATTATCTTCCTGCAGAAGATAAATGGCCACATGATTGGCTGCGAGTAGTTCCAGAGCGCGCTGGGCGATCTTGTCCAGGGCAGGCAACACCTCGCGGCTCGTTGCAATTTCATTTGCAATATCAGCAAGTGTTTCGATGATGCGTGCTCTGCGGCTCTGCTCTTCGAAGAGGCGGGCATTTTCGATCCCCGCCGCGGCCTGGTTGGCAAACGCCATGGCTGTTTCTACGAGTGACTCGTTATAGGCCCCAGGTGTATAGCTATCGAGTGCCATGGATCCAATGACTCTGCCGCGCGCGATCACCGGGATGGCCATCCAGCCGTGAACATGCGTTGAATCGCCCCAGTTCTTGAAACGCGGGTCGAGTTGTGCGTCCTGCAAAATCACGGGACGGCAAGTCTTCAAAACGATCTGGAAGAACTCATCATCTGCGGGAAATGTTCGATTAACCAGGGACTCAGCATTAGCAGCACCCTGTACCATAACGATCCGCAGCTTGTCTTCCTCATGGAAGAAAACAGTAGCACTATCATACGGAATGACTTGCTTTAGCGCCACCAGGATTTCTTTTACAACACCCTTTGGGTCCAATGTTGAGGATATCACCGATGCAGCCTGGCGTAATGTTTCGGCTTCCTGCCGTCGCTTCTGCTCCGATTTGTACAGGCGGGCATTTTCAAAAGCAATGGCAGCAGAGTTGGCGAGCGCGGTGAGAAGGTTCTCATCTCGTTCCGTATAGGCGTCAGGTTCTAGGGATTCGATATTAAGCGTCCCGATGACCCTGCCTCGTGCAATGAGGGGAACGCACAACTCAGACTTGATATTCTTAAATACCGCAAAGTACCGTTCGTCCTGACTTACATCTCCCGTTCGAATGGATTGTCCATGTCGTCCCACCCACCCGACAATTCTGTCTCCAAGCCGAACGTTTTCGTGAACAATTGAGGTCCTGTTTTTTTCGTAATGTTTGAACTCCTGTGCTTTTTGACTAGCTGCCAGGGGTACCAGAATCTGATTTTCCTCATCCACTAGGTGGACAGAAGCAAATTCATATCCCAATAATTCATCCAGGGTGGTGATTAAGTTCTTGCCAATAATCTCGGGCTCAAGACTTAATGCCAGCGAACGCGAGGCTCGATACAGTGCGGCCAGTTCGGTGGCGCGCTGCCGTGCTTCCTCAAAAGACTTTAGTTTCTCAGTGGCTGTTGCCAAGGTGTTGGCAATTGTGATGAGAAGACGCTCATCTCTTTCTGAGTAAGCATCGCGCCTTTTGCTTTCTGTATTGATTACTCCAAGGATCCTGCCATGGGAAACGATTGGAACACACAGCTCAGATTGCACGCCATCGGTTGCTTCGACATAGGATGGTTCGTCTGAGATGCTTCCCACTCGAACTATTGCGCCAGTCTGTGCGACCTTTCCTGTAATCCCTTGCGTCAATGGAAGCGGTGTGGACAGATTTTCCCTGCTCGTGCCTCGATAGGATCGGTGTGGCTTGAGCATGTTGGTCCTCTCGTCTACTAGAAGCACGCCAAAATTATCAGGATAAAGCGAATCACCAATCACATTTGTGATCTGCTCGATCAATTCATCCACATGCCGCGCAGTCGACGCTGCGACAGATGCAGAATGCAGAACGGCGATTTCCTCCAGTTGTCGCTGCAGGGCAGTCTCATTTTCCTTTTCCCTGGTGATATCAAACAGGATACCCTGCCAGTAAAGCGGTTTTCCCTCCTGGTTGCGGATTAGGTTTGTGTCTTCCTTGACCCAGATAATTCCACCGTCACGCCGGATGAATCGATATTCCTCTAAAAAACGGGACTGGTTGCGATTCGATTCAATATCCTTCTGAAGGATGCGGTCCCGATCATCGGGGTGGATCGATGATGTCCAGAGCTTTGGATTGGCAGCCCATTCTTCGGCGGTGTAACCTGTCAATGCCTCGATGCGCGGACTCATGTAGAGGGTGGTTTGCTCATCGTTGATCTGATCAATAAATACAACGGCTGAGATCTGTTCCACCAACGATCGGTACTTGACTTCTGCCTGACGCAATGCTTCCTGTTCCCGCACATAACGGTTCTGGGCAACCGCGTTGCTGACCACAACCGGCAGTCGATGCAGGTAATCACTTTGTTTGACGAGATAATCTGCAGCGCCTGCCTTCAATGCGGCTACTGCAATTTCCTGATCCCCCTGGCCTGTCACCAGCACCACGGCTGGAGGCGCTTTTCGTTCGCGTACTTTGTTTAGTAAGTCCAATCCTGTACCGTCCGGGAGGCGCAGGTCGCTTAAGATTACGTCAATATCTGGTTGAGAATCGAGAATAGACAGCGCACTCGAGATTGTTTCCGCATGAATCAGATGGAACTCCCTGTGGAGGTTCTCCTGCAGGGTTCGTTCTGTGAGCATGACGTGAGCAATTTCATCTTCGACGTACAGGATTTTCATCAAGATTGGCACTCTTACACAGGCTATAAATGAATTTTCAACGAAGCGTTAAATGATTATAAAACAAAGATTGATGCACCTGATGGCAGCGAGATAATAAAATTGTTAGCTACAAGAAAAAAGACGCCGCGAGGCGTCCATCGTAAATCGTTCACCTATAGGAATTTGCGAGAGGCGTCGAGGGGATTCGAACCCCTGAATGAGGGTTTTGCAGACCCTTGCCTTACCACTTGGCCACGACGCCGTTGTTAAACTACTGAGCGGGCGATGGGATTCGAACCCACGACCTTCTCCTTGGCAAGGAGACGTACTACCACTGTACTACGCCCGCATTCCCTGGTCTGTGCTTCTGACCGAGAGTGCCGAGACCCAGGATCGAACTGGGGACACCGCGATTTTCAGTCGCGTGCTCTACCAACTGAGCTATCTCGGCCAGATATTTTGTTGTTAAGCGTCCGTGATTTTACTGTGGGATAGGGGGATTGTCAAGCAACGTCTTTCTCCGGTTGAACAAAGCGAGCCTAGCGGGGAACGCAGATAAAACTTCTCTTGACCTCAACCTGCTTCCGCACTACAATGCCCGCCTACACTCAAAAGGAATCCAGTTGAACGGCTGAAGCCGTTACTGCGAAAATATCTTATGTTTGAAAACCTCACTAATCGACTCAACCAGGTCTTCGATCAGCTCCGTCGGCGTGGCAAGCTCTCCGAGGCAGATGTAGACGCGGCAATGCGCGAGGTGCGTCTGGCTCTGCTTGAAGCAGATGTGCACTTTAGCGTAGTTAAGTCCTTTATCGCGCGCGTCCGCGAACGGGCCATCGGCGCGGAAGTGTCGAAGGCCTTGAATCCCGGCCAACAGGTGATCAAGATCGTTAACGACGAATTGATTCAGACCCTTGGCGAGCCCGCGCCGCTTAATCTCCGCGGGCCCAGACCACACGTCATCATGATGGTTGGTTTGCAGGGCTCAGGGAAAACGACGGGCGCCGGGAAGCTGGCGCGCATGCTTCGTTCGAAGGGCGAACGCGTCCTGCTCGTCGCGGGTGACCCATATCGCCCGGCCGCGGTCCAGCAACTGCAACAGCTCGGCGAACGGATCGATGTCCCGGTGGAAGCAGATTTGAGTGTCAAGCCGCCGGAGCTCGTTCAGCGCGCCTTCGACAAAGCCGAAAAGGGCGGATATGGCATCATGATCGTGGATACGGCCGGCCGGTCTCAGTTGGATGCGGAGCTCATGAATGAACTGAAGTCTATTGTGGCCAAGGTTCCGCCCGTGGAAACGCTGCTCGTGGTCGATTCGATGATCGGTCAGGAAGCATTGAACATCGCCCAGGGCTTCCGCGATAATGTGTCCATTACAGGTCTGCTGATGACAAAGATGGATGGTGACTCGCGCGGTGGTGCCGCCATCTCGATCCGCTCCGTGACGGGGGTGCCGATCAAGTTTATCGGTACGGGTGAAAAGCTGGACGCGCTGGAAACGTTTGACCCCGGCCGTCTGTCGTCGCGTATTTTGGGTATGGGCGATATGATCGGCTTGATCGAAAAGGCTGAAGCCGCGTTCGACCAGCAGTCCGCCCAGAAGACGGCCGAGCGGATGATGCAGGGACAATTCACACTCGAAGACTGGCTTGACCAGATGAAGCAGATGAAGAAGATGGGACCGCTCGCCCAGATCATGGATATGCTGCCCGGGCAATTGGGTCAGGCTGCCCGCCAGGTGGATCCGAAAGAGATGGAAAAAACGTTCAAGCAGTCGGAGGCAATTATCAACTCGATGACTGTGAAAGAACGCCGCAATCCTGATATCTTGAACGCCTCACGCCGCAGACGAATCGCCGCCGGCGCCGGCATGGAAGTACAGGATGTGAACCGTCTCATCAAACAGTACCGTGAGACACAGAAGATGATGAAGATGATTCAGAAATCAGGGGGGAAAGGGCTGGGGAGGTTGTTTGGATAAAGCCGTGGGTTACGCTTTGGGCGTGACCTACTTTTTTATTTAGCGCAAGATTTTAGGGCATTATTGCTGACTTAGCGAGTCTGTCAACTTCTCAAAATGCTCTTGATGGTGCTCATACGAAGCGATAAGAATAAACGTCAGGTTGTAACCGTTCAACCAAGGAAATCGATCTCCATCAAGAAGTTCGCGTTCAGAAATTTTGTGCCCTAATTCCAGAAATCGCAAAAATCCATTTTTCCAGTTCTGATAAATATCCGACCATGCTTTCTGGCTGTTTCTTTCAAATGTCAAAGCATTTACCCCATCCGCGTCGTTTTCCCAATTTTCAATAGAATCCACAATCCATCGCGGGTATTCTGGCTCCCGATCATTGGCGCCGCCTTCCATGCGCGCGATGGAAATCTGCTGCCACGCCCATAGGTGAGCGATGACATCCTTGATGGACCAACCCAGGTCAAACTGTGGAGCAATGAGCTGCTCTTCACTGAGATTTGCCAGCAGTTGTTCCCAACTCTCAAACTGCTCACGGAGCGCCGCAAGGATATGTTCCTTCATAGTCATTGTAGACCTCCTATCCACGGGGAGTTAGAAAAATCTCCGGTGGATGCTCATCAAAAGAAAACCGGAAAATGCCGGGTTGGTTGGGGCCAGAGATGGATGCACTTTGGACTTCATTTCTAAGAAAGCAAATCGGTACGCTTCGTAAAAAGCCCATGAGGGCATAGGGCGATAGTGCAGGTTCTCCAGTTCGAAGTATTCAATCACGCCTTTTACTGTGGTTGGCTTGATGAAAACGTCCCTTTGCGGGTGAAAGTAAGTCTGGCAGACCGTCATCAGTGTCCATTTCGCCAAATTCCCACCTTTCAACAAATCTAGGATTGTCTTGAAGCCCGTTTCCTCATGTCGGTGCAATAACTCCTCCAGACTACTCGCGAGCAAGTCTCTGTTTTGCGGAGGCAGTTCATTTATGAAATCCTTGAACCTCAGTTTTTCGAACACGGATACGATGGAGGAATGGCGAATCACCTTTTCCATATTGCGGACGATCTGTTCAGGCAGTCTGAAATTTCCTTTTGAGAAGCTTTCCTGCGCAAGTGCGATCATTTGATCCGGCTTATGCTTTCTGTTCCGTATGGCGATGATTTCCGAATTGTTGAATCCACCGGGGTACCGTCGGAGGAACGCTTCTTCTGCCTCCCTTAGCTTACGGAGATTCATTTTGCTTTCTTATCTTCGACCAAAAACGCCAGTTCCGTCTTGAACTTGGCAGGGTCTTTCTCAACGGCCGGGTCAGAGAAGTAGAACTCGGCGCGCCCATTCCACCACTCGACACCTTTCTTCTTTGTGATGTTCCACTTCACTTTATTTTCTTTAGCCCATTCCAGTAAAGCGACTGTCGCTTTGAAGATGCCTTTGCCTTTGTAAGGACCTGTGTACGACAGCGTGGCATATTTCCCGGCGGGAAGAAAGTCTGCTATGATGCGCCCATTGCCTTTGACGGGTTTATCAACTGGAAAGCCTACATCGATATCCAGTTCCTTTGACATATCTGTGGTGAGATAACGAATAATGGCCGGGCCCGAAGGCTTAATTTGGTTATCCATCATCCATTCATAGACTTCGTTCCACGCAGGCTGCAGATATTTGCCGAATGGAATCGGCACTGCCATGCGTATGGCAATATAGTGCTGTTTCTTGCGGCGTTCGATTTTGGGTTCGGTGAACATGAAACAATCTCCTTTTGAACATTTTAGAACGTATATTCTACTCCGTCAATGGAGAGATGATTTGGTCACCTTACTCCAGTTGTAGCTCCATCACAAAGTCTTTTTGCAGATCATTCCCCAGCACAAATTCATGGGTGCCCACCTCACGAAACCCGCACTTCTTGTAAAAGTCAATGGCTCTTTGATTTTTCTCCCATACGCCCAGCCAGATACAGTTACAACCTCTGCGCTTTCCTTCAAGTAGGGCAGCATTCATCAATTCCCTACCGACGCCTTTGCCTATGTATTGCTGCGTCGCGTAAATTCTCCGCAGTTCCAGTGGTTTCTCGCCTCTGATGGATTCATCCCGACTATCGAGTACGAGATGAGCATAACCAATAGGGATGGATTCAGCCTCGGCAATCAGGAAGATATTTTCAGGGTTGGAAAGCTCTCGGAATTGAATTTCAGGGGAAAAGGAGGCTTTCAGATATAAAGCTATATTCTCGGGCGAATTCTCTTTGGCAAATGCTTCATAAAACGTTCTTGCGCCCAGCTCCGATAACATCCGGGCATCGTTGGGATTCCCATATCTAATGTTCATGTCCATACTCCGTGAATCAACAGTTCCACTATTAATACGCCAGATTTTACAACTTTCAGGAGAAAGAGCCAATTGTAGTTCTCCGTGTCCTCTTCACAATCAATTCACAACCAAAATCTATACTGCGGACATCAGTTCAAACAAAAGGAGTTAACATGAACGGAAATAATGTTGCCTTGCGGATCATTTCTGCAATTGTATTAGTGGCTGCCATTGCAGGGATCGCGTACTTTGCTTTCCAGGCGGGCGTGATGCGAGGTTCACCAGTCACCATCGAAGCGCCCTCGGGAGAGCTGGCGCCAATGCCTTACCCGTATTACGGTTGGGCCGGGCCATTCCACCATCCATTCGGTTTCGGATTTGGGTTCTTTGGCTTTCTGCTATTGCTCTTCCTGTTTTTCGTCGCTCTGAGGGCGTTCCGCTTCCTCTTGTGGGGTCCGCGCTGGGGATGGGGACACCATCATGGCGGGCATGGCCCATGGGGCCGATCCTGGGAGAACGGTGTGCCGCCGATGTTTGAAGAGTGGCACAAACGTGCACACGGCCAACAGCCGGAGGAAAAGAAAGAATAATATAATGCGTAGGGGACGGCCGCGGCCGTCCCCACAGTCAATTTATGAAAACCATCCTCGTTGTAGACGACGAACCCAAGATTACCCAGCTCGTGCGCGATTATCTGGAGCGCGCAGGATTTGGTGTTCTTGTGGCATATGACGGGAAGAGGGCGTTATCCCTGGCAAAGACCGCGAAACCGGATATGGTCGTTCTGGATCTGGGTCTACCTCAGCTTGATGGGCTGGACTTTACCCGCGAGTTTCGCAAGACGTCTAATGCGCCGATCATCATGCTGACCGCCCGGGCCGAGGAGTCAGATAAACTGATTGGGCTCGAGCTTGGCGCGGACGACTATATGACCAAGCCATTCAGCCCTAAAGAGCTGGTTGCACGCGTCCGTGTGGTATTCCGCCGTATCGAGAATGCTTTATCGGCAAACGCCGAAATGATCCGCGTGGCGGACTTAACGCTCGATGTTCCTCGTATGCGGGCGATCGCAGAGAAGCGCGAGATCGAAGAGCTCACGCCAACAGAGTTTGAGTTACTTGCCACTCTGGCACGCCAACCCGGGCGCGTGTTCACCCGCGCTCAATTGTTGGATGCAATCCACGGCGTGGCATTCGAATCATATGAGCGCGCCATCGATGCCCACATCAAGAATATTCGCCGCAAGATCGAAATCAAAGCCAGCGAGCCGCAGTATATTTTGACGGTTTATGGCGTTGGCTATAAGTTTGCGGATAAATAAACCCCTGTAGGGAACGGCGGTCGCCGTTCCCTACAGGGGTCCAAGACTATGAACCCTCACCCTCGCTTTTCTCACCGACAACGCCCGCCCTGGTGGCCGGATAATGAAGAATGGCCACCAAAGCGCTGGCGGTATATGCGCGGCAATCCCTTCTTTCGAAGAATGGGATGTTTTTTCTTTGGGTTCATGTTTCTGGC
>DATHTL010000010.1:0-7152 GCA_035463255.1 Anaerolineales bacterium | reverse complement strand
ACGGCGACCATTTGCAGCGATTGAAAAAGGCGCTGGAATGAAAACGTATCCTATCTTCCCGCCGTGGTATTTACTGTGCACTCCTCGTTCAAAACGCACACAGAGTATCCCTTTGGCATGCCTTTCGAATATTTCCTACGCACCCCCTTTTTGCCTTCGAAATCATGTTCAAACTATAGCACGCTCAATCCGCTAACCGAATTCGCTCATGAGTCGTTCTGCGGCGATGCGCGCCCCATTGAGCTCCGTGCGGCAGAACAAGAAAAAATCCGGACTGCAGAGCAGCCCGGATCGCCGAGGTCCAGATGGTTTTCGATTCGTGCCCTATTAAAAATCGGACACGGACAGGACCACCTTGCCGTGCACATGTTTGCCTTCGACCATCTCATGTCCCTTTTGGATCTCAGACAGAGGCAGGATTGCCGATACGATCGGCTTGAGCTGCCCGGTATCTACCAGGTTGGCGACCTCGGTCAGGACTGCTTTGATCGGTGGTGCAGTCGAGATAAAATTCTGACGCACGCCGTGGGACTGAGCGGTTTCCTCCGAAGGCGGTTGTACGGTGCCGATCAAGATCCCCCCGGGTCGCAAGACCGCCCAGGAACGCTGCTGGGTGTCACCGCCAATCAGGTCAAGCACCACGTCCACATCCTTGATCTCGTTTTCGAATGCAGTCGTGGAATAGTCGATCGTCTCATCCACTTCCAGCTCTTTCAGTGCCTCCAAATTGACGGAAGCCGTGCCGATGGTTGTGGCGCCGCGGAGCTTGGAAAGCTGTACGGCGATGTGCCCAACACCACCCGCCGCGGCATGGATTAGAACTTTCTGGCCTGGAGCGACATTGGCGATCTCCACAAGGGCTTGCCAGGCTGTGAGTGTGACATGGGGCAGAGCAGCCGCATGGAAGTGATCGACCGTCTTGGGTTTGAATGCCACGTCTGCGGCAGCTACCGCCACATATTCCGCATACGATCCATCCCGCCAGACGCCAGCCCGCGTGTAGACTTCATCGCCCGGCTTAAACTCCGTCACATTCTCACCCACCTCCTCGATGACACCGGATGCATCCGTTCCTAGAATGAGCGGCAGGGTGTAGTTGAAGTAGGAATTCAAATAGCCTGCCCGCACCGCACAGTCGAACGGATTGACACTGGATGCAAAAACCCGGATCAGAACTTCGTCTGCGCCGGGTTTCGGCCGGGGTGCCTCCTCATAACTAAGCACATCCAGGCCACCATAACCATGAATTCTGACAGCTTTCATTTCTAAAGTCCTCCATTCATAAATGCTAAGAACGTTGCCTATAGGAACCATTATAATAATCAGATAAAAGAAGTCAAGTTTGATTTGGTTACATTATTCCTCCGCTCGATCCTCTACCCGAATTCGTTCCTGAGGCGTTCTGCAGCGAGGCGCGTGCCGTTCAACTCCATGCGGCTTGCCACTTAGTCCGCACGCATTTTCGCCTTGGGCATCGTGTGCCATCCTTCATCGATTCCCGGTTGAGGGAGCCTACTGGTAGAATACCCCGAAGCTTTATAAGGACAACTGTGAGAACGTTAGCGACTACAGAACGCGGGAAGACCGAATCCGCCATACGCAAGGTGTTCGAGGAGAGTTGTGCGGCGTGGAACCGCGGCGATCTGGATGGGTACCTGGCAAGCTACTGGGATTCTGAGAAGACCCTCTGGATCTCGAGTGGCTCTCTGACCCGCGGCAAAGCGGCGATCGCGGCCGCGTACAAGCGCCGTTTTTCCATGGGACAACCCATGGGCAAGCTTTCTGTCGCCGAGTTGGAAATCGATGTGCTGACCCCCGACGACGCTATCGCGTTTGGTCGCTGGATCCTGGACCTGGAGGGCACTCCGTCTCAAGGTTTTTTCACGGTCCAGCTACGGAAGATAGAAGGCACCTGGCTATTTGTCTGCGACCATGCCTCGGCCTCTTCCTAATGCCATGCAACGAGAAATTGATCGTAGGGAGTATCTAATTTCAAGGAGATAAGATGCGACATATCACCCTGAGCCCTTCGCTCCCTGCGGTCGTTCACACCGTGACATGTTGTTTTTGATTTTAGGTACTCCTTGGAAGACCATGGGCCAGCGGGGTCTGGACAGTACTGATATACTAGCTCCATGAGCGCCCTGTATTCCGACACCGATCCCAAAGTGGAGGCTCTGCAAATCAAAATGTGGCGGCAAGCGAGCCCCACGCGCAAGATGCACATGCTTGCACAGCTCAATGCCTCGGTGCGCATACTGGCGCTTGCTGGGCTACGGTCCAGATATCCAAACGCGACCGAAACCGAGCTGCGCCGTAGGCTGGCGGATTTATTACTGGGCGAAGAACTGGCGCGCAAAGTCTATGGGGAGATGAATCGTGCAGAATGAGCCTATCGAAGTCACTCTTAAGGTAACAGACGTTTTCGAGAAACTGGGCGTACCTTATTTGATTACGGGTTCGCTTGCGAGCACGCTATATGGCATGGTACGCACCACACAGGATTCCGATGTCGTCGCAGAGATGCGTCTTGAACATCTCAAGGTGTTTGTCTCAGTGTTGCAGGACGAATTCTATATTGACGAAGAGATGATCGCCGATGCGATCCAGCGTAATTTTAGTTTCAATATCATTCATCGCGAAACGATGTTCAAAGTGGACGTCTTCATCCCGAGCCCGCGACCATTTCTACAAGCACAACTCGAAAGAGCAGAAAGGCAAACGTTCTCATTCGAAGCGGAGATCAGCGCGAAATTTGCCAGCCCTGAAGATACAATACTATCGAAGCTCGAATGGTATCGCATGGGCGGCGAAGTTTCAGACCGTCAATGGCGAGATATCCTCGGAGTGCTGAAAACCCGCGCCGGTGAACTTGACCTCTCATACCTGCGCAAATGGGCAGCCGAGCTCCATGTCAGTGATCTGGTGGAGCGTGCTCTACAACAGGTTGCGTAATCTTGATTGGCGTTGGTGATGGACGATTTTCAGACCACAACAGCCTTCGCATAATGAAAATGCTCGACCGCATGATAGCGATCCGAGCGACCCTGAAAGTAACGGGCTTCGATGGCTGACGGGTCCAGGTTTTCTTCCATCCGCAAGCCGAGCTTCGCCAGCTCGTCGGCGAGTGTGAGCGGGTCAAAGCCTGATTTCAAGGGTTCTCCGAGCTGAGTCGCCATATACTGCATTTGCTCCATGCGCTTCCCGGCCTTTTCCGGGTCGTAGGCATCCCTGTGCAGATAGTCAAAAACGATCGTGCTGCCCGGGGCGGCAATGGAAGCGATGCTCCGCAACGTGTCGAGGACGACTTCACGGGCCAAGTAGAAACTGACGCCCAGCCAGCTAAAGAAACTCAGCTGGTCCGCCTGGTAAGGTGAGCGCTTGAGCGCGTCCGCCGGGCTTTCCCTGGTGAAATCCACAGGGACAAAATGCAGATTCGCTGGATGGTCCCAACCCGCCGCCGCGACCCGTTCGCGCTTGATCGCCTGCGTCGCGGGATGATCCAGCTCGAAGATTTGCAGCCGGTCGGCCAGGCCGGGACGGCGGTAGGCAAAGGTATCGAAACCGGCTCCCAAAATAATATACTGGCGAACACCCTGCTGGATGGACTCTGCGAGGTTGTCTTCGGCATACCGCGCGCGGGGCAGGGTAATGGGTCCATTCGTAAGCTGGATCACCCAGGATGTCGCGGTCGCCGGGTCGGGATGGGTAGCAGCCAGCTCAGGAGCGACGTACTGGAGCAGCCCTGCCCAGGTCTGATTTCTCTCGGCAAGTTCCTCGGGTGTGAACAGCGAATTCGCCAGGAAATCATCGAAGATCTTGGGAGAGTCGTGGGTTGCATGGTAGGCGCGCGCATATGCCATAGACAGCGCGGAAAGTCCGGCCTGTTTCTCAGTCATTGTGAGGTTCCTCCAGAGGGATTGGTTTAAACGACAACGTTTTATAGCACCTCCGAGAGCCGGATTCAAGCAGCGATTAAGGGGCATTGATTTCTGATCGGGAGTGATATACAATGAAAGCAACAAGGCGGTCGAGGAGACCGCCTTGTTCTTGTTTTCGGGAATGGTTTAAAACGAGCTAGTAAGCACGCCCCACTTATCGCTAAACATATCTTTTTCCCGATCATGTTTTTTGAAGTAAGTAAAACTACGTCGCAGCAACCAAATACCCACTACTACAGGAGTCGCATACATAATTGTGTATCCGGCAATTCCCCAATAGATCATATCGTATTCCATGTTTTATTCCTCCATCATGCAATATGAACTGTCCAGTTCCTCTGCCGGATCGGGACGACCCGTTCCAACCTTTGGATGTTAGAGATCTGAATTAATCTGTTAGGGCTATGGTGCACCGTGTATCCACAGACCCGGCGCTGGCTGAAATCACGAGGTTGTTGATGAAAGTATTGAATTGGCTGATCGCGCTATGCGGACTCTGGGAGTTGGGGGATATCGTTCTCCCCTTCGTGATTGGCTTTGACCAGGTACAGGCCTTCGTCTGGAACCATATCATCGTCGGCATGATCCTGATGCTCGCCGGTGCGCGGGCGGCGCTGACGGGCAATGTCCGCACTGCCAGAACCATGGATTGGGTTGCCGCCGTCGCCGGTGGATGGCTGATCCTTGCCACCTTTCTTTTACGCGATCTCACCATTACCGCCGGATTGTGGAACGATATCATTGTTGGCGTAATCGTCTTGATCCTCGGCGTTTGGGCTGCTCTTGCATTGCCGCGGGTAGCTGGTTAGAAGGTGTGTAGACGGAGTATATAAAACAAAACAGGCTCATCGAAAGAGCCTGTTTTGGTACCAGGTCAAAATCCCAATTCTTTGATATTTTCTTCCAGGGCTGGTCGTCGTAACGGCGGGATCCCTTCTGCTCCGGCGGCGGTATGCGGACAACCGTTGTGAGAAGACTTGCTTTATTTTCTTTTTTCTGCCACCTGACGTGCCCTAGGACTTTGCTTGCCGTATTTCCGCGCAGGTACTTTTTCTGTCAATTGAATCAATGAACGAAGTACTTCATTGACCGTCGCTGAGTCAGAAAAATATTCGCGTACATCAGGCGCAAGCAGGACGGTGCCCTCTGCCAGTGTGTAAAGGTTGACAACCTCCATCCCATCGCTTTGATGCACATGAACTTTATAACCTTTATCTAAAGGGCGATAGAACTTGCCGCGCTCTGCTTTGCTGAAATCATATTCAGCGCGCATCTCGTCATTCTTCTTTTTCTTAGTTCTTTTCATAAGCTTTTCTTTCAGCACTTGTTGCTTTTCTGCAACTAATCAACCGGATTCTTTCTTCGCGCTCTGTGTGAACAATAACCAGTAATCGGCCTTGCACGGAAATACCCATCGAAATGTATCTCTCTTCATTTTCTGAATGGTTGGGATCGAATATCGTTGCAATCGATGGGTCTAAGAAAAAGGGCGGACCGCCGTCCGCCCTTACAAGATCAAAATCCTAATTCCTTGATATTCTCTTCCTTGCTCCTCCGGCTGTTGCCGCCGAGCAGGCTCTTCCAGAACTGGTCGTCATAGCGACGTGACTTGACCGGCAGCGGCATGGGGACGCCCCAGCCGAGCAGGAGCACTTCTTCCTTGGGTTGGAGGCGTGCCAGCATACCGCGCAGCGCCTCGCGTCCCGAAAGACCCGAGAGCACGGCATGGATATCGTCCTCGTCGCCAAGCCAGCCGGAGATGCGCGTCCCGAGCTGTGACAGGACCTCGTCGTAAATCTGCGAGGGGCGCTGGTCCACGATCAGGAGGGTCACGTAGTATTTGCGCAGCTCGCGGGCGATGGTGGCGAAGGTGGTCTGGGCGGCCATCTCGCGGTTCAGCAGCTTATGAGCTTCCTCGACCACGATGATGAGCTGGCGCGGCTCCGCTTTGCCGTGCGAGCGGAACTCGTTGGTCTTGTGCTCCCAGGCAGCGCGGATCTTGCGGGTCAGCAGGTTCGAGACGAGCAAGTAGTCCAGGTCGCTTTCGAACTCGCCGAACGAGAGCACCACGTGCTGTCCGCTTTCGAGCGATTGGATGATCGCACGCACGCTGTCGGCAGCAGGCTTCTCGACGATATAGGGCTTGTTGAACAGGCGGCGCAGCTTGTCGTGCAGGGCTTCGGCGGCGGTCACGTTGACGCCGTTGGCGTTCGCCCAGGCCGCCACACTGTCTGAGTGCGGCACCTTCTTGATGCGGCCCTTTTCATCTTCGACTTCCACCTCTTCGCGGTTCATCGAGCGGAAGGCATCGAACCAGTCACCTCTAAAGGAAGAGTACAAGGCGTTGAGGGTGGTGGGCGTGGTCTCTTTGAGGTTCAGCTCGCGGGCGAGCGTTTCGATATCGGAGGTGGAGATGTCTTTTGTTGAGATCTCCAGGTTAAAGTCCGGGGTCTGCCCGCGGATGGTGGACCCGGCTCCCAGCCCGACGACCCGCAGCTTGGATTTGAACTTGCTCTTGAGTCCCACGACCTGCTTCTTCGTGTCTGAGGCGATGTCGTCGAAGCCGTACTCGTTGTGCATATCCAGCACCAGCACCGAGGCTTTGTTGGAGTTGATCAGACCTGCCAGCACGACGCGGGTCAGGAAGGACTTGCCCGTACCGGTCGCACCGAACACGCCCGCGGAACGCTGGACGAATTTCTCCAGGTCGATGCAGACGGGATGGTTCTGCTCGCGCGTGTAGCCAATGACGAAGTTGCCGCCCTGTCCCTGTTCACCGAAGATCTCGGCAATGTCGCCCTCATCTGCCAGATAGACCTGGGCATGGTGCGGCGGCACGTTTTTCACAGGCAGGATGCGCGGCGGGTCTTTCAGACCAGCGTTGATCATGCCCTGCCAGTCCTTGTAATCGGGAGAGCCCGGCTCGGGGCCGATCTCGAGCATCAGGTTGGGCAGCACCTCTAAATTGGCATAGAGCGTCTGTCCATACAGAGCCTTGGCGATGTTCGGCGAATAGCGGATGCCGGCCTGTTCGTCGGCGAAGCGCTGGTCGGTGGCGCCGAGGGTGATATCGACGACGATGCCGTAGTAGTTCCAGTCCCCGCTCTGGATGACGACGAACGCGCCCTCCTGGATCTCCTGCGGGGAGACCGTGAGCCGCACGCGGAAATTTTCCTTCAACCCACCCCCGACGAGATAGCCGATCTTTGTT
>DATHTL010000009.1:0-52308 GCA_035463255.1 Anaerolineales bacterium | reverse complement strand
CAGTTTGTGCTGCGTGTCCAGGGCGCGTCCCAGAGCTTTTGGGTTGTTATAAACCTCCGGGTCACCGAGCCGATTCTCGACGCGTTCTAATTCCGCTTCGATTTCCATGACTCGCGGATTGCCCTCCAGCGCCAGGGAGATCGCCGTCCGCTGCGGGTCGAATTCAGGATGCTGGGGCAGGTAGCCCACGGTCACTCCTTTGGCTCGGATCACGGCTCCACCTTTTTCCGGCGAATGCTCACCGATGATCAGCTTAAACAGTGAGGATTTGCCAGCACCATTGGGGCCGATAAGACCGATCTTCTGGTCGTGCTGAACTTCCCAGCTCAGGTCGCGGAAGATGGTATGGGCGCCAAGGATGAGGGTGGCATTTGAAACTGTGATCGAGATCATGGTACCTCCAGATTTTATCTTACATCGCTGGTTGAGTAGTCCTGAGCGTTTGCTGCGAAGGGCATACACCTGCACTTGGGTCAGGTGCAAGTGTCGAAACCAGCAATAACAAACAAATAGAGAATTTGAAATGTGACTCTGGTTGGTGGTTTCGACTGCTCACCTGCACTGTCCCAAAGGGACAGGCGCAAGTGTGCGCTCAACCACCGGAGTTGGACTTAAACAAAAACGCCGCAGGTGCAACCTGCGGCGTACACAAAGCGAAAGATAGAAATTATCTTCTGGTAGCAGGCGCGATTCGAGGAAGCCCCTTGTAATCAAATCCGCGCACACCGATGCACAGGAAGAATTTATTCGATCGTTCGTATCTCATAGTGGCGGGATTATAACACAAGGTTTTCATGCCTGCTCAAATTGCAAACAATCTGATAAAATACCGTCCGCACGCCGACCGCAAAAAACCCTCGGCCTCCCCGCCGGGGGTTTTTGTGTGTAAATTATACGTAGGGGCGAGCGCGAAACGTCTCGCCCTGGGCAGGAGGACCCTGCCCCTACAGGTAACGAATGCTAATCGAACGAACAGACTTAAGAAATATCGCTATCATCGCACACGTTGACCACGGCAAGACAACTCTTGTCGATGGCCTTCTACGCCAGTCCCATACGTTCCGCGAGAACCAGCAAGTCGCGGAGCGGGTGATGGATTCCAACGACCTCGAGCGCGAGCGCGGGATCACCATCCTTGCTAAAAATACCGCTATCACACTGGTCGATCCCAAGACCAGCAAGCCGGTCAAGATCAATATTGTGGACACCCCCGGCCACGCGGACTTTGGCGGCGAAGTGGAACGCGTGATGAACATGGTGGATGGCGTGCTGCTGCTCGTAGATGCCGCCGAAGGCCCCATGCCGCAAACCCGCTTTGTGTTGAAGAAAGCCCTCCAGATGGGGCACAAAGCTGTAGTCGTGATCAATAAAGTGGACCGCAAGGATGCCGAGCCTTCGCGCGTGCTCAATGAAACATTTGACCTTTTCATCGAGCTGGGTGCAAGCGAAGAACAGGCAGACTTCCCTGTGATCTATGCCCAGGCGACGACCGGACGCGCTGGTCTCACCCCGGAGCTTGACTCTGATCTGGCAGTGCTGTTTGATGTCATACTCCATCACATCCCTGCGCCGAAGGTGGATGCCGACGCGCCTCTGCAGCTGCTTGTCACAACGCTAGGCTACGACGATTATCGAGGCGTCACCGCGATCGGGCGCGTGTTCGCCGGGAAGATCAAGGTGGGCCAGAGACTTACCCGCCTCACCCTCGATGGACGCAGCCTGCCTGAATCGGCGAAGTATCTTTATACCTTCCAGGGCTTGAACAAGATCGAGATCGAGGAAGCCGCCGCCGGTGATATTGTTTCGCTGGCCGGCCTCGAAGGGATTGCTATCGGCGAAACCCTTGCTGACCCGAACAACCCGGTTGCCCTGCCCACCATCAAAGTGGAAGAACCGACAGTTCGCATGACGTTTGGCGTCAACACCTCGCCGTTTGCGGGCAGAGAAGGCAGATGGGGAACCTCACGTAACTTGCGTGAGCGTCTTTTCACAGAGCTGCGCACCAATGTCGCACTGCGTGTGGAAGAAACCGAATCGGCTGAGAACTTTCTCGTCTCGGGTCGCGGTGAATTGCACCTTGGGATTCTGATCGAAACCATGCGGCGCGAAGGATATGAGTTCCAGGTCTCACGGCCCGAAGTTATCTTCCATAAAGCGGATGATGGCGCGCTGCTCGAGCCATACGAGGAAGTCCATATCGAGACCAGCAATGAAACCGTCGGCGCGGTGGTGGAAATGCTCGGGGCGCGGCGCGGCAAAATGATGGATATGCAGGACGCGGGTCAGGGGATGACGCGCATGATCTACGTTGCTCCGACGCGCGGCCTGCTCGGTTTCCGCTACCAGTTCCTGACGTCTACGCGCGGCGCGGGAGTCATGCACACCATCTTCCATGGCTACGACGAGATGGCGGGACCGATGTCCACGCGCACGACCGGATCGCTGGTCGCGTGGGAGGCGGGCGAAACAACGGCGTATGCGTTGAAGTCCGCGGAGGAGCGCGGGACGCTGTTTTACGGCCCCGGCGTGCCTGTCTATGAGGGTATGGTAGTTGGAGAAAATGCGCGGGCCGGCGATATCACCGTGAACGTGTGCAAGAAAAAGCACCTCACCAATGTGCGTGCCTCACGCGGTGATATGGAGATCCGCCTGACACCGCCTCGACAGATGTCTCTCGATGAAGCGGTCGAATACCTGGCAGATGACGAACTGCTCGAGGTTACGCCCGAGTCGTATCGCATCCGCAAGCGCATCCTTGGTACCGAAGAACGCGGCAAACAGACGAAGAAGATCAAAGAGCAATTGGAAGAAGCATAACAATTTCTGGTGCGGCGGGCTATTGATCTAAAATAAAATGGTCTCGGATTTTCCGAGACCATTTTTGATCCTAGGTTCCACACCTCATCCGCATGATCGAGCTGTTCGCTGTGCCACTCGGCCCGAAAACTTGCAGATAGTATTCCACACTTTCATTTTCGTCGATATCATAGTTATCTGTAAATGTGGTTGTGTCCGCCGGTAGCTCTGTGATGGCCTCACCGTTCCGAAAGACGCGGTAGCCGGCCTCGTTATTCGCATTGTCTCCCCAGATAGCAGTGAAGTTAAGTGTGCCGCCGCTGCAGAAGAATTCCCAGGACACAATCCCCGGCGCCCTCGGAGGGCGCGCCGTTGCTGTGGGTGGCGGGGTGACACTCGAGACAGCCCAGTAGCTGCCGGCCACATCTACAAACTCGCCCCATAGCCAGCAGGTTCCTGTGGGACTTTCGTTGGATTTGACCAGCCAGAAATCCCCGGGATCGTAACGACCGGCTATTTCCAATTCTTTTCCGGTCAAATACGTGATGACTACGTCATATTCCTCTCCGGGACCCGTTCGGCAATTTGTCGATTCGCGCACGGTCACCAGCGGCACGGAATAGGTCGGGGTGATGGTGGTTGTTTCGTCGGTAGAGCCGGTGGAGGTCATCGAGGGTGTGCGGGGAGCGGGGGAGGATGAAGGGGAAGCGACTGAAGTGGCCGGGGCTGGGGAAGGGCTGCTCATTGCTGCCTGTACGGTTAATGCTGCAGCGGTCTGTACGTCGCCGGGCGGCGGGATCTGCTCAAAAGGCAGATTACAGGCAAGGATGGCAAGAACGAGACCTGCTCCTGCGAGCGTCGTTCTGTAATTATGAGTCATAAAAAGCTGCTCGTTTCTTCCTGTATTCTATTCCTAAATGGATTTTTCCGTTATTGTATCATTTTCGAGACCTGTGGCTTGTGAAAAAGGTAACATGGAATGGAAATAAAATAACCCACACCCCAAGTGTAGGCGTGTGGGTTATTTTGATTGGGTAGGGTTAGTTACTCTTCGGATGCGTCTTGG
The DNA here is from genome assembly GCA_035463255.1 of Anaerolineales bacterium. Classification (GTDB taxonomy): domain Bacteria; phylum Chloroflexota; class Anaerolineae; order Anaerolineales; family Villigracilaceae; genus Defluviilinea. The sequence continues at coordinate 48,446 of DATHTL010000009.1, read as the reverse complement.
AACGGTGGAACTTTGAAATTGCCTTTTGGTTTTTGATCGTTAAAATCGGTTGTGCTCATCGCATACTGGAGTACAGCGTAAGCTATGGCATCCGAATTTACATGAAGGGCCTGAGCATTATTGTTGGCAAACGTATCGCAAGCCACATGGTAGCACGGATCGTATTGTTGTCCTGCCGTGCCTCCCCAGAGTGCGGCTTCTTCGGCTGTCTTGATGCCTTCTGCTCCGGTAAACAGGCCACCGGCGGGAATGTCAATCGCAATGAAGGGCCCGTAGTCCGAGCGGCCGTTGAAGGGAGTTTCCTTGCTTGGTACTCCCTGTCCGGCAAAATAATCGGTGAGCAGTTTCTCAATCTCGGCAGAACCAGGAGGTCCTTCCGCAACATTGGGGCCGACGGGGAAGGCTGAATTGTCACCATCGTAGATGAAGAAAACATGATTGGGTGAACCAACCATATCGAAGTTCAAGTAGAGGGTGATTTTATCTCTTTCCGCTGCATTAAAACTCTCCTCTTATATGAACGGCTAAGATTTTGTTTGCTACGCATACAAACAATAAAGGTCGTACACCGCCACCGATAAGTAAATGCACCTCCTTTCTTGGAAACAAAAACTGTCGAGGGGATTTCCTTCGGCAGTTCGTCATTTGGCATGCGCTCCCATTTCATGGAAACGCAACATAGATGTGTTTGATTAAATTAAACTGAGAATGTCTAAATTATAGCAAGTCGGTATTCGAAATACAAGTAGGATATTCGTTTTGTCCTATCATTTGTTGAATAAGAGCCTTGCGAAGCGTCCTGCGGGCAGCCTTCGCAAGGCTTGTTCCAAATCTTACCTCATCCTTTTATGCGCTCTTCCACCGATACGGAAGAATTGCAGATTGTCCTTTTCATAACGATATCCGCCCACATGGGTTTAGATCAAAATAACCCACGGCTCCCTTAATAAGCCATAGGTTATTTTAGCTGTGTCGTTACGAACTTATTCTGCTGTTTCTTACGGCACTGCGAGTTTGAAGTCGCTGGCGCCTTCTATCCCACTCACGTCTGATGTATTCATGGCGTATTGAAGCACAGCATAGGCCATTGCATTAGAGTTGACATCCAGCGCGAAGTCGCTATTGTTTGCAAAGTTATCGCATGCCTGGTGATAACATGGATCATAGGCGACTCCGGCTGTACCACCCCAAATGGCAGCTTCCTCTGCCGTCTTGACTCGCTCAGCACCAGTGAAGAGACCACCGGATGGGATTCCCGCGAGGATGAAAGGGCCGTAATCTGAGCGCCCGGTGAAGTCTGTACCCTTGAACGGTACACCCACGCTGGTGAAGTACTGCTCGAACGTCTTCTCAATTTCGGCTGACCCTGCAGGACCCGGACCTGCCCCTTCTGCATCCGAATCATCTCCATCATAAATGAAGAAAACGTGATTGGGAGAACCGACCATATCGAAATTGAGATAGAGAGCGACCTTTGCCAATTCAAATGGGAATAGGCTGATGACGTAGGAGAAGGATCCAAACAGGCCGGCCTCCTCACCTCCCCACCAGGCAAAGCGGACTCTGTTGCGCGGCGTGACTTTTGCCATTTGTTCTGCCACTTCGAGCAGCGCGGCAGAACCAGAACCGTTATCATTAATACCAGGCCCGGTTGAGACGGAGTCGAGATGCGCACCTGCAATAACTACATTGTTCGGGTCGCCATCGCGCGACTCAGCAATCACGTTATAAGAAGTGAGAATTTGTGGTTCACCAACACTCACCGTTGCTTCTGATCCAACCTGTGCCAAAGCCTCTCCGTCACGATACGATGTTGTCAATACGGGTATATTGATCACATGCGTCACACCAAGAGTTGCCAGAAAGACATCGGTGCGCTCAGGCGTTGGAGCATCCCCTTGATTGAAGATGATGACGGCAGATGCACCTGCAGCTTCCGCATTCAGCACCTGAGTGGCAAGGGGGCAAGTTCCACGCTGGACTAGCGCTATACTGCCTGGAGAAAAGCCGTTGAAATCCGCGGCTTCGCAGCCACTCGTGTTCGCGCGCGGTGGAACGAGGTTTATATCAACGGCGACAACTGCTGCGCTGACGGTGCCAAATCCGGTTTCTGTGGCCGGTAAAGAATTGTAGGTAGCCACGATGGGAGCCGTTTGCTGCAATCCAACCGGGAAGAAAATGAACGGGAAATGTTGGACGGCAACATTGTAGCCGGCGGCAGTCATCTTTTCGACCACATATCTAACACTTGCATCATACCCGGCAGTACCAGAGGCCCGTGTCCCCTCATTGGCATCGGCAATCGCCTGGAGCGCTGCCTGGTGTTCACGAACGCTTTCCAGGGTAACACATTCAAGAAGCTTCTCATGCGTATCGTTGACACGGTTCTCACAATCTGCCAGATCTGCTGAGACGTTTGGTGCATACGCCAGAGTCAATGCCAAGACGGCGACAACAGCAAAAAGGCGAAGTACTTTGTTAAACATCACTGTTCTCCTGTTAGACAATAATTCGATCTGTACTTTCCATATCAAATTTTTACACTCTGCTTGAACTCCTTTTGTCTGAAAACCAGCTTCCTTTCTCCATCGCCATTAAGAAACACTGCCGAAGAGATTTCTTCGGCAGTGTTATGAGCGGCACCATGTCTTAAGTGTATGGGCTCATAAACTTTCACTCCCATCCTGCGATGGGCGGGCCTTTTCGATGTCCTTGTGATCGATTTGGATGGAATTTTCCAAATTATAGCCATATCCTAGTTTCTGCACCACTATGAAATCCGTCCGGCTAGCGGTTCCTTGAAACTAGGCAGAGATTCCGAATGGAAATTGAACAAATCATTTGATTTTCTTGTGAGCCCGCCCACCGATCCGGAAGAACAGGAGTTTGCCTTTTTCATCGCGGATGAAATCCCCAAGTGCATCTTTGTAGGGCTCATCCAGGCCGATGACCTTGTCTTGCTCATAGAACGAAAAGCGCATGCGCGGCATGGGGGGGCCGGGCGGTGTATCTGGCGTGGGGAAGCCACCCAGCGGGATGTGGTGATAGATGAGATATTTGCCCTTCACTTTGAGGTCAAAACATTTCGTCCCGATTTGATATCTACCTGCGTATTCTTTGAGCTCGCTCGCAGGTTTTTGAACCGGTTTCGGGAGCTTGGGTCTTGCGCCAAAATAAAGTTCGAGAGCGTAGTTTGTGATTCCCGAGGTGATGATCCCGCCATCATCGCTGTTGGTCAGGATGGCGCAGGCAAAATCCTTATGTGGAATGAAGAAGAAGTATGCCTGCTGTCCATTCGTCGCGCCGCCGTGGGCGTACATGTTGATGTCGCCAACCTTGCGGATGAACCAGGTGATCCCCATGCCACCACGCGGACCCGCATCCGCTTGTTGGACGCGCATAGCTCGCAGGCTCTTGCCTGAGATAACATTTTTCTTCCCGTTGCTCATGTGGAAGCGCGCGTACTGGAGCAGGTCCCGCACGGTGCTGACGACACCTCCCACGCCGTTGCCTGCCCGTCCGATCGCCCACGGGCGCGCCACCTGGACCTTATCTTTTACCTTTTGATGCCCAACCACGAAGCGATGCGTGAATAGGATGTCACTGGGATAGAAGAAAGACATCTTTAGCCCGAGCGGGTCGAACAGCATTTCCTGGGCGGCCTGCTCGTATGGTTTCCCGGTGACAATCTCGATGATGCGCGAGGCGATATTGAACCCCGTGTTGTTATAAGACCAGAGTGTACCCAGTGGCTGGACTTGCGGCAGCCTGGCAACATCTTTTACCATTTTATCGAGTGCATCATCGCCATTGCCAAAGTCGTTGAAGTAATCGCCAACCCATCCGCCCATGTGCGTGAGAAGGTGGCTGAGGGTGACTCTTTCCGTAACGTCTTTGTCGCTGAGCTTGAAATCATTGATGTACGTGCGCACAGGCGCATCCAGATCGACTTTCCTCTGTTCGACCAGTTGCATCATCATGGTCCCTGTAAACGTCTTGCTGATCGAGCCTGTTTGAAACAGCGTATCTGCTGTAACAGGCAATGGATGCTCAACGCTCGTGATGCCAAACCCCTCTGCCAACTCCTTGCCCGCGTGCCATATGCCAATGGATACCCCTGGTACTTCCAGGCGCTTCATTTCTGAGACGATCTTTTTGGCGATCTTCTTAAACGTTGGGTCTTTGATGTGTGATGTTGAAAGATTCATGGTGTGCCTCCGCGAAACGACGGGCTTGCCTGCCCGCCGTTTTCTATGAGTTTGTGATCGCCTGTAATTATAAAACTGTTGTTCTTGTTTATTGTAGGTCACGCTTCCAGCGTGACTTTGTTCCATCAACCGTCACGTTACAAACGTGGCCTACTCGCCTGTGCCTTCGAGCCACGTGGACATGTACTCCGGCTTTTCATATTCCAGCGCCTGGCTTGTGAGGTTCAGCGGGTAGAAGGTATCCACCATTACAGCCAGTTCCTTCGTTTCCTTCTTACCGATCGACGCTTCTGTCATGCCGGGTTGCGGACCATGCGGCAGGCCGTAAGGATGCATGCTGATGTCGCAGCGGTCGATTCCCTTTCTTGACATAAAATCGCCTTCGGCATAATAGATCACCTCATCCGAATTGACGTTGGAATGGTTGTAGGGCGCGGGGATGGCCTCGGGGTGATAGTCGAACAGGCGCGGCACGAAGGAGCATACGACGAAGTTATGCGCGGCAAAGGTTTGGTGTACCGGCGGCGGCTGGTGGACGCGGCCGGTGATCGGCTCGAAATCCTCAATGTTGAAGATCCATGGATAGAGATAACCATCCCAGCCGACCACGTCAAACGGGTGATAGTCGATGATGTGTTTGCTGAGCCGCTCGCGGACTTTGATACGCACCTCAAATTCGCCACGCTCGGTGTGGGTCTCGATCTCCTCCGGCACGCGGATATCGCGTTCAGAGTAGGGGGCGTGTTCGAGCATCTGCCCGAACTCGTTGCGGTAGCGTTTTGGAGGCTCGATCTGCGATGGGTTTTCAATCGTAAAGAAACGCGCTTCCCCATCGTCCAGGTGCATTTGCCAGGTGGTGCCAAAGGGGATCACGATGTAATCGCCCTTGTGGAATTTCAGGTTTCCAAACTGGGATTTCAGCGTTCCACTGCCTTCGTGTACCCACCAGGTTTCATAGGATTGCGCGTTGCGATAGAAGTAATCCATGCTTTGCGAGGCGCGCGCCACGCCGAGGATCACGTCCCGGTTGGCGAGGAGGGGAATGCGCGCCGAAACGGGATCCGTTCCCAGCGGCGCGTCGGCGGTCCGAAACGCGCGGTGACGGATCGGGCCGAAGTCCACGGTTTCAGGCAAGCGTGAACCGAGGTCCTCTGTATGCCTGACACGAGGGGGGATGAAGTTGTGATAAAGGGTGGACTGAAGGGATGAGAACCCTTCCAATCCCATCAATTCTTCACGATACAACCCGCCATCGGGTTTGCGGAACTGGGTATGGCGCTTGTGGGGAATCTGTCCGAGCTTATGGTAAAAGGGCATGGTACCTCCTTAAGGGTTGGCTATAAGAATCGACTGAATCAATGCATCCATACTGTTTAACGAAGGGGTGTACGAGTCCGGGGCTAGGGAATTCAATTTCTCGGTCACCGAAAAATAATATACTTCATTCGGGCCGGTGTCTGACGGGATGGGCACTCCTTCCGCAGGGACTTGTGCCTCCGGCTTTTCATCTTCGGCGAGGAGCGGTGCGGTGATAGGCAGGATGGCGATCACATAATATTCACCATCGCTTGTCAGTCCCTGGTAGTGATAGAACAGCTCGCGGTTGTTGATCGGCGCGGCATACTGGGCATATTGTGTTAGCGAGCTTACACCGTTGCCATTCTGAAACGGAATGATTTTTATATGAGCGGCGATGAGAGGTTGTGCGTTGAAGAAAGGCACAATCGGCAGAGTTTCTTTCATTAATGCTGTACCGCTCAGAAGCTTCCGAATACGGTCGATTTGTTCAGCTGCGTTGGAATTTACTTGGGCATATTCATTCGCCGGATATATAAAGATCCTTGGCTCATGGAATTTGTCCTCAAGCTGATAATCGGTGAGTGTAAACCGCAAATGGGTCGGCGCAATGTCCCAGGGCGCATCGCTATTCGAGGATACAGCAGTCATTTTGTCAGTGTTTGCCCCGCTCGCGACGTCGTCTGGGATTACAAGCGAGGCATACTCAAAGGAAACCGGTGTTCCGTCCGTCTGACCAGCAACCGGCGTTTCAGCCTCTGGAACACCTGTCGCCTGCTCAACTGGTGTTTGCGTGAAGGTCTGCAAGGTGGCCGCGACGACGGTTCCCACCTCATCCACCTGCGTCGGTGGAGGCGGGGTGCTTATTGAAAATGTGCAGCCCAGCATTACCAGTACCACCCCAAGCATCACAGACAAAGTTCGTTTTTTCATGCTTATCTCTTTTCAACGCGTAGAAATTTCTGCCCTCATTTCAAACCGTTGAACAAGCGATTTTGTTCCTATCCAACCGTATTCCTCAATATGCCGATCCTTTCGATTTCCAGCTCGACCACATCGCCATGATCGAGCCAGGGGCCCTGGAACTTGGTCAGCTCAAGCAGGCAGCCCGTGCCGACGGTTCCGGAGCCAATCACGTCTCCAGGGTTCAGCATGACACAATCGGATGCACGCGCGATGATCTCACCGAACGACCAATGGATGTCTTTGAAATTGCCTCTCGAGAACTCTTTGCCATTGATTCTCGCCACCATTTCGAGATCGTAAACGCCCGGGCGTCCGGTCGCACGATCGGCGAGCTCGTCATGGGTGACGATGACTGGACCGAACGAGGATGCGAAATCTTTACCCTTGGCCGGCCCGAGCCCGACAGCCATTTCCTTGCGCTGGATATCACGCGCCGACCAGTCATTGAATATCGTGTAGCCAAATATGTGATTCGGTGCATCCTCGGATTGGATATTTGATCCGCCTCTGCCGATCACGGCTGCGATCTCGAGTTCATAGTCCATGGCTCTGGTATAAGGCGGATAAGGAATGAGGTCTTCATGCCCAAACACGGCATTGGGATTGGTGAAATAAAAAACGGGGAACTGGTACCACTCTTCTGGCACATCCCGGCCGCGGTTGCGGTTGGCGGTGACAACGTGCTGCTCGAAGGCGTAGCCATCTCGCAGGGTGGTCGGATGGATGGGTGAGTGAAAGGTCACTTCATCGAAGGATAAGGAATCCCTGGATGCCCGGCTGGCCGCTTTCTCAGGTCCCGCGGCGAGGACCGCGTGCATGTCTGCATAGGGCAGCGTATGGACGCGGTCTTCAACCACGATAGCCGGCTGAGACGAGGCGCGCAGTGTAGAGACGGTTGCGAATTTCATAGCTGTCTGTCATGTCATTGCGAGGAGGGCGGTTTTCCCGACGAAGCAATCTCCTCTAATATGGAGAAAACTCTTCGAAAAGGGTCTGCCTCGAAATGGGAGATTGCTTCGCCTCCGGCTCGCAATGACACGTTCCTTTTATAAATTCCCGCGCCGTTCCTGCTCCATCTCGATCGATTCGAACAAAGCTCGGAAGTTGCCTTTGCCGAATCCCTGGGAGCCGTGGCGCTGAATCACTTCGACGAACATTGTGGGGCGGTCCTGAATCGGACGGGTGAAGATCTGCAGGAGATAGCCTTCATCGTCGCGGTCGACCAGGATGCCGAGATCATGGATGGCTTTCATGTCTTCCTTGATCTGGCCGACGCGATCGGGCAGCATCTCATAATAAGTATCGGGCACACGCAGGAATTCCACGCCGCGCTTGCGAAGCTTTTCGACCGTTTCGAGAATATTCCCTGTGATAATGGCGATGTGCTGCACGCCGGGCGAGAGGTAGTAATCGAGATATTCCTCGATCTGGCTCTTGCGCCGTCCCTCGGCGGGCTCGTTGATCGGGAACTTGACGCGTCCGTTTCCGTTCTGCATCACCTTAGACATGAGCGCGGAATATTCGGTAGAAATGTCTTTATCATCGAAGTGCAGCAACTGGCGGAACCCCATCACCTGGTGATAGTAGTTGACCCAGTGGTTCATCTTACCCAGTTGCACATTGCCCACCATGTGGTCAATGGCCGCCAGACCCGTGGACTCGGCTTCATAATTGATCGGTTTGTAGGTGGGTGCAAAGACACCCTTGTAATCGTCCCGGTCTACAAAGACGTGTAAAGTTTCGCCATAGGTGTAAATTGCCGACGTGCGGTAAATGCCATGATCGTCTTTTTCTTCGCGCGGCGCCCAGGCAGATTTGCCGCCGCGTTCTGTAGTTGCCTGCCAGGCCTTTTCAACATCGTCCACTTCGAGGGCGATGATCTTGATGCCATCGCCGTGCACGAGGTGATGCGCGGCGATCTCGTGCGTGGGTGAGTAGGCTGCAGAAACAACAAAGCGCGCCTGCCCCGATTCGAGAACATAGGAAGCAAACGCGCGGTTTCCCGTTTCAAGCCCCGAATAGGCAATGGGCTCGAAACCGAAAGCCTTCCACCAGTAGTACATGGCATGTTTGGCATTCCCCACATAGAAATGTACGTGGTCAACGGATTTAATTTGCAGGAAGTCCGCCTCCTCGGTCATGGGGCGGGACTCAGCCTTGGATACAGTTGTAGCCATTCAGCCTCCTTCAGTTGGTCTATAAAGATTTTACGACAAAGGAAGTCTGATTGCAAATCAAAAACATGAGCATCAGCCAAGGGTCACGCTAAAAGCGTGGCCTACTTTTGTCTGTTTCTAAGCCAGTCAGAGCCCAAGACTAATATGAGCGAAAACAATCCCAGTGCCAACGAGGCGCTGTATGCCCCAATATATTGGCGCTCATCCAGCGCTCGATAAATGAATAGGGTTGCCGTTTCCGTTCGGCCTTGGACTCCTCCGCCGATGACCAGCACGGCCCCAAATTCACCGAGAGCGCGGGCAAAGGTCAACGTGATGCCGTAGATGAGTCCCCAGCGCAGGGAGGGGAACGTAACACGCCAGAAGGTCTGCCAGCCGTTTGCGCCCAGGGTTGCCGCGGCTTGTTCCTGCCGGGTGTCAAACGCCTCCAGCACTGGAATCAGCTCGCGGATCATGAACGGTAACGTCACAAACAATGTCGCGAGCACGATCCCTGGCATGGCAAAAGCGACCTGAATCCCCAACGGCTCGAGCACTGGGGCGAGCAGTCCATTGCGCCCGAAGAGCAAGAGCAGCATGTAGCCGGCGACAACCGGAGACACCGCGAATGGCATATCCACCAGTCCATTGATCAGATCGCGCCCGGGAAAACGGTGACGTACAAAGACCCAGGCGACAACAGTCCCAAAGATGGCATGAATCGTCACAACGACCAGGCTGATCCATAACGTATTCCAAAAGGCGCTGAACACGGAAGGGTCATTCAGAGACTCCAGGCTCGCGCCAATTCCCCGTTCAAAAGCACCAATTGCCAGGGCGGAGATTGGGGTGACGATCAGAAACGCCACATAAGCCACCACGATTGTGATCAATCCCCACTGAGCGACTTTGCCCTTATTTCTCTCCAGCCAGGTGGATTCTCGCTTTTGTATGTCCACAACCCTTGTACGAACAGAACTGCTAACACTCATGAGGTTTCCTTTTTTACACGCTTACGCAGATAATTTGCGAACATCAGGACAGTAAACGCAATCGCGACCATGACGATCGAAACCGCACTGGCTCCCAGCCGGTTCTCCGATTCCACTTCGCCGAACACATAGACGGCAGCCGTCTGTGACACAAAAGGAATATTCCCGGCCACGATGACGATCGACCCGAACTCCCCGATGGCACGAGCGAAACTGAGCAGTGCGCCGGTCACGATTGGCAAAGTCAACGGCGGCAGGATGATGCGGCGAAAGATCGTCCAGCCTTCCGCGCCGAGCGTGGCAGCTGCATGTTCCTGGGCGCGGTTCAGCTCCATCAGCACAGGCTGGACGGAGCGCACCACAAATGGAAAGGTAAGAAACAACAGCGCAAGGATGATTCCCGGCGGTGCAAAGATCACCGAGAAATCAAACTCTTCCTTCAGCCAGGCACCCAGCACCTCCTGCGGCCCAAACAGGATGACTAGCATCACGCCGGTGACAAGAGTGGGAATGGCCAGTGGCAGGTCGATCACGCCGTTCAGGATGCGTTTGCCAGGGAATTCATAGCGCACGAGGACAAAAGCGGTCAGTGTGCCCATGATGGTATTGATGATCGTCATCACCGCCGACGTCCAGAGCGTGAGCTTGAGCGCGTGCCAGGCCATGGGGAGGCTGACCTGTCGCCACAGTTCCCCTATGCCTTCGCGCAAGCCATCCTGTAAGATGACGAGCAGGGGAATAATGAGCAACAGCATCAGGTAGCTGAGCGCGATGGTGCGGATTCCCCATCGTCCCCAGGGAAGGGATGCACTCTTTGTTTTACCTGCCGGTGTAAGTGTTGTCTGTAAGTTCATATCTCGATAAGCGGCTGTTGCCTGTGACAGGTGCCATCAGGCAACAGCCATTTCTTTAGTTAGTCGTTGATTTGAATGCCCTGCACTTGCTCGAAGACCTGATAGAAAATCCCCTGTTCTCCAAAGAAGGTGGGGGTGGCTTCTTTCCATCCGCCAAAGTAATCAATGGCGAACAGGTCTTCGATCGGCGGGTAGGTCTCTGCTGTCGATTCGGCTACTGCGGGATCCGGGGAGCGCAAACCGTGCTGGGCAAAGATCTCCTGCGCTTCTGTTGCAAAGAGGAATTCGACGAATGCTTCTGCCACCTCACGCGTGCCGTGTTTATCGACATATGTGTCTACAACCGCAACCGGGTTATCGATCCGGATCGTGGAGGTGGGCAACACCAGCTCGTAGTTGATTCCGGCTTCTTGCCCGACAAGTACCTCGTTTTCATACGTAATCGCTACATCACCAATGCCTTTTTCAAAGTTGGTGATCGACTCACGCGCGCCCTTATCCATCACCGTCACATTTTGCAGCACGGAGAGCAGGAACTCCTGCGCGGCTTCGTCGTCATCGGCTGCCACGCCTTCAATATGTCCGCGCTCGGCTGCGCCGTAGAGAGCCAGTACATTCCACATCGCGCCGCCGCTCGTCTTCGGGTTCGGGGTCAGGATTTCCAGATCCGGCTGAGCCAGATCCGCCCAATCCTGAATATTCTTTGGGTTGCCTTCCCTCACCGCAAACGCGACGACCGACGTGCTCACCATCCCGCCGAAGGGCTTGCTGCGCCAATCATGAGTGATCAGCCCGGCATCTTCAATACGGATCACATCTGCTTCGAGAGACAGGGCAACAATATCCGCCTCAAAGCCCTCGACCACCGCGCGGGACTGCGCGCCCGAGCCCTGGTACGATTCTTCGAACGTCACCGTCTGACCGGTCTGTTCCTTCCAATGCGCCTGGAACAAAGGGATGATCTCTGCATAGGCTTCACGCGGCGTAGTATATGCGGCAAGCGTTAGCTTGATTTCGTTTCCATCTTCCTCAGCGGTCTGGTTACTGGATGAGCAAGCTGTCAATAAAATGGTCAGGAGCAAAATAGAAACAATGACTGTCTTTCGTAAATTAGAAAACATAAGTAAACCTTTCGAAAACTTTTTGAGTTGGATTTGAAACGTGTCAATTTCTATAGGAATGAGATCGGACGATCAGCAGAGAACAATTTCCGGCATTTTTCATCACGCCTTCCATGACCCGTGTTATTGAGACCCTGCCATCCCGGTCCGGTAATGGGGCGCCAAGGACGACAAGATCAAATTCTCCTTTTCGGATCTCTTCCACAATTTCTGTTTGAGGATTCCCAATCTTGATTTCACTCTCGGTGGGGACACCGAATCGTTCCAGACTGTGCCTGCCGCCTTCGATGAAGCGCTCCACGTGCTGGCGCTGATACTCCGAACTGTAGACAGCATTGATCACTGTGAACAGCTTGGCCTGCGCACCCACATGGCGCAATAAGCGGCCGGCAAACAGGACATCGTCTTTCCCCGGCTCACCGCTTGCTGCACAGACCAGTGCCTTTTCCAGGCGCGCATCCGGGTGAGCCGCCAGCAACAAGTGATGATCGCCTAGCTGCAGAATTTGTTCTGTAAATCCCGCCCCTTCCACAGGTCTCCAGCCGAGAATGACGAGATCGACCGGATTATGACGGATTGATTTCGCGATGGCCACAGGGGCAGGGGAAGAGTCCGTATGCACCTGGACAGACGCCATGCCATTGCCCAGTTGTTTACGGGCCTCCTGCAGGTATGACTCCAACAGAGCCTCATCCTTGCCAACACCCAGCAGAGTCATGCGGGCGTGTGACATCCGTGCCAGGTATCCACCCAGGCTGATGGCAGACTGGCTGCGCAACGAGCCATCGGTCACTACCAGGAAGTTCAGCCCCGGATGGGAGAGGGCGTGCATACGCCGGATCCCAACCCAGGCTTTGTCATTGATGGAAAGAGGAAAGGCCGCAGCTTGCTCCGGTGGACGCGTGGCCTCAATCGCAATGCTCTGGTTCCCAAAGGGAACAGCCGGTGCAATGGCTCGCACCCCGGGAATCGACGGAAGCTCCAACCGGATGCGCTCGGTCGGGCCGTTGAAGCCCAGGCTGGTGACCACGCCCTCGCCAAGTGGAACACAATCGAGGTTGGCTTTGTCGTTTGCCAGCGCGAGATCCTCCGGTCGGAAAAGTACCTGCACGCGCCCGTCTGTGCTGAACTGCGTCGCTTCTTTGTGAAGACCAAATACGTGCGGTCCGATCTGAATCCGTTCCTTTTCGTGCTTGCCTAACAGGATATTCGCCGTTCCGAGGAACGAAGCCACGAACTCAGTCTGCGGGTGCATGTATAGGTCACGTGGGGTGCCCACTTCGATTAAACGGCCATAGCTCATTACACCGATCCGGTCGGCCAGGTCAAAGGCTTCCTCCTGGTCGTGCGTCACCAGAATGGTCGCCACGCCCAGCTGCTGTTGGATGGATTTCAGCGAGCGCCTTAATTCAGTGCGGATTTTTGCGTCCAGCGCCCCAAGGGGTTCATCAAGCAAAAGCACATCCGGTTCCAGAGCGAGAGCCCGCGCCAGTGCCACGCGCTGCTGCTGGCCCCCGGAGAGCTGCTTCGGCATGCGATCGCCCAGTCCCACCAATCCCACCAGCTCCAGTAGCTCATCGCGTTTCATCTGCCGTTCTTTTTTCGGAACCTTTTGAATTTGAAGACCAAACTCGATGTTTTCCGCGATGGTCATGTACTCGAAAAGAGCATAGTTCTGAAACACAAAGCCGACATTACGTTTTTGCGTGGGCAGATAGGTTACGTCTTTGCCATGCAATAAAACACGTCCCTCATCCGCCGCCGCCAATCCGGCAATAATGTTCAGCACAGTTGTTTTGCCGCTGCCGCTGGAACCGAGCAGCACAAAAAACTCACCGTCTTTGATCTCCAACGAGACGTTGTTGACGACGGTCTGCTCTCCATAGCGTTTGCTCACATTCTCAAGCAGAATCGACATTTTCACCTCTCACGTTAATCTTGGCCTTAAGATAACGGGGAGGCGTGACCGGCGTCGTGATATTCGTGTGACAACCCTGTGACAATTGGTTACTGGTTTTCCCCCATATCTTTCCAATCTCGATTATCTCTTTAATCGAAACGAATATCCCAGCCCTGGCAAGTTTTGAATATAGAAGGGCCTGGTTGAATCTTCTTCCACCTTGGCGCGCAAGCGGCGCACCAGCTGCCTAAGCATTTCCGAGTTGCCGCCGCTGGCGCCCCACACATCGCTGATCAGATCATCGGTCGTCAGGATTGTTCCGGCGTTCAACATCAAAGACTCGAGAAGCCGGCTCTCCAATGCTGTCAGGCTTTTGGTTTGCCCATTTGCCAGCGATACTTCGCGCAGTTTCGGGTTGAAGTCCAGCCCATCGAGGGATAACTTCGCAGGCGCAGAATTCTCGATCGTGCGCCCTCGCCGCATCACCGCCTGGACACGCGCCACAAGCTGGCGCGGGCTGAACGGTTTTAAAACATAATCATCGGCTCCCGCCTCCAGCCCGTGGACGATGTCTTTTTCCTCGCCGCGTACAGTGAGCAGGATGATGGGTACATCCGATGCGCGGCGGATGTACTGGCAGATCGCAAACCCATCCTTCAGTTGTGCTGTGCCCGGCAGATTGATATCGAGAATAATGAGGTCAGGCTGATCTTCAGCCCAGCGGCGCAGCGCGCTGGCCGCATCGCTGGCCATGACCGCTTCATAGCCGGCCTTCCTGACCGTAAACACAACCAGGTCAGCTACCACCCGATCATCATCGACGACGAGAATCTTCATTCCTGGACACTCCCACTCACTACAGGCAAGGTGAACCAAAACGAAGTGCCACTTTCCGTCAGTTCTGTAATACCTACTTCGCCCTGCTGCGCTTCCACGATCTCTTTGACAACAGAGAGTCCCAGGCCGGCTCCTTGCCGGGCGCGTTCATTGGCCGTGTCCAGATGCGCGAAGCGGCGAAAGAGATTTTTGCGCTGGCCGAGGGGCACGCCGCTGCCTTCATCGATGACTTCCACCCTGAGGGTTTTCCCCAGAACCTCATGGTTGATCTGTATCGAGCCTTGTTCCGGGCTGTGCTTAACAGCATTTGAAAGCAAATTGACCAGGACCTGCACGGTGCGGCGTTGGTCTGCCATCACAAAGATCGGTACTTCCACAGGCTGCGCAAGCAATCGCAGGGAATACTTTTCGGCTAAGGGCTGCGTCATATCAAGAGCATCCTTTAGAATTCGACCGAATGAAACCGGCTGCAGAGAAACTTTAAACCTGCCGGCTTCGATGCTGGCTGCTTCGATAAGATTATCAATTAAGGTCTGCAAATTGATGATTCCTAGATTCAAAGAAACGAGCAATTCCTGCAGCTCCGCCCGGGAAAGAGTATCGAGGTTGTCCAGCAGCAACTCAGAGGAAGCCTCCAGGGCAGCCAGGGGCGTGCGGAATTCGTGGGTGATGTTTGCCATGAAATCACCCAGCAGGCGGTGGATATATTCCTCGTTCGAAACATCGCGAATCACAAGCGCACGATTGGCGCTGCTGGCCTCCGGTGGAACAAGCTTTGATTTCGAAATGGATAGTAATCTCTCCTGGCCGTTCTTTAATTTGACAGAGATACGCCGCTGCTGCCCGATCGCAGGGAGCTGTTTACTGAATTCCACCTCGCCATCCAAAGGCAGAAACAGATCATCAATCCTCGCACCGAGAATTTGATCGGGTTCCGCGCCTGTGATCTTACTTATACCAGCGCTGGCAAATGTGATCATGTTTTCATGATCGAGTGTCAGCATTCCTTCTACGATCGAATTGAGCAGATGTTCGATCCATACCTTCTCTGCCTGAAGCTGCTGCAGGGAATGCCGCAGCGCCACGCGTCCATCTTCCAGCGTGTTCGCCAGTTGATCGATTTCCCGCACCTGGGATTCAATCGAGATCGGAGAATCAAGGTTGCCCTGCCGGAATTCAGCCGCCGCATCTGCCAGCCGTACAATGGGGCGGCTGATCCTCTGAGAGAGCCAGATGCCCAGAACGGAGGCAATCAGCATAATGAAGAACAAACCAAACAGCAGTGTGCTGCTCAAACTCTGCTGCACGGCGATCTGGTTATCGACATTCAGTGCACTGATCAGACTGAGATTCTGTGATGGGTCAATCTCTCGGGTTGAAAGAATGTATTCGTGTTCATTGACACGGAGCGACCGCTGCTGCAGCGACCGGTTTGGACTCTGATTTACGCCCCTCAGCAGCTCACGGGTCAGCGTTGTGTTTATCTCTATAGATGGCTCACTCGAATAAATAGCTTGATCCGCCTGGCTTAAAAAGTAAAGCAGACCGGTTTCCTGTTGCAGGTCTGCCAGGATCGATGGAGCACTTTTTCCGATGACCACCTTATAGTTAGCTTGTGTATTCGAAAGTACATCGCCTGTCGCGTACAGATATAGATCCGCCTCCGGACGCATGGATACGTAACCGGATTGTGAATCAACCTGGCAAAGTTCATTTCCAGCTACGTTTCCAGCAATCCGTGCAGATGATCCATGTTCACAGATCAATATGAGATCGAGATTTCCTCCCTCTCGGAGTGTATCCAGATAACCTTCAAGAGCCGAAAAGTCTTGTTCACCCAATAGCTGCGTAAGTGTTGGTCGTTGGGAGATCAATAGTGCCAGACTTTGCAGATCGGATTTTTCTCCCTCCAGAAATGCCCGGGAAGCAACACCTGCCTGGTCAAGCAAAAGCTGCGCGTGAGAGGATGCTTGCTGGCCGATCAGCAAGATAACTGGTACCCCGATGGCAATACCGATTCCCAGAAAGCCCACCAGGAATGTGACTGTGAGCTGAGAGCTAAGCCGACGAAGGCGACGTTTCAAGAATGTAAGCACAGCGTACCTGAGCAATTCCAACCGCAAACGAGAGTAAGCCTTGAAGGCCCCATGTTACATGCCTTCCCGGCTTTTTTTCAACGTCTCTTCGATAAACATCTTCCAGATCGGGTAGTCTTCTGTATCCCAGATCTGATGCATTCCCTCCATGGATTTGTCGTCCTTCCAGCCGAGCCGCAGAATCCGGTACATGGCGATGAATGCGGTCGCCCGGAAATTGGCCTGACAATGCACAAGGATCTTCTTCTCCTGGTTTGCATCCATCACATCCATAAAGCGGTCCAGTCCGTCCCGGGTGGGTGTGTTCCAGATCACCGGGATGTTGATGTATTGCATGCCCAGCGAATGGACTAGCTCCTCCTCGCCGGGCAGAGCATCCAGCACAGTGTGCGGCGCAAGGTTGATGACAAGCTGCACACCCTTGCGGGCAGCATCCGCTAGCTGTTCTTGGTTCGGCATTCCGGCGCTGAACAGGTTTTCGGAATGAGACAGAAAGTTACGAATTTCCTCGAACATTACTTCACCCGCACCACCTGTCCGTTGGTCAACTTTTGCAGGTCAGAGGTCTTGAGCTCGAAGATGGCGTTTGGCGTCCCGGCGGCCGCCCAGATTGTGCCATAGGCGAGGAAGTCTTCATCGATGTACGTTTCCATTCTCTGGAGATGGCCGACGGGCGGTACGCCTCCGATCGCGAAGCCGGTCACGGCTCGAACGAAATCGGCATCCGCGCGGCCGATGGGCTCGCGCGCGTACTGGCTGATGCGCTTCTCGTCGACGCGATTCGCGCCGCTGGTCAGGACAAGGATCGGCTTGCCCGACACCTTGCCCCTGAAGATCAGAGACTTGACGATCTGACCCAGCTCACAACCGGCGCGGTCGGCAGCTTCCTGCGCGGTGCGCGTGGATTCGTTGTGTTCAATTACCGTATAATCGAACCCCATCGACTTGATCTGATCTTGAACTTTTTGTGCAGAGGGTGAGAGAGTTGGCATCCGCCAATTATAAGATACTGTCGCGCTGAGCGGAGCCGCTGGTCGAGTAGTGGCGCTAACAGCGCCACGTATCGAGACCAAGGCGTAGACGAAGCGCGCATAATTTGGCGAACTTTACATTTGCGTACAAATTATTGTTTCCGCGCTTCGTTTGCGCTCAACGCGAGGATTATTTTCTTGTGTAATGTATTTGCCACAAGACGCGCCATGTATTCCCGCCGTCATCGGAGCGCTCCCAGTTCCACTCGAAGTGGTCATCGTGGATGTCGTACCAGACCATGCGCTGCTTACAGGACTCGCCGCGTACGATGGCATCGCGCACAAGGACCATTTTGCCGTCTTCGAACTTCCCGGTGAAATCCAGATATGTGCCATTGTTGTCCACCCAGGTCTGGCACCAGAGCTTGCGCTCAGGGTCATACGAGGAGAAACTCATGCCGTGCAGGTCGGAGGCGACAAAATCCTCCTGGACAATCTTTCCATCTAAGATACGCGTGATCGTGTTAGTCCCTTTCCCATCTTCGCCCCAGCGGGCGTCCCATTCACCAAGCCAGAAGTCAAATTGATTTTCAGGGTGATTTGACATTTTTCCTCTGTTCCCGCCACGCCCAGCGGCAAGCGGTAAATGCAATTCTCGCCGTGCGCTTTGCGCGGCAGAGCAAGCCTGACTTCTCATAATTTATCACGGTGTAAGTTTACGTCTACCATTCCTGAGAACTATTTTTTTGGCAAATTCCAAATCTGCTACAATTGTCTGCGCCGCTTGTCTGAGAGGTTACTAAACTTTTATCAAGCCATTTATTAGCGCTAATCAAACTTGATTTGGTCATTTTTTGCGGCACTCCGCAACCTCAGGAGTCCAACATTGAAAAAGCTTAAAATCGTCCTGGCTGCGCTCATCAGCCTGCTTCCGCTCAATCGCTTGCGCGTGCTCGCCTATCGCCTGCTCGGCTATAAAATTCAGGGTGCACGGATCGGTTTTGGAACGATCATCGCTGTCGATGAGGCAACCATCGAAGCCTGCAAGATCGGTCCGTTCAATCTCTTTGCCGGTCCGATGAAAATCCACATCCATCGCGGGGCGTCGATCGGCAATCGCAATGAATTCATTTGTGGCTACTGGGTCTCACGTGATGAGTATGAAGATGCTCAGTACTCTCGCAGGCTCGAGGTCTGCGATGATGCGTTGATCACCTCGCGTCATTATTTTGATTTATCTGGCTCGCTTGTGCTCGGGGACCGCTCATGGATCGCAGGGATCGATTCCCAGTTTTGGACACACGGCGCCGGCGTGAAAGACCGGGATATCAAGATCGGTTCGGACTGCTACATCGGTAGCGCGGCCCGATTTTCTCCGGGCTCTTCCATTGGCGATCGGGTGGTGGTTGCGATGGGGAGCGTGGTCAGCGGAGAGATACCGGAAAGCAACGCGCTCCTCGGCGGGGTCCCAGCCCGGGTATTGAAGTCAAATTACGACTGGAAGGAAAAGCATGCCTGATAACAAGACTGTCTATGCTCATCATGGAAATGAATACGAAGCCTTGATCGCGCGTGAGGATTATCAGGGCAATATCCTCAGTGCCTTGCAGAGTATCACACCGTTGGAAAACCGCGTCGTCCTGGACCTGGGGGCCGGCACCGGACGACTGGCCTGCATGCTTGCCCCGTTAGTGGCGCATGTCCATGCCTTCGACATTGCCCCGGACATGCTGCGAGTCTGCCACGAGAAGCTGACGGAAAGCGGGCTGACCAATTGGGAAGTGAATATCGCCGACCACCGCCAGCTCCCGGTGGACGATCATTCGGCGGACCTGGTGGTCTCAGGCTGGAGTGTGAGTTACCTGGCGGTATGGAACCCGGACTCCTGGCGAGAAGAGTTAGACAAGGCACTTGCCGAAATGAAACGCGTTTTGAAGTCGGGCAGTTTTATTGTTTTGTTTGAATCGCTGGGCACCGGCAACGAGTCGCCGGTCAAGCTGGAGCATCTCAAGAATTTTTATCCGTGGCTTGATGAGGCAGGCTTTCAAAAAAAGTGGATCCGCACGGATTATCTGTTCGAGTCGCTTGAGGAAGCCGAATATCTCTCGCGCTTTTTCTTCGGCGACGAACTGGGCGATAAGGTCAAACGGAACAACTGGGTCATTTTGCCCGAGTGTACGGGTGTATGGTGGAAAAAGGTGTAAACCTGGCGAAGGTTGGCACCAGGTGAGATCAAATTGGAGAGGTCAAACCTTCGCAAAGTCCAGGGACGCGACTCTCACCACAGAGAACACAGAGCCCACGGAGATCCATTAAAATTCTCCATGCTCTCAGTGGGCTCCGCGGTGAGATAAATGTGATGTGAATCGCTATGTGTCCAAAGGCAGTACCTTTAGCGGCGCAACCCGCTTTTCTTTTTTCCGCTCGTATTCTTCAAAAATCCCTTTGTAATCAGAAGCTTCATACCGGCTGAAGACCTCGGCGAACACGTTCGGTAGTTTCCGGTACGGTGATACATCCAATTCTTTCAACAGAATATCAATGTACTGCTGAAATCGCGTGCTCACCGCGCAGGAGCGGGCGTTTTCGAACTTGAGGTTGGCGCGCTTCCACTTGCGCACGTATTCCATGCTCCGCTCCATTTCCTCTGCACAGGAAAGCTCGAGGTCACCGCGCAGATAAGCGCACAGCCACTGTGTGCCAATCTCCACCGTCGGCACGTGCATGTACCCGTGGTTGAACCCGGCGAATGCCAGTCGCGGGATGCGCGGGTGGATCAAGTGCCTGTAGAGTTGCACGCCATCCCTTTCGGCTTCAAGCAGGGCGCGATATTTTTCAGGCAGGAAAGGAAATGTGGGCGTCAGATAGCCAAGCGACAACACAACCACATCGCAGGGGAGCACTAGCCCATTCTTTAGTTGAACCGACTCATACGAGAAACATTCGATCTCCGAGCGATAGGGCAGGATCTTGCCTTCCGCCACCAGTGGATAATAATCCTCCGGCCCCAGCGCGCCCGAAGAACGGAAGTCCATCAGGATCTTGTGCTCAGGGATCAGGGTCTTCAGTCTTTCCTGGGCAGCCTGATCTTTTCCTTTGCCTGTACGCCTGAGCTGGAACAGCACAATGGATTGAACAAAATCCCAGAAGCTCGAAACAACAAAGCTAAGATTCTTGTGCAGGAAACGCTCCATCGCTGTGGGCTGCGCCCAGCTCGTCATCATGACATTGCCAAAGCGAGTGAATAACGCGTAGGTAAAATGCGCACCCAGAATCCATTCCGGAATCAGCCAGTTCGCAGCGCGAAAGACATGATGCACTTGCGCGCTGCGCTTCGCAGCCAGAGTCGCCATATCGAGAGCACTTTTGCCATAGCCGACCACCACGACGTGCTTGCCGTTGAACATATCCAGCGATGTGACGTCGCGCTCGGTGATGATCTGTCCCCTGAACAGTTCCTGATCCATGAACTGTGGAAGATTCTTCCCGTCTGTATATTGCCCCGCTGCAAGAATGGCGTACTGGAATGCCTCTTCATGAATACCGTCTCCGTTTTTGTAACGGATACGCCAGCCATCTTTTTCCTCACTCATCTCAAGCACTTCATGCCCCAACCGGATATCCAATTTGAGATGCTCGACCGCAGCCGTCAGGTATCGCATCACTTGTTCCCCGGTGGGGTGGAGATCAGGTCTGAAGGGCCATGGAAAATCGGATAGGTGATATTGAGTATAGATATTCTGCAGATGGACTTCGGGATAGGCTGTTGCCCACACGCCGCCGATCTTTTCATGCTTCTCGAATACCACGGGCACAAATCCATTTTTCTTGAGGATGTTTGCGGCGGCAATGCCCGAGATGCCTGCACCGATCACTGCGATTGGGGAACCCTTCTTGATATCCATGACACGATGTCTCCTTTTACCGTTATTAATCATTTGCAGCACTATTAAGATTGCGTCCAATACCTACTGTCGAGGAGGACGATTGACACCCTTGAAAAATATTTCGTTGTGGATTTTATGGAGTCTCTAATCTGCCTGCATCCCTCCCTGGTAGTATCTCCTTGTGCAAAATCAATTGGATAGCTTGAACCTGGTCGTGTGGATCCCGATCGGTTCGGCAAGCATCTTTCTCTTAAACGAATCAAGTATCCATATCGAGAATGGATACTTGATAATTGCTTCCGTCTGGATTGTAAGGAGATCAGGAAGGAAACACACTCCTCTCGAGGAAGTATTCTTATGCTAACCTGTTTAAGGTGATCATTAGCCCGGCCAGAGCATGGGAGCCATGAAGGAAACGATCAAAGCAATAACGAGAGTAAGCGGGACACCGACGCGGATGAAATCATTGAATTGATAATTACCAGGCCCATAGATCAACAAATTTCCGTGGTGCCCTATGGGTGTGAAGAAGGATGTCACCGCAGCCATAGCCACTGTCACAACAAAAGGCTCCGGGCGCAGACCCAGGCTTTGGGCCAGCGCGACTGCGATCGGTCCGAACAGGGCGGTGGTTCCCGCATCAGACATTACCTGTGTGACCAATCCTGTAAAGATAAAAAGCGCCAGCAAGATCCAGTGAATCCCCCATCCCGAGACAAGTCCCTGTAGCCAGCCTGCCAGCAGATCGGCGGTGCCGGTCTCCTGCATAGCCAGTCCCAGAGGGATCGCGCCGGCGATAAACACATAGATGCGGGAATCGATGGATTGATAAGCCTGTTGTCCTGAGATGCATGCGCTGAGGATCATCACTGCTGCGCCTGCCAGAAAAGCGATCTCAACCGGGACCACACTTGTTGCGGCCAGGGCAACCGCGCAGATCATGATAATTCCCGCCAGCCGGGCCTTGTGCAACGGTTTTGGCTCGCCCCGGAAAGGAACAAGCAGCAAGAATGAACGGTCTTCCGATATGCGTTTGAGTGCCTCGCTGTCGCCTGTCATGACCAGCACATCGCCTTCGCGCAGTCTTACGCGCGAGAGTTCTGTCCGCAACCAGCCTTTCCGCCGCCAGACGCCAACCACGATGACTCCATAATTTTCGATGAAGTCGACTCTCCCGATGGTCTTGCCGATCAACTCAGAACGGGGAGCCACCACCGACTGAACCAGACGGGCGGATAACTCTTCCTTACTGCCTTCACCGTCCTGCGAAGGCGCAAATGTCTCTCGATATTTTTCCAGGGGCTGAAGCGCAATGCCGCGTTCCTGCTCGATGGTCGCCAGCTTATCCGGGCTGGTGCGAATCACAAGAACATCCCCGGCCTGGGTCTTCTTCGCGCCGTAGGGTCGATTGCGCGGACGGCCATTCCGGTACCACGCGGATACCTTGAAATCCACCGGCTGCTGATCCTCCACCTCCTGAATGGTTTTACCGAGCAGCGGCGAATCGGGCAGCAGCACCAGCTCCGTGTAATATCCTTCCAGCCGGAAGTGATCGACGGAATTGTCATCGCCCTTACGTTCGGGCAGCAAGAATCGGCCTGCCAGCAGAAAGAAAAGAGTGCCCACCACTGACAGGACCAGTCCGATCGGCGCAATCGAAAAGATCCCCAGCGGAGGATTCCCCGCCTGCCTGAGCAGGCCATTTGCCACCAGGAAGGCGGGCGCACCGATCAGCGCAATCGCTGTGCCCAGTGAGGCGGCAAAAGCCATAGGGATCAACAACTTGGATGGCGCGATCTGGTTTTCGCGCGAGAGGTTGAGCATGATCGGGAGCATGATGGCAGTCAGTGCCACGTGACCCGTAAATGCCGATAGGAGAGCGACCGACGGCATCACAACCAGGATGATGCGCGTAAAGCTGTTCCCTGCGGCCCGCTTGATCAGATTGCCCAGCCGCTGCGACAACCCGGTGTGAAATAACGCCCCGCTGAGCACAAACATGGCCGCCAGAATGATGGCGGGCTCGCTGCTGAACCCGGAGAGAGCGCCTTCTGCATCTAGCACACCGGTGAGCCCAAGCGCCACAATGATCAGGAGCGCGGTTAAGTCGATTCGGATCCACTCGGTGAAGAGCAGGATGGCCGCTCCCGCCAGAATGAGAAATAAGTAAATTTGATTCCACTCAATGCCATTGAGCATTAGAAAGCATCCTTCTGGATATAAAGTTATAGAGCCTGGGCTGCGAGGGAAGGGTGGCGCTTAAAAAAAAGAACCCCCGGTTTGAATAAGCATTATTTTATCAGTGCCTGTGGGTGCATTTCAAGTGTATCAATCACCCTTTCTTTATGCTTTCCCAGTAGTTCCATCTGGTGGATTTCCCCCATTGTGAAATAGCCAAAGTCTGTTGTCTCATCGCTCAATCCGAGCTCTCCACCCACGACCTCGGCTTCGAAGTGCAGCACGACGATATGTACTTTGTTACCGTCCGGGTAGATGACGAGCTGGTTCGGATGGCTATAGACGCCGACCAGGCGCTTCACGCGGACGATCAGGCCAGTTTCCTCCAACACTTCGCGTTCACACGCCTCTGCGGCAGACTCGCCCGCTTCCATGCGCCCGCCTGGCAGGCACCATTGACCGTTGTCGGTGCGGCGCGTGAGCAGGACGCGTCCCTGAACATCAAAGATCGCGGCAGAGCAGCCCAGCCGGAGTTCACCCTGTTTGCTTAAGCGCGGACCGTAGAGAACTTGTGTCATGCAAAACCTCCTGTTACGCAAGTAGGGCACAGCCAGTCCTGTAAGGTTTCGACGATCAATCGTCTCGCTGTGCCTATCCATTCGTTGGTTGCTGATGTAGGTCAGGCTTCTAGCCTGACACGCTTCAAAATTATAACGTTGGCAGGCCGCAAGCCTGCCCTACAGATCCGGATATCAGATTAAGAAATTGCGGAGATAAGCGGTAAAATTGCGTTTATCCAATGGCTCAAAACAAAAATGCAGCCGGCATTTCCATGCGTACTAATAATGAGAGTAATGGATTGCGCGTGCCCGAGGGAAAAGTCTCTGAGCAGCTGAGTGATGAAGCGCTGGCGGCTCAGGTCGCTCGGGGCAATTCTGCCGCGCTGGAAGCGCTCTACGATCGTTACGCGGCTACGGTCCTGGGCGTGTCCTTGAAAGTGACCGGCGACCAGGCTCTGGCAGAAGATGTGCTGCAGGAGACCTTTTGGCGCGTCTGGAAAAGTGCGGCCACGTATCAGCTTGACCGCGGTACGTTTACGAGCTGGCTGTTTCGGATTGCGCGCAACCTGGCCATCGATGCGTACCGGCGGCGAAATGTGCGGCCGCAGGCCATCCATAGCTCAGAGGATGCGGACCTCATTCTCGATAGCCTGCCCGACCCCGATATGGATGTGCCTGAGCAAACGCAATTGCTTCTCAAGAACCGGCAGGTGCGCACGGCACTGGCGTCCCTGCCACGGGCACAACGTCAGGTGATCGAGATGGCCTATTTTCATGGGATGACACGGCAGGAAATTGCCGAAGCGACCGGGGAGGCGCTGGGAACGATCCATACGCGGGCACGTCTGGCATTGCAGAAATTGCGAGAAGAACTCGATAAAGAAGAATTCGAAGGATAAAAATGGAACCACGCGAGCAGATCGAAGAATTACTTCCATTTTATGCACTCGATGCCCTGACGGATGAGGAGCGCAAGCTCGTCGAAGACTACCTGGCAGAGCACCCGGAAGCGCGTCAGCAGATCGAAGAGATGGGCTGGGCGGCTTCTGCCTTGCCGTATGGAGTCGCGCCAGTAGAGCCGCCGCAACATGTAAAGGATGGACTCTTGGCGCGCGTCGCGGCGGATGAGAGCGCCCGCCCGTTGCCAGCGAGCCAGCCATCCCGTCGCCCGTTCCGGTTCGAGACTCTGTTCCGCACCTTGAGTCTGGCAACGGCAGCGATCGCCATCGTAGGGGTAATCTTACTCAGCTTCCAGGTCTCTCGCCTGCGCACTGAAATCGCGGCACTGAATGAACGCCTGGCGGCGCAGTCCCAGTCGCTGGATCAGATCATTCAGAATTTGCCGCAGAGCAATCCGGTCATTACAGTTTCGCTGAGGGGGACTGATGTGCAGCCTCAGGCACAAGGACAGCTGATCGCCAACCCGAATGAACAGTCCGCAGTATTAGTGATCTCTGGTTTGCCTCCGCTTGAACCGGGAAAGACGTATCAGGTCTGGCTCATTGGAAACGCACCTGTGAGTGCAGGTTTGCTGACCGTGGATGAAAATGGGCAAAGCGTCCTGATCGTGACGTCCGAAGAAGCCATCGGTTCATTCAATTCCCTGGGGATTTCCATCGAGCCGGAGGGAGGCAGCACACAACCGACCGGTGAGATCGTTGTGTTGAGCGATCTGTAAGTCGCAATTGCACTTTACGAAGAGTGTTGAGACCACGTCTCAACACTCTTTTATGTTTAAACCATGGACCTTGCGAAGGTTCGTTTCAACGAAAACCTTCGCAAGGTTAAGCTTCATAAATGCAAAACAAAAGCACTTGCGTATGGAGAGATAGGTATACCGATCCGGATCCGAAGACAACACTGAGGAAGGAGGTAAGTGCAGGAACAGGTACTTCGTATGATCGATCAAGTCTTAAAAGTAGTTTAAATGTTTCAGGAGAAAAACCATGAAAAAGTTTTCGACAGTTTTGGTCTACAGCTTCCTGGCACTGGCGCTTGTCTTTGGTCTCTTTGCCGTACCGGCAAGCGCAGCCGACCACCTGGATGCTCCGGGGCTGACCTCCCCGGGAGGCGATTCCCGCCTCGACCTCACCGACGTATATGTGTTTCAGTCACCCACTAACCCCGATAACACCGTGATGGTCATGGGTGTCAATCCGCTGGCTGGCGTGCAGAACGATGGCACGTTCCGGGCTGGCAATGCGAGTTACGCGTTCAAGATCGACTCCGACGGAGATGCCAAAGAGGACCTGACCTTCCGGATCAAGTTCTCAAATGCCGATGAAGCCCTTGCGCAGCGCGTGACCATCGGGCGGATCGGCGGCGTGGATAGCGACCTTAACGGTGAAATGCGCAACCCGCTTGCCAAAGGCATGACAGGGGAGAATATTTCCCTGCCAGGTGGCGGCATGTTGTTCGCCGGTGTGATGGACGATCCGTTCTTCTTTGATCTCAACGGATTCCTGAACCAGGACTTTTGTGCACCCGGGGAGACGCGTCCCAACTTCTTTGCCGGTTTGAACATCTCTGCCATTGTGCTGGAAGTGCCAAGTGCCTGGCTCGGCTCCAACAACATCGGCGTGTGGGCGCGCACTGTTGCGAATGGAAAGCAGATCGATCGGATGGGACGCCCGGCCATCAATACCGTGTTCATTCCCAACAACCCATTTGAGCCGACCGGTACAGAGCCTTCCCTGAAGAACAAATTCAACGAAGCCCGGCCGCGCAACGATCAGCAGCGCTTCCGCGGCGAAGTAGTGGACACGCTCAAGATCTTCTATGGCGACGATGATGCTACAGTGAATGCCCTTGCAGATATTCTGCTTCCGGACATCCTCACTGTGGATACCTCCAACCCGGCAGGCTTCCTGAATGGGCGCGGGCTGGCAGATGATGTCATCGATGCCGAGTACGCACTGGTGACGAACGGCGCGGTCACAACCGATTGTGTCAGCAACGACTCCGCCTTCACCGATACCTTCCCGTATCTCGCTCCGCCGAACTAAGTGGGGACCACAATGAAACCGTGGAGGTGGCAACCCACCTCCACGGAAAATAAATCGTTTCTGAAAGAGGAACCAGATATGAATAGAAAAGCCATCCTGTTTTTTTTATCCATACTATTGATTCTTGCGTTTTCGAATCTACGCGGCGCAAGCTTCTTCTCGTCGAAGAATGCTCTGGATCTCAAACGAATCGATGGCAGCGAATTGGGGACGGTTCCTCCCGTGGAAGAGACGATTAGATTTTTTCAGGCGCGCATCAAAAAGAACCCGCAGGATGCTGTGAGTTATCACCTTCTGGCCGCGCAGTATGTTCGCCAGGCACGCGAGACCGGGGATGTTGCCGGTTATCAGCGCGCCGAAACAGCGCTCAAAGAAGCCCTCCGGCTGGCTCCTAATTACGGGCAGGCAAATGCTTCTCTGGCATCTGTGCATTATGCCCAGCATGACTTCCTCCCCGCGTTGGAGTTGGCGCAGCAGGTTTATGAAAAGAATCCAAAGATCACCGACGCGCTGGCAACCATTGGCGACGCTCAACTGGCATTGGGATATTATCGCGAGGCGGAGGCAGCGTATCGGGAACTAAGCGAGAAGGTTGCGACGCCTCCCGTCCTGGCGCGCCTGGCTGCCCTGGAGGAATTGAAGGGCAATCCTGAGACTGCATTAGAGCTCATGCATCGTGCGGCGGAAGGGGCTGTGCAAGCAGGCGGCACCCAGGAAAGTGTCGCCTGGTATGTCCTGCGTGTGGGGGATATGTATTTCAATATGGGTCAGTATAAACAGGCGGGGAATCACTATGAAGCTGCCTTGCGCATCTTTGACAACTATCACCTCGCGCTGGCCGGGTTGGGAAAAGTCCGCGCGGCGCAGAGTAGGTATGAGGAAGCGATCGATTATTACGAGCGGGCGATTCAAATGGTTCCCCAGCCAGAATATCTGGCCGCGCTGGGAGATCTGTACTCAATGACCAGTCACCCTGAGCAGGCACAGCTCCAGTACAGGACTGTGGAATACATCGGTAAACTTGCCGGCCTCAATCAACAAATTTACAACCGCCAGCTTGCCAACTTCTATTCCGATCATGATCTACATTTGAAGGAAGCGCTGCGTCTTGCACTCGCGGAGCTCGACGTCCGCAAGGATATTTACGGGTATGACGCCGCAGCCTGGGCGCAGTATAAGAACGACCATTTCGAAGAAGCGCAGGCGTTAATGGCGCATGCCCTGTCACTCGGCACACGTGATGCCCGTCTGTACTATCATGCCGGCATGATCGAGCATGCGCTTGGCAACGATCAGGCTGCACGTAATTTGTTGGAAGAAGCCTTATCCATCAACCCCCAGTTTTCGGTGCTGGAGGCTGAGGAAGCAAGAAGAACGCTGGAGACGTTACAGTAGGGCGGCTATATAACCCGCCGGGTTCAAGGGTTTTGGTTTGAGAGAATGAGCAAGATAAAAGCTCCGGCTCACCCTCCAGGTCTTACCTCTGTCGAACACCAACATCCAATCTGTTACTATACTGGCTTTAATACCGCGCTCATAATAGTTACTATAATGAGATTTAACGTCCACTCGCAACTAACTCTCACCTCGCACGAGGTGACTGGTTAAACCTGACGCTCTCAGTGTACGAGTGCTTCTCTCGCGCATAGACCCAGACTCCGCACGATCAAATCCGAATGATTAGCAGGCGCATCGTCTTTTAGGGCTGGTCGATCAACAAAGGCGCGACACTGACGCCCCACCTTGTCCCAACGAATTTAACGGTCCCCGCTAACGTGCTGGCTTTTGCCTGTTCATGATTTTCTTTTCGCGTCTAAAGGGGGCAACTTCTCTGTGCAATGGAAAGGAGGTGATAGTTATCGAGCATATCTCGGACTCAGGCTAAAACAATTACCCATAAGAAATGCGAAACAAGCCAGCCTGCGTATGGATAGATAGAGATATTCCATACGCCTTCAATGCTTACGTGGGAGTATTCAATATCCCCTCGAAATTGCTCACAAGGAATCCGCATATACCGGTAGTTCGAACATTTACTTTTTTATTGGTAAAGGAGTTCCCCATGCGTAAGTTATTCAGTGTGCTTGTGGTAGGGTTGACTGTCCTGGCACTGGTGGTCGGGGCTGCGCCCTCCACCTCCAGCGCAGCCAGCCACCGCGAAGCACCCCTGATTTCCATGGATCCGACTGCGGACATCACCGACTTTTTCATGTTCCGCAGTTATGAAGCCGAACGGGAAGACTATATTGTGTTGATTATGGATGTCATCCCAACGGAAGAGCCCAGTGCTGGACCCAATTACTATAATTTCGATCCGACTGTGCTTTATAAGATGAGCGTCGACAATGATATGGATGGCCAGGCGGATGATATCAGCTTTGAATTCGAGTTCAGGACCCAGATTCGCGGCGTCATCAGACAGTTGGATTTGTTCCTCGGCTATGTCGCTCTTCCGCCGATCACGTCATTGGATGGACCCGGTTCCGAGGGCCTGGGTTTACGCCAGACCTACACAGTGACGATGGTTCGTGACGGTGAACGGAGAGTCCTGGCCAGGAATCTCATCGCCGTTCCTTCCAACGTAGGTCCCCGCACGATGCCTGATTACGGAGCTCTGGTCCAGGAGGGAATTCATGAGCTGGACGACGGAGCACGCGTGTTTGCAGGTCAGAGAGATGATCCATTCTTCATCGATCTTGGCGCCGTCTTCGATACGCTCAACCTGCGCACCCCCGGCGTGGATATGCTCTCCGGGTTCAATGTCCATTCGATTGCCCTCGAAGTGCCGGCTTCCTGGCTGACAGAAGATGAAGAGGACCCGGATGATACCGAATCTCCCGTGCTGGGTGGCTATGCCAGCACCTACCGCCGCAGCACCACCGTTTTGCGCCCGGAAGATCCCGTTGATGAGAGTGAGATCACCGACAGCGCTGCTGTAGACAGTGACGCTGTGGAGCGCCGTGAGGTCAGTGGCGATTGGGTGCAGGTGCAGCGCCTGGCAAATCCTCTCGTGAACGAAGTCATCATCGGGACGGAAGATAAGGACCGTTGGAACGCAACAGACCCAGCCCGAGAAAGACGGTTCCTCAAATATTATCGGAATCCGCGTCTCGTAACGGCACTGGAAGCGGTCTTCGGCGTGGATGCCGAGCCGCTCTTCGATCTGCGGGATGTGTTCCTGACGTATACCCCGGGTCGCTATAACAGGCTTTCTGAACTGTTACGCCTCGATATCAGTGTGCCGCCCACGCCTCTGGAGAGTCAGAATCCGCTCACAGCGTTAGGCTCGCCACCTGACCCGGCAGGCTGGCCGAATGGTCGGCGCCCCATCGACGATGTGACCGATGTGGCTATCCGTGTGGTGGGCGGTACGAACTTTGCCACCGCAGGGGATAACGTCGATGCCAATGACATGCCGCTGCCGAGTACGTTCCCCTTCTTGCCAACACCCTGGGATGGTTTCAGCCGCATTCATCAAAATCCGCCCCCTGGACAGCCACCCAGTCCAACACCGGTCACCACCGGAACCGTAACCGGAACTGTGACAGTCATCCCGAGTCCTACGGGAACGCAAACCGGAACTTTGACCGTTACGGTCTTGCCCAGCCCCACGGGCACCGCGACGGCTTCTCCTCCGGCAACGGCTACTACTACATCTACTCAACCTGCATCTCCCACAAATACGACGACATCCACTTCTACCTCTACCACGACCTCAACGGCTACATCAACTACTACTTCGACGGCCACTGAGACGGTAACACCGTCACCTTAGATTGTAGAACCACAACTTGAGCGAGGGAGTCGGGGCAGCCCCGACTCCCTCCGAAGCTGGAATTTTCGAAATTGGAAAAGAGGACTCCATGCAAACTCTTTTGCACAACCGAACCATCAACCGAGTCATGATCCTGGTTTTGATCACCACTATAATTGTGATTGGGTCGTGGAGGCTGGCGCCCGCCCGTGAACTCTCTGCCGGTCTCGAGGATGTGTACGCGTATCTAATTGAGTCCACATCCCGCACGAGCACATCCACCGATACACAGATCCGGGCGCTTCAGGAGCGCTTGCGAGCGAACCCGAACGATTGGCAGTCCTACAGTCAGCTTGGGCTGGTTTTTCTCCAGAAGGCGCGCGAGACTGGCGATCCCACCTATTATCAAAAGACGGAGGAAGCGCTGAACAAGGCATTGTCTTTTCAACCGGACGATTATGCCTCCATCAGCACGATGGGTGCCCTGGCTCTGGCTCGACACGAGTTTAGCTCCGCGCTGGAGTGGGGTGAGCAGGCCAGGCAGATCAACCCTGATCGGTCGTATGCCTATGGTGTGATCGCGGATGCGCAGATCGAGCTGGGACGCTACGAGGAAGCTACCGAGACATTACAAACCATGGTGGACCTGCGTCCGGATATGAGCTCCTACTCGCGTATTTCGTATCTGCGTGAGTTGCATGGCGACACGGAGGGAGCCCTGGAGATGATGCAGTTGGCCGTGGATAGTGGCATTCCAGCCGCCGAAAATACTGCATGGACGCGCACTCAGTTGGCCAATCTTTATTTCAATACGGGCGATGTAGAGCGAGCCGAGCTGGAGTATCAGCTCACGCTGCAAAACCGCCCGGATTACGTTTATGCGCTGGCAGGGCTGGGACGTGTGCAGGCTGCCCAGGGCAACATGGACGAAGCGATTGAGTTGTTGAACCAAGCTGTCGGCGTCATGCCCATGCCCGAATTTGTGATCACGCTTGGGGAGCTGTATCAGGCAACAGGTCAGGACGAGGCGGCGGAACGCCAATACCAACTGCTGGCGACTATTGAGAAACTCCACCGTGCTAATGGGGTAGACATGGATATGGAAATCGCCTTGTTCAACGCCGATCGTGATCTGAACCTGGAAGAGACCGTGGCGCTGGCGCGTGAGGCGTATGCAAATCGTCCCAGCATTCACGGCGCCGATGTGCTGGCGTGGGCCCTGTACAAAACGGGTGATTATCAAGAAGCCCAAAAATATTCCGAAGAGTCTATGCGGCTGGGTACAAAGGATTCACTGAAATTGTTCCACGCCGGGATGATTGCCCTCAAACTTGGAAACGAGGCGCAGGCCCGTGAATGTCTTGAGCAGGCACTGGCGATCAACCCACATTTTTCTATTTTGTATGTTGAGCAAGCAAGAAGGACGTTGGAATCATTAAAGTAGGGCGGGTTGGTAACCCGCCAGTTTCAAGGACCGTCACGCCACAAGCATGGCCTACGTGGACTTTCTTTAGAGGTCTGACCTTATGAAAAAACTTCGTCGTTTATTTACTGTAATTCTCACGCTGCTCCTCTGCTTTCTTTTTGTTCCGGCCGTTTTTGCCCACCCACTGGGAAACTTCACGGTCAATCACTACGCGGGATTGCACATCAGCCGTGACGTCATTGTGATCGATTATGTCATGGACATGGCAGAAATTCCCGCGTTCCAGGAAATCGAGCTGCTCGATGCTAACGGGAACCTTCAGCCGGATCCTGCTGAAGCGGCGAGCTATCCTGCTGTGCGCTGTGCCTCACTCCAGCCCAGCCTGAACCTGTCCGTGAATCACCAGTCCGCCGCGCTTTCCCTGGTGTCTTCCTCTGTAGAATTTCCCGCGGGTGTCGGCGGCTTGCCCACAATGCGGTTGACTTGCGAGTTTCAAGCGCATGTCGATATCACAGAGAATGCAACCGTCCTGGCATTTCAGAATAAAGTGTTCGCCGACCGGTTGGGCTGGCAGGAAATCGTTATCATTCCAGATGGCGTCACCGTGCGGGGGGATTATTCTTCCAACAGTCTGAGTGATCGTCTGACGGACTACCCGGAAGATTTGCTGACCAGTCCGCCTGAGCAGCGGGAGGTAGCAGTTGAAATCACAGCACTTGGATCCCCCATGCAAAGTCAATCTGCTGTCAGTGTGGATGGAAGCAAATCCTCGTTATCAGACCGCAATGATGCCTTCACACGCTTGATCCTTTTAGAAGATCTCACCCTTCCCACGCTATTATTGGCGCTGGCTGTGGCATTGATCTGGGGTGCTGCGCACGCCCTCACCCCCGGTCACGGCAAGACGATCGTCGGCGCGTATCTGGTAGGTTCACGCGGCACCATGAAGCACGCGTTGTACCTGGGCCTGACCACAACAATCACGCACACTCTCGGCGTATTTGCCCTGGGATTGGTCACCCTCTTTGCGGCGCAATATATCGTGCCGGAGACGCTCTATCCGTGGATGAGTTTGCTCTCGGGTCTGCTGGTGATCGGGATTGGTATCAATCTTTTGATCACTCGCTTTAGGGCAGCAGGACTGGGCTTCCCCAATCTCAAAGCAGACCTTTCCCCGCGTGCCTATTCACCTGTCTTTCAGCATATGCACGTCGAGGAGGCTGGTCATTCTCATCAATACATATTGACGAAGGCACACACACATGCAGATGGGCGTTCTCATTCGCATGGGCACGCTCATCACCATGATCACGATCATGATCACGCTGATCATTCCCACCTGCCTCCGGGCGCGGATGGCTCGCCTGTCACCTGGCGCAGTTTGCTGGCACTGGGTGTCTCGGGGGGGTTGATCCCCTGTCCTTCAGCGCTGGTCGTGATGCTCGGCGCGATCGCATTGAACAAGATCGCTTTCGGGTTGGTATTGGTGCTGGCATTTAGCCTGGGGTTGGCGGGGGCATTGACCGCCATTGGCATGCTGTTCATCTATGCCGGGCGGCTGTTCGCGCGGTTCCCGTCACAGGGGTGGGTCATCCGTCTGTTGCCCGTATTGAGCGCGCTATTCGTATCCGCCATCGGCGCGGCGATTATCTGGAAAGCGCTGGGAGAAATAATATAACGATGTAGGGTACGGCAGCCGCCGTACCCTACATCGTTATTCCTTGATAAACGTCCCGTTGCGTAATTCCTGCAAGGTTTGCTGGATCTCCTCTAGCGTGTTCATCACGAAGGGACCGTAGGGGACGATCCGTTCTTTGAACGGCGCGCCGGCCATGAGCATAAAGCGGACCGGGCTGTTCTCCGTCTTGACGGTAATATGGTCGCCATCTTCAAACTTGACCATTTTCACGGCATCAATCGTCTCGCCAGAAAAGACTCCTTCCCCTTCAAAGACATACGTGATCAGCGTGTGACCGAGCGGGATGGGGAACTGCCATTCGACTCCGGGAGCCAGCGCCACGTCCATGTAGAGCGGTGAGGCGGCAATATCAGTGACCGGGCCGCTGACGTCCTCCACACTGCCGGCAACCACGCGGATCTTCATCCCGTCCTTTTCATAGGTGGGGATCGTGGCGGCGGTTACCTCCTGATAGCGCGGTTCAGACATCTTCAGATGCGACGGCAGATTGACCCAGAGCTGGAAGCCATAGATGTTCCCGCTCGGACCGCGGCGCGGCATTTCCTCGTGCAAGATGCCACGCCCGGAGCTCATCCACTGCACATCGCCTGGACCAATGAGTCCCTGATTGCCAAGGCTATCGCGGTGGTGCGTGGCGCCTTCGAGCATGTAGGTGACCGTTTCGATGCCGCGGTGCGGATGATAAGGAAAGCCGCGGATGGGTCCTTCGAGCGGATCGTTGAAGGCAAAGTGATCGAAGAGCAGGAAAGGATCGTATTCGTTGCTGACCTTCGGCGCAATAGAGCGGCGCAGCTTCACGCCCGCGCCCTCAATAGCAACCTGCGGCTCGATGATTTTGGAGATAGTTCTAAGGCTGTTCATGCGTGTATGGATGAGATGAGAGCGGGAGGTATTACCTTTGAGAATTGCTCAGCGCCTTCACACCAGGTTTGCTAATAACCTGAGATCATTTATCAAACCTTTCCAGACCTCATAGGACTGTTCCAATGTTTCGGCATTCCCTCCGAAGGCAACGACCTGACGCAGGCGGGATGCACATTTTGGCGGTTTGATATTGAAGTACTGGATGCATATTTCAGAGCGCTTGCGGCTGGGGAAGTATTCACGGTTGATGGCAAATAAAGATTGCAGGAAGGAGTCTAATGCTAAGTCCATAGCGAAGTGATAGAAGAATAGATCCTTGCGTTCTACAGCTCGCTCGAGGTCTTCTACATCCTCAAGAGCGTTGAGGTGATGATCGATTGTTAAGACTGCCAACTCTTCCGGATATTCATACAGTCGCTGCTTAAGCGATGCGAGAAAGCCATCCGGGTCGTAGTAGGCACGCATCGTTTTCCACATGGCGCAGCGACCGATAGGGTAGTAGTAGCTATCCAATCGCCCCAGGTACTTTCCGCTCAGGATCGCTTCCAGTTCGGCGCGAGCTTCAGTGACCGTAAAGTAGAGCAGGCAGGTTTCCACTCCTTCTATCCGAAAACAATCGCCCTGTCCCCAATGCCCACTTTCCAGTTTCCCGATGCTGACCCCATCGATCGCCCCGGGAAGCAATAGCAATATTGCTTCGCGTTCCTGGCGACTAGGAATTTCGATGCAATATACAAAAAGATCGATGTCGCCTTCCCCCACTTTGGGCAAAGGCCGCTCGCCGCCGCTGATGCCAATGGCGCGGATCGAGTTGTGTTGAGAAAGCCTGTGAACCAATGTCTGTAAAGTTGCTTCAATAGTGTCTGCCATGTTCATGCTCCATTGCTGTTTGCGTCGTGATGAAAGATACCCGGGTCTGATTGTACTCAATTCAGTGCGAGCGCTTTAATACAAAAGCGGGCCCGGATCTCAGATCCGGGCCCGACAGTGTTCAATTTTAACAGTTATGCCTTATTACTCGCACTCGTACGGTCCTGCGGCAGGCGGATGGGGATCATCGCCTTCAAGCGCCCAGGCAAAGACAAAGGCTAATGCATCCACATCGCACTGCGAAAGGACAGCATCGGTGGTTCCGATCCAGCCGTAGCCCATCAGGTCGGTGCTCTCGCGCAAGTTAGTGGCATGTCCCAGCCCCAGCGCGTGGCCGAGTTCATGGAGGGTGACCCAGTAGAAATACTCGGGGCTATACGGGTCAACTCCCCAGCTGGGCGGGAGGTCAGTGCGGACGAGGATGTTCGGGCAACCCTGGGCGCCGCAGATCGCATACCCTGCAAACACAGCGCCTCCAGCAGTGGGCACATAATGGAGCACAATGTCAGCTTCCTGCTGGGCATTATTCCCGGTGTCGGTTACGTTGGTCAGCGTGATCAGGCCGTCGAAGCATTTTTCCAGAACTTCGCTCCAGGTGTCGATCGCATCATCGATGGCCTCGAGCTGCTCTTCGGTCGCGCTGGGATGCGCCTGGACCGCCACGGTCAGGTCGGTGTGATCCCACCAGTAGCGGTTGGGATAGTAATTGCTCAGGATGACAAGAGCTTCCGCGTCTGACTCTGGCAGTTTGCAGGTGGGCCCAGTCTGACGTTGAAGCAAAGTGTCAGCCGGTTTCGCCTGTACCGAGGTTGGCAGGAGGAGTGCCGCGAGGACGAGAACGACCACGAACATTCTTTTCATACGCATACCTTTTTCTCCATTTATTCTCACTAAACGGATACACTCCGTTTAATCTTCCTGCAGGATTGCAGACATTGTTTTCGTAGTGGCATCCGCACAGGGAAATAAGTGGAAAGCCCCCCACAAGTGACTTGAGGGGGGTATTATAACGCGAGTGGACTAGACATCAAGTCCGGATTTGAAGAGTGACCTTGAGTTTTATTCGGCGTGTTTGAATCAGGATCGCGGCGACATCGGTCAGGAGCAGATATCGAAGCTTAGTTCCACTTTTCGAGCCGCACGACGTCATCCAGCGGCCGGCGTTCCCGTATCTTCCCTGGTTTTTTCGCCGGATAACCAAATGAGATCATCGTATCGAACTGTTTCTCTGCCGGAACGCCGAGGATCGCTTTGGCCCTGTCCGGTTCCCACATCGAGGCGAGGCAGGATGCCACGCCGCGACCCCAGGCGGCAAGCTGCATATAGGCCGCGGCTTGTCCCATGTCAAAGTCATAGCCAGGCTGGATGACAAGCGCGACGGCAAACTTTGCGCCTGCCAGGTGTCCGGCATATCGCCCGCAAGTGCTCAATTGCCTGAGCGTCTCACGGTCGCGGATCAGGATGAAGTGCCAGGGCTGGTCGTTCTTGCTGCTCTGGGCGAGCCGGCCTGCCTCCAGGATTTCTTGAACAACATCCTCAGGCACATCCTGGCCGGTAAACTCGCGGACGGCGCGTTTCGTGCGAATTAAGTCGAGCACCACTTTGTGAAGGCTCCTGTATTTGCTTTATGGCTGAAATTCCGGGCTGCTCCCCGGTCCAAGAGGAAGTATCAGCTGCCCGGTGTCGGCGGAGTAGACCTCAAGCATGGGATTGGTATCCTGAAAGCCGTTCTGGAAACGAGCGGCGGCGATGAGCGTTCCGGTGCGGTCCATGCTGATGCCATAGAAAAAACCGGGGATGATCGTGCGCTCGCTACCGTCAAGCCCGATGATAGACATCTGCGGACCGGCAACGACCTGCCCCATGGTGGGGCTGTTGATGTTGCAGTCCATGACGTTGCCCAGGCCAATCAGCGCATCGCTGGTGGAGGTCCAATCGTAGCTGAGTCCCACATGGTAGCGCTCGGTGCTTGGGTCGATGGCGTTGCGCAACGACGGGCTGACCAGTTCCTGGAAGCTTGGCGCATCCACGGTGGTTACGTAATATGCGCCAGGCGAGGCACAAGCACTCAAGTGCGATGACGTGGAAAAGGCCAGCTTGGCGCCATCGGGCGAGAAACGCATATCGTATGGTAAGCGTGCCCCCTCGAACAGCGTACCAGGGATCGGTGTCCGGATCCCGCTGCCATCCATCTCGAGGTAGTCGAGCGTGAAGGTCGTATTGCCCGATGCGCCCATGTTGTCGCGGCTTGTGCCGGCGACGATTAGCGACTCTCCATCGGGTGTAAAGACCGGGCGGCCCCAGCCGAAATTGTTCTCAAAGGTGAGCTGGCGTGGAGCGGGATTCTCGATCGTTGTCACCACGATGTTCTCGTTCGGAAATGCGCCGCCGATATAAGCGATCGACTGGCTGTCCGGTGACCAAGCGGGGGCGCTGCCGATTCCCAGGTCGGTCGGAGTGCTCTGACCGAGCGCGTACACATAAAACACGTGCGGGTCGCCCGTCGCCCTCGAGACGAAGGCCACAAACTCACCGGAAGGCGACCAGACCAGCTCTGACACCTGATCATCCTGCCCGGCCATCGTGTACTGGGTGGTTCCGCCCTGCACATTGTTGGTCACATCGGTGACCAGCAATTGTCCGTCACGTACGTAAGCGATGAACTGCTGCCCGGTCCCGCTGGGAGGCTGTTGCTCCGGTGTTGCAGAGGCAGCATCGGGTGGGACAGGCTCCGGTTCCAGTGTGGTCGTCGGTGTGCTCACCTCAGGTGTAACTGTGGCGAATGCCGCGGCGGTCTGCGTTGCCGCCCCGCTGAATGGATCCTGTGTGGCGGTGCTGTCCACTGACGGGGGAATTGGGAGGCAGGCGGCCAGCAGCATGGCGATGGATATGCCAAGCAAACATAAAAAACGATTTGTCTTCATGGTCAACTTCTCCTCCAGTTGTATCCCGCAACCAGGCGGGTCTCTAAGCACAAGTCCTTTAGCGAATGCCCAGCGTATGTCTCAATAGATATAAGATGGTTGCTCCCATCGCCCACACGCCATAGCCGGTCAAGATCATCGGTGCGAGCTTCATGCCTGCACGGGCCGCCAGCCAGACGGCGATGAGAAAGGCAAAGGTGGGAATCAACCCGAGCAGAAGGCTCAGGCTAAATTGCGACATCGCACTGCGGTCGCCGGCATTGGACGTGTATACGATCCACAATGCCAGCGGTGCAGCGAGGGGCATCGTGGCTGTCAACGCAGCAACGAGCTTGCTTTGCTTTTCCAGGATGGCGACGAGAATAATGACGATGATGGAAAGCAGGACAGGCAGGATATCTTGTGTTTTCATGAACGGTTCTTTCTGAGATCGCGCAGAGCGGAGGGCAGTGATTCTCTGCCCGCGGATGAAGCGCAGTTGGCTTGGTACTTTCCCTAATTATAGATTCATGTTTTTATTTCGTCTTTGGTCACTTTGCTCCCGCCGCTCAGCGCGAATAGCAGTCAAAATAATATTGACACTTTGCCCGTAATCCAACGTCTCATCCGATACATCTAGTTGCAGCATGCGCTCAGGCGGGATTCTGGCAAGCCACTCATCCAGCAAGGAATTAAAGAGGGCGGTGTCGTCTGCGCTGGCGATGTTGATGCGGTCACGCGCTGCGAGACGCCTGGCCACCGTACCCTCATCCGTGCACAGGCGGATGATCAGCTCGGGCGGCGGCAAAAACTCGCGGATGAGAGTGTAGGTGCGCCGGCAAAGATCAAACTCTTCGTCTGTGAGCCAGCCACGGCTGTGAAAGAGGCGCGTAAAGCCATGGAAATCCAGGTCAAGACCGCCGTCCATCACTCCGATCCGCTGTGAGTCGCGCAGCTTCTGTTCCTGCTCAGCACAGCGCAACAGATAATCGATTTGATTGGCGAGCGCGTAACGAGCATCACGTTTGAACAGAGAGTGAAAAGGTCGCTCTGCATGTTCTTCGAAGGCAGTCTGGAAGGGATACGTGTTCGAGAGGGCGCGCACAAGTGATGTTTTGCCCACGCCGCTCGCACCAACGATTGTGATTAGTTTTCCCATGAGGAGGAATTATAAGTGAATCTTGCTTCTGTCACCGCGAGCCCTCGCTTCCTTCATAACGATGGCTCGCAATGATGGATAATGAAGTTTCTCCCGCAATTACATTGCGGGAGAAACAAACTGTCTAACCACAAAACGCCGGTGCGTCGAAAAATTCAACCGTGGTAATAAACCAACTGCCATCCAGCTGCTCGATCGTCACAGTTTGCGGCAGCAGCTCCGGACCTTGCCCATCGAGCCACTGCCCGTCTGATAAGCGATAGGTATTTGTCGTCCACACCTCGCAGGTATCTACTTCTATCAGGTTGTTGGCGACGAGACGGATATCGTTGATGTAACTCTCGTAATAATCGATCTCCGAGATGGAGACCAGTCCCTGCTGGTTAAGCGAGTTGATATCGGCAGCCAGGCTGTCGAGGATGGGTCCCGCCATGATGGAGGCGGCAATCGACGGGTCGCCATTGCGATAGGCTTCCATCTGCAGCTCAACGGCTTCTGTAATGAATTCGCTGACCTGATCTTCCAGCTCCGCCGGCACGTCTGACTGCTCTGGGAAGAAGGGGTCGGTTCCCTGGTTCACTTCCTGACCGTCGCTAACGCCATCCTTGTCCATGTCTGGATCCAGCGGATTCATGTGATTGCCGATTTCCACGCCATCCACCAGGCCATCGCCATCACTGTCTGCATTGTTGGGATCGGTACCGGTCACAAGGACCTCTTCGTCATCCGCAATGCCGTCTGCATCAGAATCCTGCCCGGCGGCGGGCGGCGGCGTCGCATCCTGTGCTGGGACTTCCGGCGCAGGTTCGGGCGCGCTGCCTACGCCGTAAATGGCCTGCACGCCGGCGATATCGTCCTCACCCAGTTGGCGATGGGGTCCGCTGTAGCTGGGATACATGAGTGCATCCGGGTCGTTGCTGTGTGCTAATCCCAGCGTGTGACCGATCTCATGCGCGGCAACCGTGAGCAGGTCCACATTGCGCGTATCGCTATCCACCCAGCGCTCTTCATCATCGAAGTGCAGAATGACTTCGCTATCATCATAAGGATTAGGGAACGAGGCATGGGCAAGCACATCCCCCGGCCCATCAAACGGGTCACCATCCCCGTGGTCTCCAACGGCCCAGCCCACGACAATATCGGCTGTGGCGCTGCTGGATACTTCGGTGAACGTCAGCCGCGTGTGTTCACTCCACAACGCAAAAGCCCTGCGGATCAGGTCGCGTTCGAGATCGCCCTCCAATTGTTCGGTCCCATTGGCAAAGTAATATGTGATGTCGGTCTTGTCCCAGGCGGAGATGGCGCGATACTCCTCGATCAGGGCGCTCTGGTTCGCCCGGGTTGGCAGTTCATCATAGCGATACGAGGGTTCAGTCTGGGGGTCAGCAGGGGAAGCTGTGGGGATCGTTGCAGAGCAAGCCAGCATAAGGCTTGTAATTAGAATCCATAGTGTTCCAATACGGCTAAACGTTTCTCTCATACACAATACCTCCAAAGAGTACAGA
Organism: Anaerolineales bacterium; assembly: GCA_035463255.1. Classification (GTDB taxonomy): domain Bacteria; phylum Chloroflexota; class Anaerolineae; order Anaerolineales; family Villigracilaceae; genus Defluviilinea. The sequence goes on along the minus strand of DATHTL010000009.1, from coordinate 7,239 downwards.
CCAGATATTCCGCACAGTTATAGCATACGTAAGCAGGCTTTACAACGCTTGAGGTAGAAAGCCTAATCGGAATCCAATATTCAGCTAAGAGAAAACTAAGCTGGTTCTTCACAGGATTCCAGACGCTTTTCGAACTTGTGGGCCTGTTACCGGTCCTTATGGTAGAATGCCGATAATGAGAATTACGACTGAACCACTCGTGATAACCTCCAGTGATCCGATTTTAAATCAGCTAGATTTCAAGCCTTATCGCAGTACTGTGGAGCGACGAGTGGTTCCATTTATCCCCGCACCCGGCGAACCGCAAACCCTGGAAATCGACACGCCCTGGGGCACACATCTCACGGCCCGCAAAGGGGATTTTCTGATCAGTGAAGTGGAGGCTCCAAACGACTATTGGCCAATCGATCCTGTGATTTTCGACGAAAGCTATGTGATCAGTCGCCCTGGTTATTGCATAAAAAAAGCAGTTACCTTGCTGGTTCCGCTGACCGAAATTACCGGTGACCCTGACCACAAAGTGACCGTCGTCAGCCTGGAGGGCCGTGAAACGGTCAGGGCGGGGGATTTTTACTTGGCAAAGGGAATCAAGGGAGAGATCTGGCCCTATCCAAAGGAAAAGATCGGAGAAGTGATGATGCCCGTCGAATAGCTCGACGGGCATTTTTTTCTTTTATGATCGAGACAAATTGTGTAGAGGGGTCTCTACTTTTTCTTACGTGAGGCCGGTTTCTTTATGGTCTTGCCATTGGAAGAGGGCTCTTGCATGGCTGGTTCTACTTGCACTGCCGCGGAAGTCGGGGACAAGTTGGACTGAATGGTGCGCGCCAGCTTTGCCGGGTTAATATGCTCGATCATCCCGCCGGTGTCGCGCATCAGATCCACCATGTGCTTGACCAGGCGCGCATCCAGGTCGGTGCATTCGCCCTTGCCATCCCAGAGAGCGATCAGCCGCACTTTGTCGATGCCGCGCGTCAGGGCAGAATACAACGCCCAGCGATTGTTACGCTCGTGCACATTGTCGCTTTCCTTGGCCAGACCCACGCAATCAGGTTGATAGAATTCATCCACGAGCGGGTGGTTGCGCATTTTGTAAAAGCGCTCCACCCACTGCTCACCGCCCGGGCTGACAAAGTCGCGCACGTATGGAGCTTCTGATACCGGGAAGTAGGCTTGCACAGGAACACCCCGTTCAGCGCAGCTTTCCACAAAGAGGATCTCGCTGCCTGCATCCATGCCGGTGGTGACGGCCATGTCATCGGGCCCGGCATTGTATTTATCGAGCACCGCGTTGATCGCTTCTTTGATCTCGCTCTCTCGTTCAGGCGGGAAATGATTTTCCTTTTTCCTGGGATTACTGATCATATAGCCGGTGAATAGGAAAACCATCCCCTCATGTTTAGAAGGCTTTACATCGGGAATAGCAACCACCTGTCCTTTTTCCGCTTCCTCGGCCCGAATTTCCTTACGGATGCGCCGCAGCTCTTCGTTGATCACGTTGATGCCCGCCTGAACAAATTCGCCGCGCATATCGAGGGATTTGAGAATCTCAAGCTGCGCGAGGGAAGACTGTAAATAGAACTGGTTACGGCGAGAGGCGGTGAGCGCCTTACGGTAGGCACGCGTCACTTGCTGCTTGACTTCTGCCGTCAACACTCGCAGCTCAGCCAGCGAGATCAACGTCCAGTAATCTGCTTTTTCATCCTGGGCTTTGCTTTCCAGCGCGAAGACCAGTGAGCCGCGCAGCTCGGTCAGGATGTCGCGCACCCACTGGATCTCGGGGTCGGGCTGGGTTTTGTCATCGAATTGATCTGCCAGGTAGACAAGGATCGTTCCCAGGGTCAGAGCATTGACACCCGGATAAATCTCGTCCAGGTCCAGGCGGTAGCCTTTTAAATACGTCTCGAACGATTTGAGCAGCCAGTGATAGGACTCAAACGCCGTCTGAAGACGCAGCTCCTTTTCCGGTACCCACTTCCAGGAGTCGCGCCACATTTCCTTGTAGATGCGACCGAGATAGGCGATGGCCTCCGTATCGCGCGGGAAATCCACCAGCAGGTTTTCGATCTTGATAATGGCTTCATCCACGCGTCCCAGGCGGTTTAGGTTGAAGGCCTCCTCGCGCCGGAACGTCATGTTTCGCGAATTGATCTCCAATCCTTTGCGATACTGGGTCAGCGCCAGCTCATTGCGGCCCATGTTCTTGAGCGCCTGACCCGCTTCGAGGATCGCTTCTTCTTTGATCAGCGGATTGCTGATTTCTTCCGTCAGCAACAGGATGTCGCCGATCCGTTTCTGACGTTGCGCGACGGTGAGGCGCTCCCTCCACTCATTGTATTCGCGCCAGAATCCGGTAGCGAGCGGTGTGCGGAGAGCCTTGCGGTCCGGTTCCGTCAGGCCATCGAGCAGGTTGAAGATCGGGCTGTGGACCGATTCCGCCTCCGAAGCCCATGTGTCGCGCGTCACGCGCGAGATGGCCGCTTTATCTTTTTCCAAAAAGGCAGGGTCTGGCACGCCCTCAGGTGTGATGTGATACGGAATCGTGCGCACATTGAAGACATCGAAGGGCATGTAGGCGCGCCCCGCCTGGATATGCACGATCCCGCGCTTGCGGAACGCATGCCGTATGCCAATCTCATAGAAGACATTCGCATTGTCAATGCTCATATCGGCGATGCACAGATCCGCCAGTAGTAATTCCTGGAACATATCGGTCAGGATGTCGCCGCTGGTGGTCTCTTCATCGGCGCGGAACGCCTCGAAACCCGCCATCTCGAGCGCGGGTTTGATCAACTGGCTGTAGATCGCGTTGAAATCATAAAGAGAACCATCGCCGCCCTTCTTTTTTCCGAAGGGCATGATGACGAACGCGTGAGGGCGCACCTCCGGGTGGATCGCCCCGGACATTGTCTGTGTTTCCGCGGCGATATCGAGAGTCTTGACCTCCGGTGTTTTCTTGGGTTCTTCAGCGACAGGTTGAGTCTGGTCTGGCACTTCCACAGAAGACCCTTTGGTGTCCTGTGGGGCAGGGGTAGTGGTTGGCTGCATCAAGACCTCTTCTTTCTTTTTCTAAAGGCTGTGCGGGTGATTATCCCTTGATATCGTCTGTCTTTGGATAACGGGCAAGGATGGTGTTGAGCTCCTCCTTGGATGTATCTCTACCGATCTCCACGTCAGCGAATTCTTCGGCGATCTGCGCCAGGGAAGCTTTGAAGGCCGAGGTGCGTTCCATGACATTCTCAACTGTTTCTGTAACCGCCTTGCTCATGGCCTCGAGCTCCTGCTGCACGATCTCGGAGGAGGCTTCCTCGGCCAGAGAACCCAGTACAGCCTGGAAAGTTTCCTCGATCTTCTCCTCCGTCTCGAGCAGGCTCTCTTTCGTGAAATCCACCAGGCTGTCGCGCATAGCTTGCTTTGAGCGCTCCGCCGAATCGACAGATTCCTGGATCACACGGTTGACCAGGCTGGCTTCTGCATCGAGGCTGTTGTCCTTGAGCGCTTCCTGCATAGACCTGATGTATTCTGTGTTCTGCGCCCAGAGCACATCTTCGCAGCCGCGCACCATTTTGTAGAACTCGGGAGTGGTGCGTTCTTCGGGTTCGAGATTGATCCAGTGATCGTAGAGAATGGTCAGTTCCATGACCACCTTGCTGTAATTGCGGACAACGACATCGATGTTGCGCAGCTCCTGCCAGCCGATCAATGCCGCCGTGATCGAGGCTGTCAGTGCGACCCAGATGCTCAAGGGTCCGCCCCAGGCAGCAAATACGGTCCCCAGTCCTCCGGTGATGAGGATCAAGATCGTGAGCCGGTCCCGTTCTATTTTGTACTCATTGATTTCCTTGTTGTGCCAGGCAAGCTGATTTTCGAGTCTGTATTTGAAATACTCCTCGCCGGTGAGGTCCGCGAAACCGGGATCACTGGTAGGATCATCAGGATAGTAGTTCGGAGGGATCGGTCCGTTATACGTTTCATAGGAGAATTCACCATTCAATCCACGATAGACCTGCCGCTGGATCTCGGCAAGGCGCTTCTCAAGGTAGCTGCGCCGCGAGGCTTTCTTTTGCAGGATCGTGCGGTAGAAATAGATCTCTTTCTGAATTTCCTCGGCGCCCGCGCGTGTAATCAGCCAGTCGCCGTTGGAATATTTTCTTGTGGCAATCGCTGCCCAGATGGACGCTAAAACAGGCGTGGCAACAAACAGCACCTTCACAATCAAACCGATGATGGATGGGTTATCCTTAAAGTAGAGTTCAGTTAAGAGGGCAAACAGGGTTGCCAGTACACCCAGGACAGCGATCCAGCGACGGGTGCGATAATGGCCGGCGGACCGCCTCTTCGAGATTGCATCCAGATTGGCAACCCGCGTCCAGGCGATGTTCAAGATAGGTGCGGTTTTCGGTGTTTCGAGTTCCATGGCAGATACCTCCATTGATGATTCCAGGATTGCTGTATGCGTGCAGCGAGCGATTAGTCTTCTTCTGGTAAGCCCGGACAAATGAGTCGATATTCCTCATTGCCAAACAGGTTGGTCCAGGCATCTCTGCTGAGATTGTTGATGAGATGGGAGCAGGCAGAGGGGATCAATTGTTCCGTAGGGACAAGTGGAATGGCCGCGACATCCCAGACGCGAACGACTTTGCGGGATACCGTGAACAGCTGCGAGCCATCCAGGGAGAATGATACACCCGTTACGGGATCGCTGTGAGGGATTCGAGCCATTTCCTGCACCGTGGCCGTATCCCAAAGATTGGCAAAACCGGACGAGCTTCCGCCCACCAGCCAGCGGTTGTCCGGGCTAAAGGCCAGAATTTGCGGCTTGCCATTGAGCCGTAAGGGATTGCCTGCCTGTTTGAACGACCTGCCTTCTACATTCCACAGGAGGACGGTTCCCTCTGCGCTGCCGGTTGCCAGCCATTTTCCATTCTGGCTGACGGCGATAGAGATGATATCACCCGGTTGCGTGAGCTCGGTCAATGGCTCGCGGGCGGTCATATCCCAGATCAAAGTTTTGTTATGCAATCCGGCTGCTGCAAGCTCGCCCAACGGGCTGAGGACGAGGGAGTATACAGGCTCGGCATTGTCGAGATCAAACTGCTTTTCGCCCGTGGCTACATCCCAGAAGGAAACGAGTCCATTGATGCCGCTGGTGGCGACCAGTTTACTATCCTTGTCGAAGGCGATTCCCGTCACCTCGCCGCTGTGTGGGAGTGGGAATTTCGTTTGCCCATCCAGGCTGACCAGGATGCCGCGATTGTTTCCGGCGTTCCCGCTGTCGTACTCCACTGCCGCGACCCATCTGGAATCGGGGCTGATGACGGTATCGTACGTCAGGCTGTCTGCGCGGAAGATCACTTCGCCTGTCCTGCCGTCATGAGTTTGACCGATCTCCTCCGCAGGAAGCCGCCAAATGTTGTAGTCATCGGTGTTTACGATCAGGTATTCCCCTGAGGGCGTCAGGCGAGCTTCATGGACGTACTCGGGAAATTCGATGTAGCCAATCCGTGCGGATAACGTGGAGATGTCCCAGATGCTGAGGTTTCCGCCCTCGTCTGCGGCGACGATGCGGGTGCCATCACCGTTGAATGAAATGGCCGAGCCGTTGGCATTCAACGGGAACTCGAGCATCTGGCTGCCTGAGGCTGCATCCCAGATGCGTACGACGCGGTCATATCCTGTGGAAGCGATCCACTGGCCATCCGGACTGACCTGCACCCTCTGCGCAAAGCTGGCGTGTGAGAGGCGCAGCTTTTCCTGTCCGGTGGTTGTATTCAGCACCCGTACTTTGTTGTCGTCGGAGGCGGTCACATACCAGGATGGATCTGGTCCGAACGCGACATCCTCCACCCAGTCTCCGTGCGGCACCTGGTAGTGGACCGTACCATCGCGCTTTGTCAGACGCGCCAGGCTATCTCCGCCGCCTGAGATTAGCCAGTTGCTGTCCGGGCTAAAGGCCAGCACCACATAATTACTCTTAGGATGCTTTGGACCGCTGAAAAAGAACGTGTTGTTGACATGCCAAAACTTTACATCCCCATTTGTCAGCGCGATCGCGAGCAGCGCTCCGTTCGGGGAAAACCGGACAGCGTAAACGCTGCTGGTCTGCTCGAGATGAACAGGTTTCACCAGGGGTTTATGGAAATAATAAATGGTCAGGAAATTATCTTTTCTGGCAATGGCAAGCACGGAGGCAGTCACATCGAGGTCAAGGATGGCGCCTTCAAACGTGAGCCGATTCTCCTCAATTTCCTTACCGCTAGCTGCCTCCCAGAAGCGGACCGTTCCGTCAGCGCTGGCAGTGATCAGATACATTCCGTCGCGCGTAAAGATGGCATCGTTGACGTCGCCATCATGTTGCACACAATATTGTTTTTCGCCATCGCTTGCCCGCCACACGCATGCTTCTCCAATGGAGTCTTTATTGGCCGGGCTGCGGTTATTACCAGTCACAAAATATTGATAATCGGGCGTCCACTCGATTTTCCAGATGGGACCGTTCTGCCACATCTGCCTGACCGGCATGGCTAAACGGCTGGAATTTACACGGATCAGATTTTCGGCCTGAAAGGAATTTACACGCTGGTAAGAGTCGATTGCCAAAAGCGTGCTCGTGTCTAGCTCACCGGCACGGGATTGGTAGATCTGCGACTGGGCCGCGCTGAAGTTTGCGTTGGCGAGGTTTGTCTTCTCTTCGGCTTCTCGTTTCTTTTCTTCGGCGACCCGTTCGTTTTGTTCTGCAATGGCTTGCGCCGTGGCGGCTTCATACTGTCTCTGGACAGCGATCGATTCACTGGTCAATGCAATAGCCTGGGCCGTTTTTGCCTCGTTGCGTGAAATCCAGGCAAAAACGCTCAGGACAATACTCAGCACCAGGGCAAATGAAACGCCTGCCAGCACAACCCGTTGACGCCGGTCGGCTGCTTTACGGCTGGTGCTGATGTATTCTGCCTGCAGTGGAAGGATCTGGCGATTGACTTTCCCCGACGCTTCGGTCAACCAGCGTTCCGCATCGCCGAGCTCGGTTCCATTCAGCAGAAAGCTGCTATCTTTGTTTTTCTTTTCCCATTCGAGGGCCTGCCCGAGAAGCTGCGTATGCTGGCGCACCCACTCCAGATCGGTGTTGATGGACTGAATAAGTCTGGGGAGAGTCTCTTCGAAGTTGTCTTCCTGCCGTAAATAGACCCAGTTGGTGGCGGCGATCTTTTCATGCATCGCTGTGCCGTTGTCAGGTTCACGGTG
>DATHTL010000008.1:0-13730 GCA_035463255.1 Anaerolineales bacterium | reverse complement strand
GGCTGGTGCCGCGATTGCTCGAGGCGGGTTACCGCGTCCGTTGCCTGGTCCGTGACCCCGGCCGCTTGCAGGGGCGCCCCTGGTTCAAACGCGTGGAGGTTGCCACCGGAGATGCACTGATTCCCAGTACATTGACCAACGCCATGCGGGATGTGTCCACTGCATACTATCTGATCCACGGCAAGCAAGGTGGGCAAATTAACGCGGACCGCGACATCGAAGTGGCGCGCAATTTTGCCGAAGCCGCCAGCACTGCCGGCATCGAGCGCATCATCTACCTGGGTGAACTGGTTGATCCCACAACCAACCTTTCTCCTTATCTGCGCGCCCGCCACGAGACGGGCTATCTTTTGCGTTATAGCAATGTGCCGGTGACCGAGTTTCGGGCCGGCATGATCGTCGGATCCGGCTCCGCGCTGTTCGAGATGATCCGTTATCTGACGGAGCGTGAGCCTGTGCTGATCTGCCCTGCCTGGTTCTTTTCGCAGGCGCAGCCGATCGCAATACGCGATGTGCTTTTCTACCTTCTCGCTGCCCTCAATACCCCCGAAAGCGCGGGCAGGATGATCGAAATCGGCGGCCCGACTCGACTCACCTATGCAGACATGTTGCTGGGTTACGCAAAGGAACGCGGGCTGAAACGCATCCTGATTCGCACGCCGTTTTATGCGCCGCGCCTTTCTGCTTACTGGGTACATATGGTGACGCCCATCCACTGGCGCGTCGTGCTGCCGTTGATCGAAGGATTGCGCGCCCGGCTGATCGTCCGTGAGGAAACAGCCAGGAAATTATTCCCGCAGATCAAGCCGCTCGATTTCCAGACTGCCGTGCATCTCGCGCTCGGTCGCATCCAAAGGGACAACGTGGAGACGAGCTGGTCCGATGCGCTGGTCACGGTGGCGGGGGATGTCACCCCGTACCGGTGGAAGATGGAAGAAGGTATGTTCATCGAGACCAGGCAGAAGCTGCTCGAGCTCTCGCCCGAGGATGTGTTCCGCTCTTATGCGGGTATTGGCGGTGAGCGTGGCTGGCTGTACATGGACTGGGCGTGGGGCATGCGCGGCTGGCTCGACAAAGCGGTCGGTGGGGTAGGCTTGCGGCGCGGACGGCGGCATCCCGATGAGATCCGGGAAGGTGAATCGCTGGATTTCTGGCGAGTCGAAGAAGTGGAGAAGGATCGGCGATTGCGCCTGCGCGCGGAAATGAAGCTGCCAGGCAAGGCCTGGCTACAGTTCGAGTCGCAGCCGCAAAATGGAAAAACTCTTCTGACGGTAACAGCTTACTTTGCGCCATACGGTCTTTTCGGTTTTCTTTATTGGTATGCGATGTGGCCTTTCCATAAATTTATTTTTGATGGATTAGCTCACCAGATCGCTTCACGCGCACGTGTCTTGGCGCATTCTTATGGATAAATTGATCTTGGTTACCGGCGCAACCGGATATATTGCCAGCCGATTAATCCCCGGGCTGCTGGAGGCAGGTTACCGCGTGCGCTGCCTGGCGCGCGAGCCGCTTCGCCTTCAGGGCCGCAGCTGGTCCCGTCAAGTGGAAGTGATTCAGGGAGATGTGACAGTTCCGTCAACGCTTCCAGTGGCCATGGAGGGTGTCCATACTGCGTATTATCTGATCCACAACATGACGTATGGACATGGATATACTGAGCTTGAATTAGACAGCGCCCGCGCCTTTGCTGCAGCTGCAGAACAGGCAGGCGTAGAGCATATCATTTATCTCGGCGGGCTTGCAGATCCCGAACAGCATATTGCCCCTCACATGCGCTCGCGTATTGAAACGGGGCGCGTCCTGCGCGAAGGCAGCGTGCCTGTGACAGAGTTCCGTGCCGGTGTGATCACCGGCTCGGGCAGCATCTCCTTTGAGATGATCCGTTTTATGACCGAGTTGTTCCCGATCGTGCCGGGTCCGTTGTGGATGCGGAACAGGTCCCAGCCGATCGCCATGAAAAATGTGATCGATTACCTCATCGCCGCGCTGACTAATCCGAATGGGCGCGGCGGCGTTTTCGAGATCGGAGGCCCCGAGGTGACGACCTATGGTGACCTGATGCTGCGCTATGCTCGCATCCGTGGGCTGAAGCGTAGCATGGTGCTGCTTCCTGGCATCCCGGTCTGGTTCATGGCATTTGGTGTCGGGCTGATGACGCCGGTGCCGTATCCCATTGCATATGCGTTAATCGGCGGCCTGTCTGCGGATAGTGTGGTCAAGCATCCTGAAGTGTTGCGGGTGTTTCCGGAAGTTAAGCTGATCGACTTCAATTCCGCAGCGAGAGATGCTCTGGAAAAAACTCGACCTGCTCACATCGAGCGCGTCTGGGACGTGGGAACGCATAAACCAAAGTCAATCAAGCATGAAGGTTGTTTCATAGATCATCGTGAGTCCGTCATGCATGTTGAGACCGAAAGGATATTCCGGGCTCTTGTAGAGCTTGGTAAGAAAAGGCGATGGGCATTACAAATAGACCAAGCAACTGGGCGGGGCATTGCGTGTATTCAAAATCAAGTTGCGGGCACAAAATGGATGGAATGGCGCTTACGTCGCGCTAAAAGCGTGACCTACCTGAGTCAAACTGTGTTCTTCTGTCCGCGCGGATTGCCCGGGTTCTTGTACTGGTATCTTCTTTACCCATTCCACTTGTTGAGCTTTAACGGTTTAATAAAGAGAATTGCAAAAGAAGTAAAACTCCATGGATAGTGGACGCCTGAAGCACCGTTAATAAGCCAATTTCTAATGAAGCGCAATCTTCTGATCCTTTTCCTCTTTGTTGCCATCTTAATTGCCATGGTGTTCATTGCGCTTTACGTTCCCACCTCCCTCCCCACCCATTCCGATTTCAGTGCCATTTACAACACAGATCTGGCACTCGTCAATCGCATTCCCATTTATGACATTCCGAAAGTGGAAGCATTCGCGGCAGAGCACTCAGGCATTTCTGCTGACAGATTTTTTCTGGCGCGCTTCCCCTACCCGCCATGGTATGCCTTGAGCACTTTTTATTTAGGACTGTTGCCCGCCCGCGCCGCCGCGACCCTGTGGTTCGAGCTAAACCTGCTCATGTTGTTCCTCTCCGTCTGGCTGCTCACAGATGCATGGCCGGGGCGATTCAGATTAATTGCCTTCCCTCTTGCCTTATTCTTTTTGCCGGTATTGGGAGCGTTATCTGTAGGGCAGTATGACTTCCCGGTATTACTCGGCACGTCGTTACTGATCTATGCGTTGCGAAAAGAAAATATTGCCTTTGCAACGCTCGGCGCGGTGCTGCTGACCTTCAAGCCGCATGTTGGCGTGCTGATTTTGCTGTCGGCGTTGGGATGGTTGCTCTTTAACGGAGGCAGCTTTGGGCGGCGCGTGATCCGTGCTGTGATCGGCGCGGGAGTTGTTCTTTTTGCAGCAGGCTTTCTTGCAGATCCCGCCTGGATCACCAGTTATCCGAGGATGTTATTGAGCTATCAGAATGAAGGCAATGTGAGCGGCTGCTCGGAATGTGCGAGCTTGCCGGTATGGTTATCGCGTTGGCTTTTTGATGGGTCTCTCACAAACGCCGTCTGGATTGCGGCTGTGTTACTAATGCTAGTCATCGCCGTCTTTTATTTCACTCGTCATTTATTTGGATGGCATGAACTCCTATTGAGCGCGGCAGTCCTTGCTACATTGCTCGCCAGTCCCTATCTTTACAATTACGATTATTTGCTAATGCTCGTGCCGTTTGCGGTTCTCATGAATAAAAGCAATTTGATCTTAAAGATGGTCGTTTTTCTTTGTTACCTTGTGCCAACCTTTGCGCTGATCTTGATGGGGCGCGCAGGCAATCTATGGCTAGCCGTGGTAGCGGTCGTCGTGACAATACTTCTTCTCTGGCATGCTCTGGCCAGGAAGAAACCTGTCATTGACTTTACTGTGACCGAGGCATAAAATATGAAAGACCTTTGAAGAAGGTCGAAACAACTAAATAGACCAGTCAGCGGCGAAGCTGGTGGAATTCCAGCACTGTCGCGCAACTGTGAATTCGAAGATCGATATTCGAGTATTCGATTATCGGCTCGATGAAGTCAGGTCGCCCGCTCTGGTCGGTTCTACCACACTCTCGCGGAAAGGAGGTGGAGGACGGCTGACTCGGACTGCCTCTCCAACCTCCCCAGCACCGGCTGGGGATTTTGATTCCTTTACATTATGTCATTGCGAGCGCACTCTGCGAAGCAATCTCCTGATTGATGTGAAGTGGAGATTGCTTCGACGGTGAAACACCGTCTCGCAATGACGGAACGGCGAAATGGAGATCACAATGTTACGTAAAATCTTGTTTCTAACTTTACTCATTATCTTGCTGGCAGCCTGCGCGCCGCAAGCCGCGGCGACGGTTGCTCCGGGTGATTTAACCGCCCCTCCACAAACGTTTACAGATGGTCTGGGTCGTGAAGTGACGTTGGCCGGTGGAGTTGCCACGCGTGTCGTTTCTCTCGCGCCTTCGAACACGGAGATTCTGTTCGCCATCGGGGCAGGGAATCAAGTCGTGGGACGCGATCAGCTTTCGGATTTCCCGGAAGAGGCGAAGAGCGTGATCGATATTGGTTCCACATTCGATGTGTTGAATACGGAACAGATTGTTTCTCTCAAGCCCGATCTGGTGCTGGCGGCTGAGATCAATACCCCCGAGCAGGTGAAGCAATTGGAAGACCTGGGCCTGACCGTTTATTACCTGAAGAATCCGCTCACTCTGGAGGAAATGTATGATAACGTGGAGATTGTCGCGCAGCTGACCGGGCACACGCAGGAAGCAGCTGCGCTGGTCGAGTCGCTCAAGGCCCGCGTTGCAGCCGTGGATGAGAAGATCGCCCCGATTAGTTCCCGTCCAGCCGTTTTTTATGAGCTGGATGCCACCGACCCGGCCAAGCCGTTTACCGCCGGTAAAGGGACATTCATTACCCAACTGATCGACCGTGCTGGCGGATATAACATTGCCTCCGACCTGGAGGGATATCCGCAGATCAGCCTGGAGCAAGTGGTGGCAGCAGACCCGGCTTTTATCATCTTGGGCAACGCACGCTATGGCGTCACACCAGAGTCGATCGCACAGCGGCCCGGCTGGGAGAACCTGAGTGCTGTAAAGAATGGAAAAGTCCTGCCGTTCAACGACGATCTAGTGAGTCGCCCGGGTCCACGCCTGGTGGATGCACTTGAGGAACTGGCAAAGCTCATGAGACCAGAACTGTTTCAATGAGAAATACAGACGTATACAAGTAAACAGGTTCGTTCCTGTGTACCTGTTTACTTGTATACCCACTCCCATGCGCAACCCCTTCTTCATCACGCTTCTCATTCTGGGTACCATGCTGATCCTCAGCCTGGCGATCGGGTCCGTGTTTATTCCACCGGCTGAGTTGTGGCGCGTCATCAGCGGTTCATCCACCAGCGATACATTTCAAACAATTCTGTGGAATATCCGTTTGCCGCGCACTGTGTTGATCGCGTTTGTCGGCGCGGCTCTGGCGGGCAGCGGCGCGGCCTATCAAGGGTTATTCCGGAATCCACTGGCGGATCCCTATCTCATCGGCGTTGCTTCGGGCGCGGGATTGGGCGCTATTGTTGCCATGTCTGTTCGCTGGCCGTACACAACGTTTGGGCTACTGGCCGTCCCAATGGCGGCTTTTCTCGCAAGCCTGCTTACTGTGTATCTTGTGTATATGTTTGCGCATATCGGCCGCACAGTGCCGACGACTAACTTGATTCTGGCGGGTGTCGCAATCTCCTCCTTTTCCACGTCTATTACAACATTTCTGATGCTGCGTTCGACGGGTGAGGTGCGGCGCGCCATCGGCTGGCTGCTGGGAGGTGTGAGTCTCGTGGGCTGGGATGTAACCCTGGCGCTCATCCCTTATCTCCTGGTGGGCATGACCATGCTGGTCCTAACCGGACATTCCCTGAACGTGCTGCAGTTTGGCGACGACCAGGCCACGCAGCTGGGATTGAACGTCCGCCGGGCAAAGTTCATCATCATTGTGGCTGCCTCACTGGTCACCGCCGCAGCGGTCTCATTTGCGGGGATTATCGGTTTTGTTGGGCTCATCGTGCCACACGTGATGCGGATCTGGTGGGGTGTGGACTATCGTCGGCTGATCCCGCTCAGTATCATCAGCGGCGCATCGGTACTGCTGATCGCGGATGTGCTGGCGCGCATCCTGCTGGCTCCCGAAGAGCTGCCGGTGGGTATTGTGACCGCGCTGGCGGGAGCGCCCTTCTTCCTCTGGGTCCTACGAGGCGCAAAGAATCAGGGAATGTGGTGAGCCACATGAACGTCAGCAACAGGAAAGTGAAAAAGGGACTGGTGATTGTCAACACCGGGAATGGGAAAGGAAAAAGCACCTCGGCGTTCGGTGTCCTTCTGCGGGCCTGGGGACGCGGCTTTCGCGTGTGCGTTGTCCAGTTCATCAAAGCCGAGACGGGTCAATGGGGCGAGATCAAAGCCGCCAAGAAACTTGGTATCGACTGGTTTACCACAGGCGATGGCTTTACATGGACATCGAAGGATATGGATGAAACGGTGGCGCGTGCCCTCAATGGCTGGGAGATTGCCAAAGAAAAAATCATCAGCCGAAGTTATGACCTGATCATCCTCGATGAATTCACGTATGCCATGCATTTCTTCGGTTGGCTGAACACGACCGAGGTGATCGACTGGTTCAAAGCCAACAAGCCCGAAGACCTGCATCTCGTCATCACCGGGCGCGACGCACCGCAGGCACTGATCAATTACGCTGATCTCGTCACCGAGATGCGCGAGATCAAGCACCCATTCAACACGCAGGGCATTCAAGCCCAGCCGGGAATTGAATTTTAAGAACGGAGTCAAAGTCTCCAGACTTTGAAAAGGACTTATGCAACTCGAAGAAATCATCAAAGACATCAAACCACTCGATGAAGCTGCCATGCAATCTGCGCGTGCCCGTCAGGATACACTGACTAAGCCGCGCGGCAGTCTGGGAAGACTCGAAGAGCTTTCGATCCAACTGGCAGGTATGAAAGCGAATCCGTTCCCATCCGTGGCGCGCAAGGCGGTCATTGTGATGGCCGCAGATCACGGTATAGCGCGTGAAGGTGTGAGTGCGTATCCGCCCGAGGTCACGGCGCAGATGGTGTTGAACTTCCTCGGAGGTGGCGCCGCGATCAATGTGCTGGCGCGGCAAGCTGGAGCGCGCGTCACGGTTGTGGATATCGGCGTCGCGGTGGAATTAGAGCCGATGCCGGGCTTGATCCGGCGCAAGATCATGTGCGGGACGCGGAGTCTGGCGCAGGGTCCCGCGATGACACGTGAAGAGGCAGAGCAGGCGTTGCAGGCTGGGATGGATGTCTTGAACGAAGAAGCCGCGCGCGGACTTGATATCATCGCCACCGGGGATATGGGGATTGGCAACACCACGCCCTCCTCAGCGATTGCCGCGGCAATAACCGGTCTCCCTGTTGCGCAGGTGGTCGGGCGTGGGACGGGCATTGACGATCAAGGACTAGAGCGCAAGATCCAGGTGATCGAGCGGGCGCTGGCGGTGAACCAGCCGAACGCAACTGATGCCATGGATGTTTTGCACAAGGTAGGCGGGCTGGAGATCGCCGGGCTGGCTGGGGTGATGATTTCCGCCGCGAGCCTTCGGATCCCGGTTGTTGTGGATGGTTTCATTTCGACCGCAGCCGCTATGATCGCTGTGGGACTGGTGCCCAACGTGCGCGATTATTTAATTGCCGCGCACCAATCGGTGGAGATCGGGCACCAGGCGATGCTGAAGCATTTGATGCTCACACCTCTGCTGGATTTACACATGCGTCTCGGTGAGGGCACAGGTGCGGCGCTGGCGCTCCATTTGATTGAAGCCTCGACGCGTATCCTGCGCGAGATGGCGACTTTCGATGAAGCGGGAGTGAGTGAAAAGGAGTAATACTTTATTAAACACGAAGGACACAAAGTTCACGAAGGAAATGCGAAAGGAATCATCTGGTTGCGCAATCTTGCAAACCTTTGAGTCCTTAGTGCCCTTAGTGTTTAAAAAGATATAGCAATGCGAAGCTTACGAGTTGCTTTTGGGTTGATGACGACCCTTCCGATCAAACTCCCCGACGAATGGTCGGTGGGCGATAGCGGGCGCGCGGCTGTCTGGTATCCGCTGGTGGGACTGGTCATCGGCGCGTTGACCTGGCTGGCATGGAAAGGCGCGACAGTTGCGTTTCCGCCGCTGGTCGCGAGTATCATCACACTTGTTGTCTGGGTCGCGTTGACAGGCGGCCTGCACCTCGACGGGCTAGCGGATTGCTGTGACGGATTGCTGGTGAGCGCACCGGTGGAACGCAGACTGGAAATCATGAAAGACCCGCATGTGGGCGCGTTCGGTGTGATCGGCTTGATCCTGGTTCTGTTGCTCAAAGCCGCGGCATTAGCGTCTCTTACTTCGGCTTTCAGTTTTAGCATTTTGCTGGCTGCGAGCCTGGCGCGGTGGTGCATCCTGCTTGCGGGGTCGTTCCCGCTCGCGCGCCCATCGGGCTCAGGCATGGGCGCAGACTTCATGTCAGGTTTTAGACGTTCGTTTATCTACTGGGGCGCGATCATCCCACTGATTGCTGCAGTTCTTCTCGGGATACGTGGCGCTTTGTCTGTCGTAGCTGGGATCGGCGCGGCATTGTCAGTTTTATTTTTTTCTAAATCCCGTATTGGTGGCGTAACCGGCGATGTATTTGGCACGGTTGTCGAAGTAGTAGAAATAATTGTCTTGTTGACGTTTCTCGTTGGATAATCATCATGCAAACTTATCCATTTCGCCTCGGCACTACCTCGTACATCATCCCCGATGACATCTTGCCCAACGCGCGGTATCTGGCAGGCAAAGTCAGGGATATTGAGCTGATTCTGTTTGAAGTGGACAACGGTCCCAATAACCTGCCCTCAGCAGAAGTAATCGATGAGCTGTCCCAGATTGGGACTGAGCATGACCTGACATACACTGTCCATTTGCCACTCGATCTGAAATTGGGTGATGATAGTTCAGAGCAGGATCAATCCTTGATCAAAGCCAGGCGTGTGATCGAGTGCACACGCGGGCTGAATCCCTGGGCGTATGTGCTGCACCTGGACGGGAAATCCGTCCGCACGTCGACGGATTCAGCTGCGGTCAAGCGCTGGCAGGACCAGTCCGTGCGCGCGCTGGAGATCGTCTCCGGGTGGGCAGGCAGTGCGGAGAAACTCGCCGTGGAAAACCTGGAGACGTACCCACTCGATTTCATCCAGCCTGTGCTGGATCGCATTCGGGTCAGCCGCTGCGTGGATATCGGTCACTTGTGGCTGGATGGTCATGACCCGATCCCTTATTTGCAGGCTGCCCTGCCGCGGACGCGCGTGATTCACATCCACGGACTTGCTGAACGCGACCATCGCTCACTGGCGTTCATGCCGCAGGAAAAAGTCCGTGCGGTGTGGGATGAATTGATTCGCACACAATATAAGGGTGTGCTGACGCTAGAGATTTTTTCAGAAGAGGATTTCATTTCCTCGTTAGAAGTAATCGAGAGATTTCCGTGATGGCAACAAACCCTAGTCACATCACCCTTATCCTCGGCGGCGCGCGCAGCGGGAAATCATCCTATGCACAGAGCCTGGCAGAGGAAACTGGTAAATCTGTGACCTTTATCGCCACCGCGCAGCCGCTGGATGAAGAAATGTCGCGGCGCATCCAGAAGCATCGGGCCGAACGCCCTGCGAGCTGGGAGACCCTTGAGCTTCCAATGGATGTTGCGTCCCATGTTCATCAAATAAGATCAGATGTTGTGCTTTTGGATTGTGTCACTTTATTGGTCAGCAATTTGCTCATGCAGTTTGTCAAAGACGATCTTGTAGATGAAGCGTTAATTGCGGAGGCTGTTCAAAAGGAAATGAATCAATTGATTCAAAGTATTCGTTTACAAAGGCAGTATTGGATCATCGTCTCGAACGAACTCGGGCTGGGACTTGTCCCGCCATACCAGATGGGGCGTGTCTATCGTGATTGGTTGGGCTGGGCAAACCAGCGCCTGGCGCGTGAAGCGGGCAAGGTCATTTTTATGGTGGCAGGAATACCAACTGCGATTAAGTAGGTCTTGATGGAAATTACAATTCGAAAAATAGAGCAGCAAGAATTACCTCAGACGAAATCCTTCTTGCGCACGTCCACAGTGAATTCACGGCTGGTACTGGGTATCGAAGCGGAGAAACTGGTTTACACCATTGTCCCTGTGGAGCCATACGAAAGAGATGTCGCTATCGAAGATGTGGAGTATGGTTTTGATGAGACGGGCCCGACGATCTTTTTTGCAGAAGCGGATGGAAAACTGGCCGGGAGAATCAAAATGCTCAGATGGTGGAATCGATTTGCCTATGTAGAGGATCTCGTTGTCAACCCGGAATTTCGTGGGATGAGAATCGGACGCATGCTGCTTGAACGGGGCATTCAATGGGCGCGTGAAAATGATTTTCCCGGTGTTATGCTCGAAACACAAGATGATAACGTGCCAGCTTGTATGCTTTACCAGAGCTGCGGATTTGTGTTAAGCGGTTTTGACCGGAACGTTTATAAAGCGATCAACCCGCATACAAAAGAGACTGCCTTGTATTGGTATTTGATATTTTAGATAAACCCCGCTGGTCGAGTAGTGGCGCTGAAAGCGCCATGTATCGAGACCCAGCGATAATCAAAGTAAGATTGGTGGTTTCGATACGGGCTCGCTATTGCTCGCCGTACTCAACCACCAGGTACAAATGTTATGCTCAAAATCCAAAACCTAGCTGTCAATTACGGCCCCCGTCGCATCCTGCATGAGGTCTCCCTCGATGTACAGAGCGGCGAAGTGCTCGCGCTGATCGGGCCGAACGGCGCGGGCAAATCCACGTTGATCCGCGCGGTGAGCGGCGTCATCCCGATCGCCGGTGGACAGGTCCGGACCAATGGGGATGACTTCGCCTCCCTCTCGACACTGCAGAGGGCCCGCTATGTTGCGACTGTGCCTCAGGCGGTAGCCATGCCGCCGGCGTATACTGTTTGGGAGACGGTCCTTTTCGGGCGCACGCCGTACCTGGGATTTCTCGGGCAACCATCTCATAAAGATGAAGAGATTGCCCGCCAATCCCTTAATCGTGTCAGCGCGCTGCCGTTCGCGGATCGTCGTATTGGCGAGCTTTCAGGTGGAGAGCAGCAGCGTGTTTTGCTGGCGCGCGCTCTGTGTCAGACTACGCCGATCCTCTTGTTGGACGAGCCTACGGCTCATCTAGATCTGCAATATCAGGTCAGTTTATTAGAGCTTGTCCATGAACTGGCGCATAAAGATAAGCTGGCTGTGTTGGTGGCATTGCATGATCTGAATCTCGCGTCGCATTATGCAGACCGCGTCGCGCTTATGGTGGCGGGGAAGATCAAGGCCATAGGAAAGCCAAAAGAGGTGTTGAAAGCCGAATTGATCGAAGAGGCGTATTGCCTACCTGTACAGGTCACCAAGCATCCATTTCTGGATATCCCCTTGGTGTTGCCTGAATCAGAAAAGAAAAAAACGTAGGGTTGGGCAGCTGCCCAACCCTACGTTTTTTTCAAGAACTATGCCCATCTCCACTTCGTGCCCTCTTTTGTATCTTCGATGGTGATCCCGCGTTCCTTCAACTGATCGCGGATCAAGTCCGAAAGCTGCCAGAGCTTTTGTTTGCGGACTTCACTACGGACTTCCACAAGCAGATCAATGAATTTATCGGCATCACCAGAGCCCTGCTTTTCCTGCAGGCGCAGTCCGAGCACGCCGGTCAACTCGCGTAAGGTGGTCTGGGCAGGTTTGAGCTGTTCGTCGGTGGCGCCATTGTCGCGGGCGGTGTTGATCGCTTTGACGAGCTCATACAACGCGGCCAGCGCGAGAGGCGTGTTGAAGTCATCGTCCATGGCATCGACGAATAATTGCCGCGTCGTTTCGGTCTGGTTTGCGAGCGTGGAGGCGGCTTCAGAAGAGAGTCCTTTCGCGGAAGCGGGAGCCGGCCGAAAGGCAGACTTGAGTCGCTCGAGCGATTTTTCCGCGGCGTCCTGCGTCTCTTCATTAAAGATCAGGGGCGCGCGGTAATTCCCACTCAGCACGAGCATGCGCATTACGTCCGCATCGCGCTTGGTCAGAAAATCCTTGATGCTGACAATGTTGCCCAGGGACTTGGACATTTTCTCGCCGCCCAGCTGCAACATGCCATTGTGAATCCAGTAGCGCGCGAACAGTTTGCCTGTGTAGGATTCCGTCTGCGCGATCTCGTTCTCGTGATGTGGGAAGATCAGATCGTTGCCGCCGCCGTGGATATCGATCTGCTCGCCGAGCTCCGCCAGGTTCATGGCCGAGCACTCGATGTGCCAGCCAGGGCGTCCCCGGCCCCACGGGCTTTCCCAGAAGATCTCACCCGGCTTGGCAGCTTTCCACAGCGCAAAGTCCATGGGGTGTTCCTTCGCCTCACCGACCTCGATGCGAGCGCCGGCCTGCATGTCATCGAGCTTGCGGCCGGAGAGCCTACCATAATCCTCATCACGGGTCACGCGGAAATAGACATCGCCGTTCTCCGCCGCGTAGGCATAGCCTTTTTCGATCAGGCCCTGGATGAACTCAATGATGAGCGGCATCGTCCGGCTGACCTGCGGATTCGACGTGGCAGGTAGCACGTTGAGGTTTTGCAGATCGCGTGCGTAATCCTCGATGTAGCGCTGCGAGAGCTTAAGCGGATCCTCACCCAACTGGTTGGCGCGGTTGATGATCTTGTCGTCCACATCCGTATAGTTCATGACGTGCTTGACCTGATAGCCGCGATATTCCAGATATCGGCGGATGATGTCAAACACCAGCGCCGACATGGCATGCCCGACGTGCGCGTCGTTATAGACGGTGACACCGCAGACGTACATGCGGACCATGTTCGGCTCAAGGGTTTGAAAGTCTTCTTTTTTGCGAGTGAGGGTGTTGTATAGGCGCAGCATAGTTTTTAGTTTTAGAGTTCAATGATTTGATAGTTCAGTGGTGAGAAAGTCTGATCGTTGCGCTCGGTCAACTGCGCAACTACAAAACTATCTGACTACATGACTAGTTTATTTTTTTCTTTTCACGTTGTCTTCATCCACGCGGGCGAAGACCATGCGTCCGGCGGCGGTCTGCAAGACTTTGGTGACTGCCACTTCCTTATATTCGCCGATGTAATCGTGCCCGTTCTCGACGACGACCATTGTGCCATCGTCCATATAGCCCACGCCCTGACCGAACTCCTTGCCTTCCTGGAAGATATTCAAGGTCAGGTGTTCGCTTGGCAGAACGACGGACTTGACGGCATTGGCCAACTCATTGATGTTCAGGATCGTGACGCCCTGCAGTTCTGCCACGCGGTTTAAATTGTAATCGTTGGTCAGGATGGGACATTTCAACTGGCGCGCCAGCACCACAAGCTTATCGTCTACTTCGCGCACGCCCTCGGCATCGATGTCACTGATGCGGACCAGGATGTTGGGCAGTTTTTGCAGGTCTGCCAATACTTCCATGCCGCGGCGCCCCCGCTGGCGGCGCAGTCCGTCAGGCGAGTCGGCGATATATTGCAGTTCGTTCAACACGAAGCGGGGAATGAGCAGCGTACCGGGCAGAAAGCCCGTTTTGGCGATGTCGGCAACACGTCCATCGATAATGACGCTGGTGTCCAGTAAGATCGTCCG
>DATHTL010000007.1:0-33365 GCA_035463255.1 Anaerolineales bacterium | reverse complement strand
ATCGTCCACCGTCTATGGTACTCAAATGCCGCAATGCAACGCGCTGGTATGCAGCACCTTGAACGGCTCGCCGCGGGCGAACGACTGTCCTTGCGCCACCTGCTGGGATTTCATATCCAGCGCAATGACCAGACGCTCCATATCTGCATTGTCAAATTGCGCGTTGTAACAACGTACGGCTTCTGTCTTCTCTTCCCAGGTTGCTGTGATATCTGCAAGGTAATTTGGCTCGCGGGTGAAATACAACGCGATGCCTTCGATGGCGTGCGGCTCGTAGGCAGCATCCACCGCTGGGTCACTGGAGGGGATCTTTTTCAAGCCTGCGAACATGACTGCCTCTGCCGCGGCCAGTCCGGTTTGGATGTGGTCGCGGTGTCCTTCATACGTTAGCCAGGCATCCGGGGCAAAGACAAAGTCTGGCTTGAGCAGGCGGATGTACTTCAGAAAGTCACGGCGCAGGTTGAAGTAGTTGTACTCGCCCGCATCCGGGTAGCCGCACCAGTATTGTTCTTTTACGCCCACGATTTGCGCGGCCGCGAATTGATCGCGTTTCAAGGCATTGGCTGCTTCTTCATCTGAGAGCGAAGTATCGACTACGCCCATCAGGTCGTCGGTTGCAGTGAGGTAAAACAGTTCGGTACCATTCTTTGCCAGTTGTGTGAGGATTCCCGCGGCGGCGATGTCGTTATCGTCGTAATGCGGCTGGATACAGAGGATGCGCCTGGCATCAAATATGTTAGGGATGGGGAGGATGGATTCGATGGTCATTAGTTTTCCATTCGTATTTTGTTGGTTGAGTAGAGCGGTGTTCTTCCGCTCGTATCGAAACCAAAAAGTCACAAGAGTCTTTTTGTAACAAAGATTCGTTTGCTTATCGTTGGTTTCGATACGACACTCAGCCACCGCGTTAGCTTATTTCCACAACTTTGCTCGTGCGCGAGCTTTCGTAGGCCGCGTCGACGACTTTCATATTGATCAAGCCTTCCGCTGCGCCGGGGACGGGTGTTTTCTTTTCAAGAATACACTGGATGAAATACGCCATCTGCGCGTCGTACATGCTTTGCGGGCAATGCTCCTCGCGCGGGAAGCTATAGCCCGAATCTATGACATCGACTTTTTCTTCCTCGACATTTGGTATCTCTAGCCTGGTAGGGAACAGTTGCCCAAACCCCTGGGTGCCATACAACTGAGTCGCTGCTTCTGGTCCATCACTATGCGGCTGCCACCAGCCTGATTCAATGTAAGATGTCGAGCCATTATCCCACTCGACAATGATCATACCGGTATCGTCCACATCGAAATTTGTGTAATAAGTGCCGATCTTTGCATACACCGAGACGGGGTTTGGGTCGCCGAGTAAAAATCTCGCGGTATCCAGGGCGTGGATTCCCATATCTGCCATGGCGCCGCCGCCCGCGAGCTCTTTCTGTGTGAACCAGCCACCAGGTCCCCAGTGCGTGTGCACACCGTATCCCTTCGTGCGGATGATCTTGCCCAGCTTCGGCGATTGCTCTTTCAGCCACAAGACATCCGGGTCAAAGCGCCAGCAATGAGCCACCATGAGCACTGCGCCCGATCTCTCGGCCGCCTCGCACATTTGCTCGGCTTCCTTTGCATTCATGGCCATCGGCTTCTCGACCATGACATGCACGCCAGAATTCAGTGCAGCAATTGCCTGAGATGCATGCAGAAAGTTCGGGGTGCCGATCACCAGGGCGTCTATGCCTCCCGACTTGAGCAATTCATCAACAGTCTCATAACGATGCTTGATATCGAATATCTTTGCCAGCGAGGCCGATTTATCCGAATACTTCTCCACGACTGCAGCCAGTTTCACATTCTGCTGGGCTTGCACGGCTCTCGCATGGATATTGATGATATAGCCTGCTCCTGCAAGTGCGATTCTCATTTCATACTCCTTCGAAGAAATGCAGGGTGTGTCCCGTCAATGCAAAAAAGTGTTCTAATTCTGATTTTGCCAGAATCAGCGTGGCAGTATTGACCAGTGGATGGCTCAGGAAGTAATCGCCCTGCCAGATGTCTGCGTCCATCCAGAGTTCCACTTGATGTTCTTTATCATTGACCAGGCTCATCATGGTCACGGCCCCGCGCGTGACACCGAGCCGGCGCATCAGATTTTCTTCTGAGCCAAACCGCAAGGAAGCCACACCCAGTTGCGGTGCCAGTTGATCGAGCTTCACCGTCTTTTCACAGACGGTCACAACTAAAAAGAATCGCCGTGCCTTCTTGTCACAAAGGAACAAATTTTTCGTGCTGACGGCAGGCAGGTCCGGGCGATGCAATTCTGCCTCAGCGCAAGTGAACACAGCGGGATGCTCAATACGCCGGTATGCAAAACCATTGCCATCCATGAAGGCGAGAAACTCTTGTTCTGTCAGCATATTATTTGGACTTCAGCCTCAGTGTCGTAATCTGGTATGGGTTCAGATCTAATTGGATCGAATCATTTTCCACGCTCAATTGTGTTTCGTTTTCCTCGAGCAGGTTCGTCTCCCAGGCCGCTTCCACGGCGAATCCCGCGTGGAGCTGGACCGGGCCGCGCTTTCTCTGGCTTTCATACAGGCGGACGATGATGCCGTCGGCATCTTCGGCTTGTTTGATTGTTTCGACGATCACATTGGGCGGAGATATAGAGATTAGAGACTGGAGATTGGAGACTGAATATTCCAACCTTTGACCTTCAACCTTAGACTTGTAAACAAGAATAGGATCGTTCAACAAATATGCTTCGCGCTGGGTCTCTTCATTCCATGATCCCGCGTGCGGATACAGGCTGTATTTGAATTCATGTTCACCAAAATCTGCGGTTGGGTCCGGCATAGTGGGGGAGCGGAGTAAGGTGAGGCGGATGACGTTGTCATGGATGTCGTGTCCGTATTTGCAGTCGTTCAGGAGGCTGATGCCATAGTTGCCCTCGCTCAGGTCTACCCACTTGTGGGCGCAGGTCTCAAAGCGGGCCCAATCCCAGCTGGTGTTGTGATGAGTAGCTCGTTGCACATTGCCCCATTGAATTTCATAGGTGGCTTGCGGCGCGAGCACATTCACAGGAAAAGCGACTTTGAGCAGGATGTGGCGCTCATTCCATTCGATGTGCGTGTCAAAGTCCAGTCGCGGTGAGTTATGATTCAGTGAAATCCGCTGCGTGTAGTGACTATTCAGTATCTGGCGCTTGATCTCGATCGTCTGGCGCAGGTCGCCGTGCTCAACCATTTCAATGGATGTAGCAGGCTCAGCCGGCCACATCTTGTCGTCGTAGTAAATCTCAATGTCCCATGCATCCCAACTGCTCGGCCGGTCTTCGAAGGCCTGGAATTGGTTGGCAACTTTATTGGCCGCAAGAACTTCACGATTTGCCTGCTTGTCGAAGATGCGCGTGATGTCGCCAGCACCGTCAAATTCGACGCGGATAAAATTATTTTCAAGTACAGGGTGATGGGTGGAGTTCGAGACTGGAGACCGGAGATTTTCAGCCTCTGATGCTCCGTGTAATGCGATGATGCTGTATGCTGGAATTTGTCCCGCATCCACCCAGAGACCGGATTCCGCCGGTTGAACGGGAACAGGCTCTCCGTTTCGCGTGAGGCGCTGCATCGATTCACCGGGGATAAACACCAGTCCGCTTTGTGGGAACGAGGTTGGGTTGACGAGCAATACATCTCCATCCAATGTTTGCGTCAGGGCATCGAGCGCTTCATCGCGCAGTCGAGTCACATTTTGGGTTAATTCTGCATATTGCTGCTGAGACTCTTCATACACCGGTCCGATGCTCGAGCCGGGAATGATGTCGTGAAACTGATTGAGACAAACGGTACGCCACGCATTCGTAAATTCGGTAATTGGATATTGGTAATTGGTCAGTAAGGATGCATAGGTTGCGATAAATTCTGCGTCGTGCAACAAAAACTCGCTCTTGCGGTTGGCGCGTTTGTTGCGGGCTTGTGTGGTGTACGTGCCGCGATGGTATTCGAGATAAAGCTCGCCGTTCCAGGTGGGCATCATCCGTGACTCGCTCAACGACGCAATGGACTCGAAAAATGCTTTCACACTCGACTGCTTCACCTGCGGTAGCGCGGGGAAGTGCTTCATCAAATCGATATTCTCGAGCATCTCGCGCGTCGGACCGCCGCCGCCATCACCAAAGCCGTAGGCCATGAGCAGATCCTTTTGCAATTCTTTCTGCTGAAAATTCTTCCACGTGCCGAGCGCTTCGCGCGCATCTGCCATGGCGTTATAGGTGCTGGCAAAATCCCCGGGGTCTGGGACGGTGCTGAAATGCGTGAGGATCTCGGTGCCATCGATCCCTTTCCACAGGAACGTGTCGTAAGGCAGGCGGTTGTACTGACTCCAGCCGATCTTGATGGTCATGAAATATTTCAGCCCTGCCTGCTTAATCAGCTGCGGCAATGCCCAGGCATAACCGAACACGTCGGGCAGCCACAGGATGGGGCTCTCAGCATCGCTGCCAAAGTGTTCGCGGAAGAACTTGCGCCCGAGCAGGAACTGGCGTGCCAGCGATTCGGCACCGCTAAGATTGCAATCGGCTTCGACCCACATGCCGCCGATTGGCTCCCAGCGACCTTCTGCGATTTTTTCCTTTATAGAATCGAATAACGCGGGCTGATCTTCCTTGATGAATTGGTATATCTGCGGCTGGCTCTGCGTGAAGTGATAATCGGGGAACTGCTCCATCAAACGGATCACGTTTTGGAAGGTACGCTCCGATTTTCTACGGGTCTGTCCCAATGTCCATAACCAGGCCACGTCGATATGCGCGTGACCGGTAGCGTGCACCACCACATCTAGCGGCGCACCGCCATGTTCCATGCCCGATCTCAAAACCTGGCAGGCAGGCTCAATGCTTTGATAAAAAGCCTCGCCATCCAGCGGATCGCGCGTATCGAGCGCGATAAATGCATCGTTCAACGCGGTGAGCAGGGCATAGCGCGTAGGATCATGCTCATCCAACACTTGCGTAGTCTCATGGGCGACCCGTGCAAGGGCAATGAACTCGCGTGTCGGTTGATGGATCTGCACCACGGCGCATTGCCGCATGTATAGCTTTGTGAAAAGCTCACCGTTGCGCGCATCTCCCAGTCCTGTCCAACCGTGGAGCGCCAGGGTATGGGCTTCTCCATCTGCCCACTCAGGCTTTAACAAAATCTCCTGATGGTGACGGTCGCAGGCGGCGTAGGGTCCGCCGTCGATGTATGCCAGTGCCTCCGGGTGGCTGAAGTCGCCGGCTTCGCCCAGGGGCAGGTATAAGGCAATGGGTTGACGCTTGTCCCAGCCTTCAGGGATGGTGAACGTGGTTCGCAGCATGAAGTTCTGCATCCACGTTCCCCAGTATTCATAGGCATTGATCTCGCGCCATTTTGAATCGTCAACCTCCACCCCGATAGATGGTGGAGTGAGCGCATCCTCTAGTTCGCAGAAGCGAAAAGATGGTAGGTTCTTGCGCCTGATGTAGACCAGAGGCGCAATGAGTTCAAGTCGTTGTCTGATTTTTTTGGGTGTCCAGCGTTGTTTATGATACATGAATGGTCCAAGGTCGAAAGTTTAAGATTGAAGGACGAATGACAGCCCTCATCTTGACCTCTCCTCTAGAGTGTGGAAGTACTTAAGATGTATTTGCAATTCCATATGCCAGGTTACGCCAGATGCAGTATTCTGGCAGAATTTTCAAGGTTCGATCGATAATATCCTGCTTGCGCGGCAATGTTCTCCACGCTGCATGCAATGCAGGGCGTTTCTCTTCGATTCCCTCGAAGGGCAGGATGTTGATGTGGGGAAATTCCAGATCTTGTTCACGTTAGTCTTCAACAGTGTTGGCAGCGATGACCTTACTATACCATTTCCCTGAATCTTTGATCGCCCGTTGCTGGGTATCATAATCCACGCGGATAATGCCGAAGCGTTTGGTGAAGCCATGCCCCCACTCAAAGTTATCGAGCAGAGACCAGACGAAGTAGCCGCGCACATCGACGCCGTCCTGCATGGCGAGGCGGGTCTGGATGAAATGGTTTTTGAGATAATCAAGTCTGCGTGGATCATGGACGTGTCCATCTGCATTGACTTCATCCTGGAATGCCGCGCCATTTTCGGTGATGTAGAGAGGCGGAAGGTGATAATCACGGTGTATGCGGTTGAGCAATCTTCGTAGCGCGGGCGCGTGGACCTCCCAGCCCATTTCGGTGTATTCAGAGCCGGGGACAGGAGAGATATGTCCTCTGGCAGAGATCAAATTACGCGAGTAAAAATTGATGCCGAGATAGTCTAACTTTTGTGCGATCAACGCCATGTCGCCATTTAGAATTCTGGGCAGATTGCCATCGAGCATCCCGTAGACGCCGGTTGGATAGTGCCCTTTGAAGATTGGATCGGTGAACAGCTTCTCACTTCGCTCCCAGGCAGCGTCTGCCGCGTCGACATCGGCCGGATCGTCGCTCGCCGGATCCGCGCCCCACAGGTTGAGCACGATGCCTGCCTGCAGGGACGGGTCGGCAGCCCGGATGGCCTGAGTCGCTAAGCCATGTGCAACGAGAAGGTTATGGGCGACCTGATAAGAGGTTTTTACATCCTTGTTTCCCGGTGCGTGTTCGCCGCTCAAGTTCCCATCAAAAGCGACCACGCCAGGCTCATTAAAAGTTGTCCAGTGTTTGACGCGATCACCCAAACGCTTGACCATCAGCACCGCGTAATCTGCAAAGGCATGACAGGTGTCGCGATTTCCCCACCCACCCTCTTCCTGAAGCGCCTGCGGGAGGTCCCAGTGATAGAGGGTCAGGAAAGGCTGGATGTTCGCCGCGCAGAGCGTGTCCACGAGGCGGTCGTAGAAGTCGAGTCCGCGTGGGTTGATGATCCCGCGTCCGGCAGGGATCACGCGCGGCCACGCGACAGAAAAGCGATAGGCTTTGAGGCCGAGCTGGCGCATGAGGGCGATGTCGTCCCGATAGCGGTGGTAATGGTCACAGGTCATATCCCCGGTATCGCCATTGGTGATTTTGCCGGGCGTGTGGCTGAAACGGTCCCAGATCGATTCGCCTTTGCCGTCCTCGTTCCACGCGCCTTCGATTTGATAGGACGCAGTCGCCGCGCCCCAGAGGAAGTTATGAGGAAATTTGTAGGTTGTCATGTGTCAACTATGCTCCGCTGGTCGAGTGTCCCGTGCTTTTCAGGGCGTATCGAGACCTGCAAGTAAGCAGAAAATTTTGTTAGTGGTGGTTTTGATACGCCCTGCGACGAACACGCAGGTCTACTCAACCACCGGATTGTCTATGTTTATCCCTTCACTCCACTAAAGACCACGCCTTGCGTGAAGATCCTCTGGGAGAAGAAGAACAGCAGAATGGGCGGCACGATCATCAGTACAGAGACGGCCATGATGAGATGGGTGTTGATGGTGTAGAGGGCGTCGAAGGTTTGCAGGCCCACGGCCAGGGTCCAGTTTTCGCGGGTGTGGAGGAAGATGAGCGGTTCGTAGAAATCGTTCCATGCATACAAGAAGTGAAAGATGGAAACCGCCACGAGCGCGGGGCGCGCCTGAGGCAGGACGATGTAGAGCAGAATTTGCAACGGATTCGCGCCGTCGATCTTCGCGGCATCATCCAGCTCGAGGGGGATGGTCATAAAGAATTGACGCAGCAGGAAGACATCGTAAGCATTGGCAAAGAATTGTGGCACGATCAACGGCAGCAGCGTGTTGACCCAGCCAAGGTTTTGAAAGAAGATGTAAAGGGGAATGAGCCGCACCTGCGACGGCAGCATGATCGTCGAAAGCAGGATCAAAAAAAGCGTGTTCAGCCAGCGCGCCCGGAAGCGGCTGAACCCATACGCAACCAGTGAAGAGGAAAATAACATTCCGAACATCCCGACAAATGTGACGATCAATGTGTTGCCAAGATAACGCCAGAAGGGCATAGCAGTGATCGCTTCGGGATAATTCTCCCAGTGGATATCAAGGCGGTAGAGTGGAGTCTGTTCATTAAGTTTGAGCTCGATGAGTTCATTTGGGTTGGCGGGGTCGGCAAAGAAGGCCATGCCACCTGGTGCCTTCCGGATCATCGCCATTTGCTTCGATTCGCCATTGACAGTCACCTGATATATAGGATTCCGTTCTCCGTCCATCTCCACGGTTACCGGCTTGCGCGGGATCAGCGTGTTCGCATCCGAGCGGATCTGTGCAGGGTCCTTGAGTGAGGTCGAGATCATGAATGCCAGCGGAATCATGATCACCGCCGCGCCCGCAGCAAGAAGCAAAGTAGTGATGCCCTTAAATAAGAACTCGTGTCCCTTTGTATTTACGATCAGCCACCTAAAAAAGTCAGCAACTCTTTTCAGAGGTGAGCGACCGATCTTAGAGTTAATGCCAGTGATCATAATGTTCTCTTTTCACGCGCCAGATGGCTGTGGATTATCTGCCTCGCAATTGTCCCTCATAGTAGACCCATGCATCCGACGAGCGGAAGATCAGCGCGGTCAGCACAAGGACGATCAGGAAAAGGATCCATGCCATGGTGGAGGCATAGCCCATGTCGAAGTAACGGAAGGCGTTCTGATACAGGTATATGTTATAGAAGAGTGTGGCATGCTGTGGTCCTCCCAGGGTATTGCCGCTTGATGCCACATACGCTTCTGTGAAATACTGGAACGTGCTGATCATCCCCAATACAAGGTTATAGAAAAGCACAGGGGTCATCATGGGAAACGTCACATTCCAGAAGCGGTGCCAGGCATTGGCGCCATCCACTTTGGCCGCGTCGTACAGCTCGGTGGGAACGCCCTGCAAGCCAGCAAGGTAAATGATCATCGAGCCCCCCACGCCCCACAGGCTCATGAGTACCAGTGCCGGGATCGCCCAGTCGGGATCCTGCAGCCAGCCGGGTGGATTATCAATGCCGAGCACATTTTGCAGGAATGGATTCAAAATTCCCATGCGCGGGTTTAGAATACGGACCCATAGCAGCGCCACGGCCACCCCGGCGATGATCGATGGCAGAAAGTAGATCGTTCGCCAGATGTTGACGCCGGGCACTTTCTGGTTGAGCAGTATGGCCAGGCAGAAGCTGATGATCAGGTTGAGCGGCAACGCGAGCGATGCAAAGTACAATGTCACCTGCAGCGATTTCCAGAAGATCGGATCGCCCAATTGTCGCGGGTCGCCGGTCTGGATAAATTCAGGGATGCCGGTAAAGATCCGCGCGTAATTTTCCAACCCTACCCAGCGCGGTGGGTCTACGATGTTGTAATCGGTGAAGGAAAAATAAAGCGAAGCAAGCATTGGCCCAATCGTGAAGGTGAGAAAGCCAATGATCCACGGGATGATAAACGCGTAACCGGCCCAGGCTTCACGGCGAGCGAGGCTCATACTTCTTGGCTTAAATAAAGTCATGACGGCTCCGGGCTCCCTTATCCCCTTTCCCATTTCGGTAGTGTCCAGCATGAAGGGAGAGGGGATAAGGAATCATGAAAGCTTATTTGCTCGCCCAATACTCATCGAGGATCTTCTGCATATCCTCGTTGGTCACATTCATCAATTCTTCCACATTCAATTCAGGCTCGGTATAGATGGTGGACAGTGCATTGTTGAGCGTGTCATTGACCTTGCCCCATTCGGGAACCCAGGACTCATGGTTCGGGTCATCGAGGTAATCGATTGCGGTGAAGATCACATCGTAATCTATGCCCGGATAGCGTTCCTGCATGTAGTTCAGGTACGCTTCTTGCGAGGACTGGCGCGCCGGCAGACAGCCATAAATCTTGCAGACGTCCACGATCTGTTCGGGCGCGACGAGCCACTTCATCACCTCCCAGGCCGCGTCCTTGTTTTTGGCGGTCTTGGGCATGGTGAAGAGGTCGGCGTGGATTCGGGAAATGCGCTCGCCATCCTGGTTGAAGAACAAAGGGGCGATGTCATACTTGAATGGCAGCTCGTTCAACCCTTCAGACATGTACCAGGTGTGGCTGTTCCAGATGGCAACGTGCCCGCCGCCGAACGGGTCCCCGGTATCGGCATCGATGGCGCCCTGGCCGGCCGCATCGGGAATGAAGTGATCCTTGAAGACGCCATCGTGTACCCACTGCGCGCCCCAGACCCATTCCGGTGAGTTGAACGTGGCGGTCTTGTAATCATCGGTGGTGGGACGACCCTCGGTTGGCGCGCCGAACATGGTCAGCGTGCCGCGGGCATCGGTCCAGGTATCGGCGTAGCCCCACTGCTTGATCGTGGCGGCGTCGAAGTCGGGATCGTTGGGTGTGTTGTCATTAGCATCCAGCGTCAACTGCATGGCCATCTCGCGCAGCGCCTCGATGTTCCACGAGGTATCGTTGTAATCATGCGTGGGATACGCAAGCCCGGCTGCGTCGAAGGCGTCCTTGTTGTAGAAGATGAACGAAGGATAGAGACCGAGCGGCAGACCCGCGTTCAAATCGGGATATTTGTTGAGCGTGGTCGACGGTCCATAAAAATCGCTCATGTCATAGTTGTCTTTTTCGATGTACGGCGTCACATCCTCCCACTGATCGAGGAAGTTGGCAATGGTCGAAATGCCGTGTGGTCCCACTAGCTGCGGGGCATTATCGCCGGCCACCATCGCCAAGAATCGCTCACGTGCCTCTTCGACCGGCACGATTAAGAATTCCATTTCGATATTGTCATGCGAATCATTGAACTTCTTGGCAAGCGCTTCCTGGGCCGCGACCTGGTCCGGGTCGGTGCCGGTGCCAAAGCCGACGAAGATAGTGACCTTTTGTTTTTCAGCAGGCGCCTGTGTTGCAGGCGCCGCGCCGCCACAGGCAGTCAGGAATAGAGATGTCAGGACCAGCAGGGTCAACAGGTTGAACAGACGGTGTTTCATTCGCTCCTCCGGAAATAGGAAATTGTTTTTGGACTCATACGAGAGGGAGACAGTGCCTGCGTTTCACCTCCTTATGGATGCTAAGGACTCAGTGGATGGATTGCTGGATGGCAACAGGCACCCGCACGATTCGCGGACGACCAGTTCCGTACGCATCAGGGTCAACGCCTCAGCCTGCTCGCCGTTCATCAGGTGCACCAGCTGCCGGACAGCTTCGCGTCCTACCTCCTCGATCGGCGCGCGAACTGTCGTCAGCGCGGGGGAGAGGTAACGGGCGAAGGGCACGTCGTCGAAACCCACGACAGCCACATCGTCGGGAATGACGCGCCCTGCCAGCTTGAGGGCCCGCATCACGCCGATGGCCGCATCGTCGTCGCCGGCAAAGACCGCGTCGAAGTCGAGCCCATCGAGCAAAAGCTGCTGGATGGCGGCAAACGCTTCGTCATCGTCGAACCCCCCGGAGGCAACCAAGTTTTCATCAAATGGAATGTCGTGCGCCTCGAGCGCTTCGCGGTAACCGCGCTCACGCCAGACCGAGTCCTCATGTCCCTCAGGACCCTGCAGATAAACGATGCGGCGCCGGGCATGCGATTCGATCAAATGCCTGATCAGCATGGCGGCGCCGTCTTTATTCTCGATCGCGATCGCAGGGATGTTCAGGGAGTCAGGCGCGGTCTGGTGGAGGAGCACCAAAGGGAAGTTGAGGTTGTACAGGCGATGAAGCTCACGATGGTCGAGACCGTCGGTGAAGATCAGCAGTCCATCGGTGTTGTGCTCGCCGAGCGGCCGCCGGGAGGGACCTTCCTGCCGCGTAGAGTGGATCAACAGGTCGTAGCCCGCGTCATAGGCGCCCGCTTCGATGCCCTTGAGCATCGGCGAGAAGAACGCTCCGCTGATTTCAGGCAGCAGCAGGCCAATGGTGTTCGTCCGCTTGCTGGCGAGCACCCGGGCCGCATGACGGGGCACGAATTGGAGTTCCTCCATCGCCAGGCGTACCCGGTCTGCCTTTTCGGCGTGGACAGGCGTGGTGCCATTCAACACGCGGCTGACCGTGGCAATCGAAACCTTCGCCTTGAGAGCGACATCGGCAATCGTAGGTGGACGGCTTTTGGAGGTCAAGTTGTATGGTGGTTCGAAGTCAAATGGGTGCAGGTTTGAAAGCGTTTTCTGAAAACGCTTTCAAGAGTATACAAAAAATGACGACAAGAGTCAACCAGGAAATGTCACGAATTTTTATAATGGAGTACGGCTTAGGCTGCCAGCATGCTATCTGCTGCGCCACCACTGAATGGTGGCGCAGCCAAGCACCCCTGTGAACGCCGGTAGATTTCTTGGTTTTGATCACATGGCTATGTACCCAGAAGGTACAAGCTCGTTGTTGTAGACAACAGGGTCAAGTACGGAAGTAGCCGGTGCAATATTACGATAGCCGCTGGCATAGATCTGTCAATGCTCACCAGTCCACCTGAGACAATGGTGCTCACAAAAAATAAACCGGTGATCACGCAGACGGCGAGTTGCAAGGGTGTCAGCGGAGCCACCTGGTGCATTCGGTATATGTTCACCATCAGCAAAATGAAAACCCCCAGCGCGATCCACTTATGGAGATTGAAGAGGATTGCGCTATATGGCTTTCCGGCATGGCCCAACCAAAGGCCGGAGGGGACTATGAAAAGGAAGAACAATCCGGCACTAACAATTCGCAGTTGAAAGATATTCATGAGATTTCCTTTTCTGAAAATTCATAACAATTCCGGGGCCAACAAGACAATGTTGCCGATGACTTGCCTGCTTTCCAACAGCGCGTTGGCTTTGGCCGCCTCCAGGATGGGAAACCTGGCGGCGATCACGGGATCGATCTTA
The DNA here is from genome assembly GCA_035463255.1 of Anaerolineales bacterium. Classification (GTDB taxonomy): domain Bacteria; phylum Chloroflexota; class Anaerolineae; order Anaerolineales; family Villigracilaceae; genus Defluviilinea. The sequence goes on along the minus strand of DATHTL010000007.1, from coordinate 20,628 downwards.
CCTTCCTCAAGTAGCTTGAAGAGAATACGCCAGTCCTTGAGAAATGTATGCCAGTTGAATCTGGAAATGCCCGTGCCATAATATGTGGCTGATCTACCGTCGGGGAGCAGGTTGCATAGGACTGTTTGTCCTAACACTTTCAAGGTGCCGGCAAGACTGAGAGGATTGGCGTACCCCACCAGTTTGCCGCCGCGTTGTAACAGCCAGTAGCTGCGTTCGAAGTAATTTCCACCCATCCCATCAAAGACCGCATCCAGTCCCTGTGGTTCGGCCTGGCGGATGACCTCGACAAAGTCCTCGGTGTGATAGTCGATCGGTATGGCCCCATATTCGATCAGGATGGAGTGCTTGCTCCCAGAGGCGACTCCGTACATTTTGAGCCCAGCCAGTTTTCCCAGCTGCAAAAATGCCGTCCCAATGCCGCCGCTCGCGCCTGTAATCAGAACTTTATCCCCTGCTTTTACTTTGGCGGAGCGGTGCAGCGTCTGGTAGGCAACGATGTAGTTCAGGATCAGGGGGATCGCTTTGGCCGGGTCAAGCGTGCTCGGAACCGGTAGCAATCTTTCTGCATTCCAGTAAATATATTCTGCATATGCTCCGTAGGCTGTAAAGGCTGCGACGCGATCCCCTGGGGCATACATGGTAACATCTTCGCCAACCGCATCTACCGTGCCAATGACTGCGTAGCCGGGTACAAACGGTACTCTCAAGCGAAATGGTGATCGGCCATAACGATTCGTAACATCGGGAAGACAGACAGGCACAGCCAGGGCTTTAATGCGCACCTCTCGGGCAGCTGGCTCGCGTAGCTCCTTTTCAACGATCTGAAGAACCTCCGGTCCACCTCTCCGGGTGACGATAACACTTTTGTATTTCATAGCTTTTTAGTTCCTGATCCCATTCCAGAAAATATCAAACCCCACCTGGATGATCTCTTCCTGTCTGCTCGTGTCTGATTGATTGCGCAGGATGGTCATCACGGCGACAATATCCTGATAGAGAAATCCACCGATCACCTCGAGAGGATAGGGCTTGACTGCGCCTTCATGGAGTCCTTTTTGGATCGCCTCGTAGTAGTAAGCAAAGAATTTGTTGGTCTCCAGCACGATAGCTTCATCCACCACCCCGGTATCGCGGACCTGCTGAACATATTCATAGGCATCCATATGTTCAAGGAACCAGCGGATCGAGCCGTTCCAGATCGTAAAGAACGTTTCCCGGGCCGCAAGCGAGGGATCAAGCAGCGTCTTCATGTAGCTGGATTGCTCCCGGCCAATTTTGAGGACCAGTTCGTTGATGAGATCCTGCTTAGTGGGGAAGTACAGGAACAGCGTGCCGGCTGCCGTGCCTGCCTCTTTCGCAATCGCCGCAGTTGATGTGTTTTGTACTCCGTTCGCAACGAACAGCCTGAGGGCGGCGGTCAGAAAATTCTCTCGTTTGTCTGTATCAAGTTTGCGGATCACGTGTTTCTCCATCAAGATTAACCGTTATAAATGACTGACTACTCACTCATTATACGTAATCAATATTACTTTGTCAAGCCTTGAGCCTCACAGTGTCTGAAAGATCATTGGCTGATTGAGACTTAGTTGGGTAAATCGTGATGTTTATCAGTTGTAAAACAATATGGGATTGCGTATTATTTCTGGCGGAACCTCCAATTATTTTGTCACCTTCTGAGTGATATTTCGTATGATCTTGTGGAGTACCTGATTCAAGGAGGCAACCATGCTACCAGACCTTAGCTCACGACTCTCCAAGCTTGTCGAACAAAAGAGGCTCAAGAAAAAGCTTGAGCAGGATTTACAGTCCGTTGAAACCGAATTGCAGGAGAAATCTGCTCAATTCGCCACGCTTGAGGTGCAATTGGAGAAGGAAAACGTGGATGTGAAAAAGCTGGAGCGCACCAGCCTGACGGCGTTATTTTATTCCGTGCTCGGCAGCCGCGAGGAACAGCTGGAAAAAGAGCGCCAGGAATTGCTCTCTGCCCAGCTGCGCTACCAGCAAATGAAACGCCAGGTGGAGTCGTTGCAGCAGGAACAAAACAGCCTGCGAGGGCGCCTAGATCAGTTAGCCGGAATTGAATCCAAGTATGAACTGCTCCTTGCTGAGAAGGAAGGCATTTTGCGCGGATCAAATCAGATGGTTGCCAGGGAGCTTGTCGAGCTTTCGGACCAGATGGCAAACCTGAACGCGGAAACAAAAGAGCTCACAGAAGCGATCACTGCGGGCAACGATGTGATCGCGAGCTTGAAGAACGTCATCGCATCGCTAGAAAGCGCGGAAGGCTGGGGGACCTGGGATCTGTTAGGCGGTGGCGTGATCAGCACTGCTATAAAACATTCCCGGATCGATGAGGCCAGAGAGAACATCCATGACGTCCAGGTGAGGATGAGTCGCTTTCACAGAGAACTGGCGGATGTACGGGAACATGTCGATCTCCAGATTGATATTGGCGAGTTCACCTCCTTTGCCGATTACTTCTTCGATGGACTGATCGTCGACTGGATCGTGCAATCGAAGATCGTTGAATCCCTGGAGCGCTCGAAACAGGCAAAGAGCCTGGTTGCTCAGACCGTAAAGGAACTTGAAGATCATCGGATGAGTGCCCAAAACAGGAAAGACGATTTGCAGCGAAAAAGAGCGCTCTTGATAGAGCGCGCCTAGTTCAGTGAATCATTGATCTTTTTTACTCTGGTGATGGACAAAGCAACTTCAACATGATCGATCATCTCATTCATTTATACAAACGCGGCGCTGAACCGTTCCGAACTTTGTCTGCCCTGCAGGAGGAGACCGCCATCTCAATCATGCAGAGCTTATATAGGGCAGGGTCCATTTTCTGGGAAAGGTTCGAAGACCCGGTCGGTTATCTCCGGTTGCGAAAACAGATCGAACAGAGCATTCGTGGGGCTTTCATTGCGAAAGGCGGTCGGCCACAGGATGCGCATCCGATCTACATGGCTCTCGGGAGGACCCGGTGGATGCAAAATGATCTGGATGCCGTGACACTTGCCACCACCACGGAGATCGAAGTGCCGCTGGCGCTGTTCGATGAATGGGATGTTAGCTTTACCTATCCGGACAGCATGGTCTCATTTTTGTTGGCTAACGACAAAGCATCCGAATATTATCTGCCAGACTATCATGGAAAAGTTTTCAGCCTCTCCGAGATTCGCTCGATCGTCGAGGCAAACGGATTACCTGGAGAAACGTGGGGAGCCAATTTGCCCAGTTCTATGCCAAACTACATCGAGGCGCAGGTCTGGAGGCATGAGCCACTTCGCAGTTATAAACAGCATTTGAAGGCACATGCAGGCATATGAAAAGATACACGCGGTATAAAAATGAATATGTGGTTTCCTATGCAGATTATGGGGATAAAAGTGGTTTTCCAATCTTGGTCAATCACGGGTTGATCGCGAGTATCACCGATTGCCATTTATTTGATCAAGCTGTCGAGCGAGGAGCCCGCTTGATTTCTATCGCCCGGCCGGGGTACGGGGAGTCAGCGCCTTACCGTGTGCGGGATATTGCCGAATGGGCAGATATCGCCTCCGTCGTGATTGACGAGCTCGGCCTTGCGAGGGTCGATGTTCTGGGGATGTCGTCGGGAGCGCCGTACAGCTACGCCATCGGTCACAAGTTCCGGGATCGGGTCCGGAAGATTTACATTTTCAGTGGAATTCCCGCTCTATTTGATCAGGAAGTTTTATCCTCCTGGCCATTTGATGTGGATAAAAATGCAGATCTGGCTGCATTGCAAACATTGGCGCATGAGTTATTCTTTGCTAATTTATCCGAGGAAGATTTCCAACGGAACGATATCAAAGATTCCATGATGCATCACTGCTTCGGCATTGCCCAGGACTTCAAATTACGTTGTCTGGACTGGGGCTTTCGCTTATCGGAGGTAAAGCCATATGTTCATATGCGACATTCCAGGCAGGATACCGCGGTGCCGTTTGCGATGGCCTTACGAACTTCGAAATTATTACCGAATTGCTTTCTGGAAATCAGCGAAAATGGTGAACATTTTTCGAAAGAAGCATTGGACGACTTCATACACAGCATGATTACGGCGTATAATAAAGATGTCGATCAAAAAATCGATCCCCCTATTTTTCCGAATCACTATATGAAGGAGAGTTGAATGGCGTATACACTTGATACAAAAGTTGGCGATATTTTGAAAGATACCCGGGCCGTCGAAGTCTTGGAGCGACATGCTCCGGGCGTTTCCAAGAATCCAATGATCGGGATGGCAAGCGGGATGAGCTTAAGGGCCATCCTTGCCATGCCGCAAGCCAAACAGTATGGCATTACCGAAGACATGGTCCAAAAAGTACTGGCAGAGATCAATGCCCGAACATAGTCAGGTGCAACTCAATACAAAATAACACTGCTCAAAAACTGGGAGTCGTTTCGGCTCCCAGTCATTTTTAGTGTTTAACCAGCCGTGGAAGTACTTCCCATCAAAAGTATAGGAGCTAACACCGATGCAAGAACGAACATCTTATGAAATTCCTTATCCCTCCAGTAGGCAGTTGACGTTTGACCTGGGGAAAATTGGGTTGGCGAAGCACCACGTCCGGGCGCTGCTCGAAGTGGACGTGACCGAAGCCCGGAGGTTGATCAAGCAAAACCGGCGTAGTGGGACCAAGATCTCATTTACTGCCTGGCTGATCAAGGTCATTGCGGATTGTGTCGCCCTTCATCCGCCGATTGCTGGGGTCAATGATGCGAAGCGCAGTACGGTGCTGGTGTTCAACGATGTGGATATTTCCATTGTCGTGGAAAAGGAAGTCAACGGATCGCGCGTCCCGCTGCCGTATGTAATCCGGAAGGCGGATAAGAAGAGCCTCTCTCAAATTCAGGAAGAAATCGAAGCAGCAAAATCTCAAACAGTCCAGGGGGAAGGGGATTATGTTTTGGGCGATGAGTACAGCACAGCAGGGATGAAGTTGTTCGTCAGACTGCCGCAGTGGCTTCGCCTGATGCTAATGCGACTGCTGGTGCTCAATAACCCGCAGCGAGTTAAAGACATGATGGGCACGGTCATGATCACAACGGCAGGGATGATCGGTCACACGCGCGGCTGGATCATGCCCTTCGGTATGCATCCGCTTTGCCTAGCATTCGGGTCCTTGAATGAGCAGGCGGCTGTGTATCGAGGCGAGATCCAGAAAAGAGAGATCCTGCATCTGACCGTGTTGATTGATCATGATGTGATCGACGGCGTCCCGGCGGCACGGTTTGTCGATGATCTTGTCAAAAAGCTGCAAACCGGTTTTGGATTACCAGCATAAAGTCGTATACTTTAAGTACTGACATCGATCGCAGGTGAACGAAAGGCAGGAACCAATGTTCCCATTCTGGTTGTTCCTGGGGAGCCTCGTAATTTTGATGGGTATATTCAACAAGCAAATGCTGCGGTTGCTGGGGCTAAAACCTCTGAGTGAAGTTTTCACAACTCCCAATATAAAGCATTCCTCCAGGATGATCGAGCGAATCGGACGATGGCTCGTGATTACCCTTGGTCTCAGTTTTCTGGTGCAAGGGCTGGGTGCGGCGTTACCCATCGGGATAGGTCGCGTGACCTCCATCTTATTACTGGGGCTGTCTGCTCTATTACTTTTGGGTATGTTCGGCATCGCCATAGCAAGCTGGAGGGTGAAATAGCTATTCTCGGCAATTTCAGGAAGAAGCCCTCTTCTGATCTCTCGTAGTTATTTCCTCGTCGCAGCCGCCAGTAAATTACATATCGCCATAAACCGACGAAATCCCTACGTCTGGTAAGCGCTGGAACAACATAGAAGCTGGTTCCGTCTTAGCATCATGCAAGTACTACCCCAATAAAGGCGGGCAGAATGAAGAAAAAAATCTCCTTTTCGATCAGCCTCATACTGATTTGTAGTTTCCTATTAACAAACTGCGGCCCGGTGACAGCGGTACCGGTCACGACGCCGACACCTGAAGATGTTGAGCCCACGCCGGTCCTCTTGGTGGAACCGGACCAAGTTGCTCCGTTTGTCCTTGAGCAGGAACCTCCCGCAGGGCAACGTTTGGATCCTGAATCTGCGATCCAGATCATCTTCGACCGTGACATGGATACGGTTAAAACCGGGAAGGCGTTCACGTTCCTGGATGCGGCGAATGGGCCCGTCCCCGGCGAAATCACTTGGATCAACCCTAGAACAATATCTTTCAAACCGGATTCCAGGCTCCAGTCTTCCACCACATACAAAGCGATTTTCTCCGCCGTTGCAGCAAGTGCGGATGGAGTCCCGCTGTCTGCGGAAATCCGCCTGGAATTCATTACCACAGACACCCTCACAGTGGGGCAGGTCTTCCCTCTCCATGATGCTGAGGATGTGGATAGCAATACCAATATCACTGTCATTTTCAACCATCCGGTTGTCCCTCTGCAGATCAAGGAGGAGCAAAGTGAGTTGCCTCAACCTTTGGCGTTCTCGCCAGAGGTCGCCGGGCGGGGCGAGTGGGTTAACTCATCGGTGTATGTTTTTCAGCCGGAACAACCTTTATTAACCGGTGTCAATTACAAGGTAAGTGTAGAGCGGGGATTGAAAGATACGTTGGGCACTGCATTGAAAAATTCTTACGTCTGGCAGTTCAGCACGCGCGCGCCGGTCATCGGTAATTTTGCGTTGAAGAACGGGATTGAGAATCCGCCCGAGAAGATCGAGGATGTTCGGTTGGATCAGGCATTCGTTGTGACGTTCCTCCAGCCCATGGATGTGGAAAGCGCCCCCGAGAATGTCATCTTGGTCAACCGCAAAACACAGCAGCCGTTTCCCACGCGTCTGAAGTGGGATGATGACCACACCGTGCTGACCATCGAGCCGGTGGGCCGATACAAAATCGCTAGCTTCTATGATTTGACTATTTTGGATAGCATGCGCGCAGTCGATGGCGGGACTCTCAAAGAAGGATTCCACCTGCGTTTCGGGACGGTGCCGCAACCGCGCATCCTCAAGATTTCCCCGGCACCCAACTCGGAGGCAAAGGACTTTGACCCGCGCCTGGTGATCAAATTTGCGTCGCCGATGAAGCTTGCTTCGCTGAAAGACCGCATCCGAATCACACCCCAGCCCGAGACGGAATTGCAGTGGTACTTCGATGATTCCAGCTGGGAATTGAATGTGTACGGACTTGAACCCGCCACTGAGTATGTTGTGCGCATTCTGCCCGGCATGGCGGATATTTATGGCAATACCATCACGAACGAGTCCTCGTTCACTTTTAAAACCGGCGATAATTATCCCTACGCGCGGCTGGTGCTTCCCTGGCAGCCGTTGGTTTATCGTGCCCAGGGCCCGCAGGAAGTCTGGTTCGAGCAGACGAATCTCGAATCGGGCACAATCTCCCTCTATCCTGTTACGTTCGATGAATTTATCAGCCTGGCAACAGGCAAGCGGGATGCGGTCTGGTTCAACCCGAAAGTAGAGCCGATCCGCGAGTGGGAGGCGGTAGCAGATGACGCCGTCCGCAACGAGATCAATCGCCTCAACTTCAAGCTGCAGGATGCAAAAGAAAAGCCGCTGCCTCCGGGATATTACTTCATCGGCGTGAAGGGCAAACCACTGGATTACAAGAGTCGTTTTTATCAGGGCTTTGTCTTTATTGTCGCGACCGATAACATCACCCTGAAGACCTCTGCCGATGAAGCCTCAGCCTGGGTGGTCGATCTAGAAAGCGGCGCCCCTCAAGAAGATGTGCTGGTCAATTTCTACGATCAGAATCTCAAAGAAGTCGGTGAGAAGAACACGGGCAAAGATGGCATTGCCCATCTCGGAAAAATAAAAGGACCTTTATATGCCCGCGTGGAAGGGCCGGATCATCTTGCGTTTACTTCCATTGACTGGGGCAGCGGCGTATGGGCAGGTGATTTCGGCCTGTATGAAGGGTACTACACCGAGACCAGCCGTCCATTTGCATATCTTTACACCGACAGGCCGGTCTATCGACCCGGGCAGGAGGTATTCTTCAAAGGCATCCTGCGCAACAATGACGACCTACATTACAGCATTCCAAAAGATGAAAAGATGTATGTGTCCATTGAGCTTTTCGGAGAGCGTGTCTTTGGTGAATACATGCCGCTCTCAGAATTGGGCAGCTTTACCGGGAAATTCACACTGGCGGAAGATGCCGGGCTCGGTACGTATGATATCTTTGCGAGCCGAGGCCCCGGCACAGATTGGTTTGGCTATCTCTCCTTCCGCGTTGCCGAATACCATAAGCCTGAATTTGAGATCCTGGCCACTCCCGACAAGTCGAACGTGCTGGCGGGCGAACAGGTTCAATTCAACTTGATGTCCCGCTATTACGCCGGTGGAGTGCCGAGCAATGCAGAGGTGGAATGGTTCCTTGAAGCAAACCCGTATTATCCTCAATTCACTGGAGAGGATTACTGGAAATTCAACTTTACAGATTGGGACCGCGATGAATTCCAGGAACCGCAGAAGGCTAGCCAGCAGGGGACACTTGCACACGGAACAACCGTCACGAATGAAGAAGGATCTTTGGAGATCACCCAGACACTTGGGCTGGATAAGAAAAATATCAGCCAGCAAGTCTTCTTCCGGGCCAATGTGACCGATGTTGCAGGGAATGTGGTCAGCGGGAGCACGAGCACGATCGTGCATCAAAGTGAAGTCTACGCGGGAATTCGCCCGCTCAGCTATGTGGGCAAACAGGGTCAAGAACAATCCTTTGAAATGGTGTTATTGAATTGGACCTCCAATCCTGTGACCGATCACCCTGTGAATGTAAAGTTCGTGGAGCGGCGCTGGTATAGTGTGCAGACTCAGGATAAACAGGGCCAGCTGCGCTGGGAGACTTCCGTCAAGGAGATCCCCATTTCGCAGACGGACGTGGTGACAGACGAAAACGGGAAGGCAACCGTGTCTTTCGTTCCGCCGGTGGGCGGTGTCTACAAGGCCATCGTGACCGTGCGGGATTCGAGAGGGCACACGCACCAATCCTCCGCCTATATCTGGGTCTCAAGCGATGAATATGTTGCCTGGCGCCAGACCAACGACCGCGCCTTTAACTTGATCGTGGACAGGGATAGTTACTCCCCGGGCGATACGGCCGAGATCCTGATCGCGCAGCCCTTCGAACATGGTGTATACGCGTTGGTTACTTATGAGCGCGGTCATGTCTACAAACAGGACGTGGTTCTGCTTAAAGGAAACAGCACTACTTACAGATTACCAATTACCGAAGAGATGGCTCCTATCTCATATATCTCTGTCGTTGTGGTCAGCGGCGCGGAGCAAAGCGGCACACCTGATTTCAAGGTTGGTATGGCCAGCATCCGGGTGGATACCAGCCATCAGGAGCTGGATGTAAAAGTCACCGCCGAGCCGGAATCCGCCGGACCGGGCGATACCATTACCTACACCGTGGAGACGAAGGACTACAGCGGCAAAGCTGTCTCTGCGGATGTCTCGCTGGCGGTGGTGGATAAAGCTGCGCTGGCGCTGGCTCCCTCGAATTCTCAGCGCATCCTCGATGCGTTTTACCCCGATCAGGCGCTTGGCGTCCGCACGGCGCTTGGCATTGTGCTCAACGCGGAGGATTTCAACGCGCAATATCGTGAGAGCATCCCTGAGGGTGGAGGCAGCGGTGGCGGAGGCGGGGAGGAGAGTCTCGGCATCATCACCGTGCGCGAGGACTTCAAGGATACTGCCTTCTTCCAGGGCCAGGCTGTGACGGACGAGAACGGCCTGGCTGAATTCGAAGTGACTCTGCCTGAGAATCTCACCACCTGGCAGGCAGATGCGCGCGCGGTCACGGTCGACAGTCGCGTGGGGCAAGGTACCGGCGAACTTCTCAGCACAAAGCCGCTCTTCGTCCAGCTGCAGACGCCGCGTTTCTTTGTTAATGGAGATCAGGCAACAGTCGGCGCGGTTATTCATAACAATGAAGATGAGCATTTGGTGGTCAATGTCTCGCTGGATGCCAAAGGGGTGGAGCTACTCTCGCCCGTCACGCAAGACGTGCAAGTACCGCCGTTCGGACGGTCGTACGTGCTCTGGGAACTACGCGTCCAGAGCAAAGTGAATCGCGTGGACTTCACTGTTCATGCTGGTAGCGGAGAGTACGAGGATTCCAGCAAGCCTCCGCTCGGCACATTATCGGATCGGGGCATTCCCGTTTACAACTACGTTGCGACCGAGACGTTCGGCACGGCAGGTATGCTGCAGAACGCGAATTCGGCGACCGAAGCGATCCAGCTGCCCTCCACGCTTGAGTTCACCGACGCGCAGCTTTCGATTGAGATGTCGCCCTCGCTGGCCGCGTCGATGCAGAGCGGGCTGACCTATCTCATAGATTATCCCTATCTGTGCATGGAACAGACGGTGTCTCGCTTCCTGCCGAATGTGATCACCGCGCGGGCCCTTAGGAATGCCGAGGTTTCCACCTCGGATATACAGAAGGGTCTCGACACAAATGTGCGGATCGCGCTCCAGAGGATCTACGCCAAACAAAACTACGACGGCGGCTGGAACTGGTGGGACGGCGAAAAGAGCGACCCCCAGACCACAGCTTATGTGGTCTATGGATTGATCGAAGCGCGGGACTCGGGATACACCGTCTCGGAGAATGTCCTTGCGAACGGGATCAATTTCCTGAATGAAAATGTGCCCGACCTGAGACGTAACGATTCAGAATGGAAGTTCAACCGCACGGCATTCATGCTATATGTGCTCGCACGCGCAGATCAGCTGCAGGCCTCGCAGACCAATTTCATTTATGAGTACCGGACGTCGCTGGGGCTGTATGGCAAGGCGTATCTTGCGCAGGCGCTCCATTTGTTGGATCCGGAGGATCAGCGCATTGACTCGCTCCTCTCGGACCTCGAAGCGGCCGCCGTTTTATCGGCCGCGGGCGCGCACTGGGAAGAGGGTACCCGCGATTATTGGAACTGGAACACCGACACGCGCACAACCGCCATCGTGCTGAACGCCTTCACGCAGCTCGACCCGAGCAGTCCGATCACGGCCAACGCCGTCCGCTGGCTGATGGCTCACCGCGAAAAAGGACACTGGCACACCACCCAGGAGACGGCCTGGTCATTGATCGCGCTGACCAACTGGATGAGCGCGGCAAATGAGTACGATACGGAGTATGCCTTCGCCATCGGCCTGAACGGCGACCTGCTCGAACAGGGCAACGCCGCGAAAGAGAATCTGACCCAAACCGTTAACCTGCAAGTCGAAATGAAAGACTTGCTGAAAGAGACGGCGAATTATCTCGTCTTCACCCGCGGCGAGGGGACTGGCAACCTGTATTACAGCGCTTACCTGAGCACGGAGCTCCCCATCGAATCGATCGAGCCTTTGGACCAGGGGGTGAGTCTCGCGCGGCAGTATTTCACTCTAGAAGACTCCAAGAAGCCGATTACTGAGATTGAGCACGGCGAGCTGGTGCGCGTCCGCCTGACGGTGGTGGTCCCAGCCGCGGTGCATTACATCGTCATCGATGATCCGTTGCCCGCCGGGTTGGAAACAATCGATTCCACGATCCAGACCGATACGGCAGTTCCTGAATCGTATACACTAACCGATTATGAAGAGTTTGGCTGGGGATGGTGGTACTTCACACACACCGAGCTGCACGATGAAAAAGTGGTGCTCTCCGCCGATTACCTGCCCGCCGGCACATACGTCTATACTTACCTCGCTCGCGCCAGCACCGTCGGGTCGTTCCAGGTCATCCCGCCCACCGCCAGCGAGTTCTACTTCCCCGATGTCGGCGGCCGGGGTGCAGGGAGTGTATTCGAAGTGAAGCCGTAGGCTGCATCGCCCGTAGGCGGCGTCATCTCAAGAGAAGTACAACATACTAGATCAGCTCCGGTAAGAAAGCAACTATGAAACTCTGGAAACCCGGTCAAGGTATTGTCCTGCGTGAAGTGTGGCGCAACAAAGTGTATTCGATCATCCCTGTACGCGTGGTGAATGACGCGTCGAGTTGGTCAGCACTCTACCTCCCGCCGCGCTCTTCGAGCCTGTGGCCCCATACACCGGAAGGCAGGACCATCCGCATACCCACCGATGAGTGGGTCCTGGATGGTGGACCCTGGGAGGGCGGTGATTTGCTTTACCTGGTTCAACCTGGCGCGGGGTACACCGTTACCGGAGTCTGGGACCGTGATCATATCCTCGATCACTGGAAGATCGACTTGGTGGAGCCGATACGCCGTACGCTCCTGGGCTTTGATTATATGGACCAGCTCCTGGATATTATCGTCCGCGCCGACCGGTCGACCTGGCGATGGAAAGATGAAGATGAAGTGCAAGAAGCTCAGGAACGTGGAATTTTCACGGCGGAACAGGTGAATGATCTTTATCAACGCGGGGAACGCGCTCTTCAGGCGCTACAGTCGAAAGAGCCTCCGTTTGACCGCAGCTGGGAAAATTGGAGTCCCAACCCGGCCTGGCAGGTACCCTTTGATTTGCCAGACGGGTGGGAGCGTGTATGAAAAATAACAACTTTTATCTTCGTCTCCATTCTTTATGGAGGCTGCGCCTGCCTATGCATTCGTGGCCATTGATGTCATGTCGGGCCGGCGGCAGGCAAACCGCGGCGTTAGCCTAATTTCAGCACATCGGAGGGTTCATGACAAAGTCTAAGCAAATCGCGGGCCTGCTTGGCCCCACGATCGTGGCAATGATCGTTTCCGAGTTCCCACTGGTCCAACCGCATCTGTACGATGCCCAGATTCCGCCCGTTGTCTATCTCTCGGGCGTCTTGATGTTTATCGGAGGGCTTGCCATCGTCCGCGCTCACAATCGTTGGGCGCGGGATTGGACCCTCTTGGTCACACTCTCCGGATGGTTTTTTCTGGCTCTCGGTCTTTTCCGGATGTTCGCTGCAAGCGCCTACCTGCAAGGATCTGCGAACACCAGTCCGAGCGTATTCATGGTGCTAGAAGGCATTTTGCTAGTTGTTGGATTAATCCTGACGTTCAAAGCATACAGCCACGATGCCAAAGAAGCAGTCGCCCAATCCGGGCAGCATTTGCCATGAGAAGATCGAAAAACTGGCTGTTTCCTGCCCGTTGATCTTCTCGATCAATTTCTATGCGGTGACAATACTGCCGCTTTCCTGCTATTAGGCTGGCATTGGAGGTTTCTCACCTTCGAATTATGATTGGCACTGCCAGCTGTGATGGGACGACAATCCCTGATCCTCTGGTGATCCATATTATGGACAGGGAGAGGCTGATGAATGGTCTAAAAGTATGTGTTGCAGGTGCGACGGGGTGGGCGGGATCGGAACTGGCCCGCGGCATATTTGATGCTCCTGATCTGGAGCTTGTCGCTGCCGTCTCCAGGAGCCAGGCCGGGAAAACACTTGGAGCAGTGATCGGCGTGTCAGGGCTGGTTACGCCGATCTTTAGAAGTGTTGATGAGGCGCTGGAGACAAACCCAGATGTGTTGGTGGAGTACACGAAACCGGACTCAGCAAAATCACATATTCTTTCGGCATTAAAGGGTGGCGCGCATGTTGTGGTCGGAACATCAGGACTGACTAATGAAGACTATGCTGAAATCGATCGGGTCGCGCAGGAGGTGAACCGCGGCGTGCTGGCTGTCGGAAATTTTGCTCTGACTGTGGTCCTGCTGCAGAAATTTGCCGAGATGGCAGCAAAATACATCCCGCACTGGGAGATCATCGATTACGCTCATGCCGGCAAGAAAGACGTGCCTAGCGGCACTGCTCGCGAGCTGGCCAACCGTCTCTCCAAGGTGCAGGAATCGAGACTTGACATTCCCCTGGAATACATCGAGGGACCCAGAGAAACCCGCGGTGCGCGGTTGCAAGGATCGCAGGTTCACTCCGTCCGCCTGCCCGGGTATACGATTTCCATCGATGCGATTTTTGGGATGCCGGGCCAGAAGTTGATTCTGCGGCACGAGTCAGGGTCGAGTGCGGAGCCTTATGTGCAGGGAGCGCTCCTGGCTATTCGGGAAGTAGGCCAATTAGTCGGCCTTCATCGCGGCCTGGATAGCGTGATGAAGTTTTAATGATAGCTGGGATCATAACCTTCATAGGTCAAGCTTCATTTGTGTATCTACCCTGACAAACGTTTATCGAGGCACATGGACGTCCAATCGCTGATCGAAAATATCGCTGATGAAGTAATGGGCGTTGAAGGCATACGGGCCATTGTGCTGGGTGGATCGCGTGCAAGAGGTACGCATACCTCCTCCTCGGATATCGACCTTGGAATTTACTATGACCCTCACGTTCCACTGGACTTGCGCGCATTGAGCAAGCTAGCCACGAAACTTGACGACGAACATCGAACCGACGTGATCACCGATATTGGCGGATGGGGGCCATGGATCAATGGAGGCGGCTGGCTTAAGGTCCAATCGCACGCAGTAGATTTCCTCTACAGGGATCTAGGAAAAGTCACGGCTGTTATTGAAGATTGCCTGCGTGGAAACGTTGAGATGTTTTACCAACCGGGCCATCCGCATGGCTTTGTTTCCTCTATTTATCTGGCTGAGGTCGCGGTCTGCCAGCCACTCTGGGATCCTGAAGGTGATATTGTAGAACTCAAACAAAAAACCACACCCTATCCTGAGTCACTGCAGAAAGGACTCGTTCAAAAGTTTGCCTGGGAGATCGATTTTTCCCTGGCCGTTGCCCAAAAAAGTGTGGAGAGAGCGGATGTCGCGTACGCGGCCGGGTGTTGTTTTCGAGGCGTGATGTGCATGCTCCAGGTGCTGTTCGCTCTGAACAAACAATACTGGTTAAATGAAAAAGGAGCTGTGGCACTCGCCGATACCTTTGTGATAAAACCAACGAGACTACGAGCTCGGATCGAGGAAGCATTTCAATTCTTGGATGCAAATCCTCAATCGATTCAGAAGTCAATTCATATCCTTGAAGAACTGAGCAAAGATATACATGTATTCGCTCCCGGTGTGTAGAATCCACCTCAGAGACCGCATACTGTCCCTGCTGTGACTTTTTGTATCGTTTTAATGAAGAAAGGAGAACTTACTGATATGACATCACCCCATCCACCCGTGTTTGAAATGCGTATTGCGCTCACAACCAGCGACTATGACCGCCTGGTCAAGTTTTACTGTGAAGGACTCGGCATTGAACCGGCAGCCATCTGGAACAACGATGGCGGTCGGGCGCTTATCCTCGATATGGGCAAAGCCACCCTCGAGCTATTCGACGAGAAACAGGCCGAAGTTATTGATAACTTAGAAGCTGGGCGACGTGTCAGTGGGCAGGTTCGTTTTGCGTTACAGGTGCCGGACTTGACGGCCGCGGTGGAGCGCTTGCTGGCGCACGGGGCGACCCTGGTTCACGAACCTGTGCTTACCCCATGGGGAGATTACAATGTGCGTCTCCAGGACCCCGATGGCATGCAGGTTACGCTGTTCCAGGCACCTGCTCAAGAAAATAATAGTGGATAGGGAACCTATGCTAGAAATCATAGATCTGAGTCAGGAAATCTTTACGGGTATGCCGGTGTTTCCGGGCTTGCCAGAGGTGGCGATCACTGTTCATGTGTCGCATGAAGAATGGGATGGCATATCTGACAGTGATGTAGTTACTCCTGCGGTGAACCGGCTGGAGCTGGGTGAGCACACCGGCACACACGTGGACGCCATCAATCATATGGCGCGCCAGCACCGGGAACAGTCTATAGATACCATGCCTCTGACAATGTTTTACACCGAGGGAATTTGCCTGGACCTCTCTCACAAAGGTTTGCGAGAACTGATCGAGCCAGCAGATTTAGAGCGCGCCCTCTCCGAGGCAGGTTTGGAAATCAAAGAGGGAGATACCGTTCTGCTGTATACCAATCATTACCGACGCGCATTTGGCACCGATAACTGGCACCACGGCCCAGGCATAAGTGCCAACGCGGCGCGCTGGCTGGGCCGTCAGAAGATCGCCTCCTTTGGTGTGGAAACCATGGCGCCGGGTGTGCTCAAAGTTTCCAATAAGGAAGTTCATTACATCTGTGGCGAAATGGGCTTTACCCATTATGAGAACATGGTCAATTTGCACCAGCTCATCGGGCGCGGTCGCTTCCGTTTTATCGGCCTGCCGCTCAAAATCCGCGGTGGGACCGGCTCGCCTGTGCGCGCGGTGGCCGTTTTCGAAGGGTAATTCTGTAATCCATCGGAGAGTTTACATGGCAGATGAACAAGTGCTACAGGAATATTCAAAACGCCTGGGGCGGATCTCCCCCGAACAGTTTCAGGCCGCGCTCGATTGTTTTGGTCTGGGAGAGTTCATAAAAGCTGAGCCGGTTTCCTTCGGGCTGTTCGGGCAAAATGTGTTTGTGACGAGTACACAGGGTGAATTTGTGCTCAGGGGTTGCCCGCACTATCCCTGGCAGTTTCCAACGGAGCAATTCATTGCTAATCTACTACACGAGCAGACTCAGGTTCCCGTACCTTACCCTTACTTGCTGGAACCCTCGGACGACATCTTTGGGTGGAGTTTCGTCATTATGCCGCGCTTGCCAGGCCTGCAGCTTCAAGATAAAGCGGTGGTATCACAACTGACAGGTGGTGACAGGTTGGCTGTCGTACGTGCTCTGGCGGGAATGCTTGTGGAGGTGCAGACACTCACCTGGGAACATGCAGGTAAGTATGATACGGAAAGAACTGAAGTGCAGCCCTTTGAGAAACATTATCGTGAGTGGATCATTGATAATATTCGTGAAAAGCTCTCCGCGGCCCGCACCTACAATGACCATACTACGTTGTCCGATGTGAGCTGGGTGGAGCATGTCCTCGCCAGCGTGGAGCCAGTTATCCAGCTTCCCTATATACCTTGCATTGTTTTAGGGGATTACGGCGAGCATAACACCCTCGCTATGAACACGAACGGGGAGTGGCGTATCAGCGCTGTGTTCGATCTGATGACCGCTCACTTCGGAGATGGCCAGGCTGATCTATCCATACCAGTGACCACATACTTGAATGAGAATGAATCACTCGCTGATGCTTTCGTTGCAGAATATCTTCGTTGGAAACCGATGCAGTCTGGTTTTGTGGAGCATCAGCGGCTGTATATGCTGGACCTGACCCTGAGCTTTTGGAGATACTGGCAGAGGCATAACGACGGTATTCCGGGGCGGGAGAAATCAATAACATTCGAACAGATGGCAAGACCATCTGTTGATTACTGGAACAAATTTGTAAGCTAGCACACGATATCTCTCAAACAGAGCGGGTATTTCCCTGGTTCTTCAAATATGGCTTTCTGTTCAGTCATCGATCACGGTGATAACGACGGTGCCGCTTTTTATTATTTCGCCGTCTGCATCGACGCCTTGCACCCAGAATGTATGCTCGCCAGTGGACAACGGCCACCAGGCTTGATATGGCGCGGTAGATAAATTCATCAGCGGATTTCCGTCCACCCAGATCATTACTTCAGAAATCCCTGCTCCCGCGGCTGCCTCGATTTTCAGTTGCTGGGCGGAGGCATCAAAGGTCGGGTCGATGCGATAGGTGGTGTTAGCAGGCGGTGAAAGTAAAACCAATTGGCTCTCTGACTGCGATAAAGTATTTTCTGCCCGGGAGTAATCAGCAAGTAAAGGTAGCCCGTGTTCGCGAGCCCAGCTATGTGCTTCGGCCGGCAGATCTAAAACAGTGATGGATTTGCGCCGTTCCGGTGGCGTCGACTCGTCTGCGACATCATGGGTCAACATATCGATCCAGATTTGCTGGTGAAGTGTGTCGACCTGTGTGAGCTCGGTCCCTGTGATGAACCACTCTTTGCGCGTGTGGGGGCAGGCTTGAGAGGGGAGAAGGCCCGAGAGGGCGCACACTTCCATTTGAATTAATCCGTCGGGTCGCTCGAAGGGATGATGGGGATGGCCTTGCAGCAGTCCGCGCATCACTTCGTGCCAGATCGGCGCTGCGCCGGTGAGTCCGGTCACGTTGTGCATGGCTTCGTATCCGCTGTTGCCCACCCAGACCCCCACCAGTAGATCGGGGGTGTAGCCAATGGTCCAGTTATCGTGGAAGTTGGTCGTCGTCCCGGTCTTGACCGCGGCAGCGCGGTCCAGCCTCAGGGTGCTGTTGAGTCCGAAGCCGGTCGAGCGCGCCGCGTCGTCGCTGAGGATGTCGCTGATGAGCCAGGCCACGCGCGGGTCAAAGACTTGAACCGGTGGATGTTTTTCCTGTGTGTAAAGCAAGTTTCCATCAGCGTCTCGAATATCGAGGATCGAAGATTCGTTTGTGATATATCCCTTGTTGGCAAGTGCTGCATAAGCATTCGAAAGCTGAAGCAGGCTGATCTGACCGCCGCCCAATGCAAGCGATAAATCATATTGCTGTGCATCAGCCAGGGAAGTAATGCCGAGCCTGCGTGCCAGGTCGATCGTATCCTCGATCCCCACCTTCCGCAGCGTTTTCACAGCCGGGATGTTTAGCGAAGAACCCAGTGCCTCCCGCACAGAAACCGGTCCGTGTTCGCGGTTGTCGTAATTGACCGGCGTGTAGGGTGTGCCATCCCGAATGATAAATGTAGTGGTTACATCGAGGATCGATGTCGCGGCGGTCCAGTTGTCCGGTCGAGCGGGATCAAGCGCCAGGGCATAGATGAACGGCTTGAAGGCGGAGCCGGTCTGGCGCGGCGAGATTGTCATATTGAGCGCGCCATTAATGGACGCGTCGAAATAATCTACGCTGCCCACCAGGGCGAGAATTTCTCCACTCTGCGGATCCATCACCACGAGGGCTGCATTATTGACATTGTGACTCAGCACCGTATTCTCATCCTTGAACGCTGCCATGCGGCGCTCGAGAACATCTTCCGCTAAATGCTGTGCATCGAGATCGAGCGTCGTACGCACAACCAGGCTCTGGTGCGGGGCAAGAACTCCTGTAAACATCAATTTGTCGATCTGGTCTTTGATCATCCATATAAAGTGAGGGGCTTCAATTGGATAAGGGATCGGGTTATAACTTAATGGAGTGGACTCGGCATTCAGGCGCTGCTCTTCCGTGAGATAGCCGTGCGCCTGCATCAAACGGAGCACAACCTGCTGTCTTGCCTTTGCCAGGTCAGGGTTGGTAAACGGGTTGTAGGCTCCGGGTGCCTGAGGCAGCCCGGCGATCAAGGCACACTCGGGCAATAGCAGCTCGCTGGCAGGCTTTCCAAAGTAAGTCTGCGAAGCGGCTTCCACGCCGTAGGCCATGCCGCCATAGTTCATTTGATTGAGATAAAGAGCGAGGATCTCATCTTTGGAAAGGTGCCGCGTCATCTGCCACGCCAGGACGGCTTCACGCAACTTGCGCCGCAGGGTTCGCTCTGTCCGTTCCTCCTGAGTCATGAGCAGGTTCCGGGTAACCTGCTGGGTGATGGTGCTACCACCCGCAAGGACCTCGCCGCCTCGGATGTTGATCCATAACGAGCGGGCGATTCCAGTAAGGTCAATGCCGGGGTTGGTATAAAAGTTCTTATCTTCCACCGCGATAGTGGAATCTTTAACACATTGAGGAATATTTTCGATGGCCAAGACGGTATTCCGTCCCCCCGTCTCTGCCAGGATTTCATACAGCAATCGCCCCTCTCGATCTGTAATGCGGATACTGGGAATCTGGTATGCCTCAGGCAGCGCAGTAATCGAGGGCAGATCCCAGAAGGTGTATGCAATAATCAGGAGGAAGAGAGCCGCGCCGCCAAGAACTAGCCACTTCATTGACTTCCATAAGGCAGCAGTGATGTTACGGATGTTCATTCTCTGAGCCATAACGCGACGATCGAAATTCTCGCGTAATCGATCCTGATCAGGGAAGCTCCTCTTTATGAGGTTGTGACTGACTTTCCTCCACCGCAGGCAGTTGATCAATCCAGTCTCTTCCCAGGCGCACTTCGATATCGACAGTTTGAGTCGGGTCGGGGTCGATCAGGATCTGTGGGTTGCGGGTAATGCCAAAGAGACCAAGGAGAAACTTGTAGGTATATAGTTTGGGAGAATAAAGAACGACGGTGGTCTGGTTTTGCGCCTTTGTCTCTCCAACCTCTGTGACGAGCATCCCCCGGTTTCTTAGATAGTTCCCTGTACGGACGTCGAGTTCTGGCGTGGACGTCCCGTTCAATACCCGGATACGAGCTTGATCCGCCTGCACGAGAGTGACCAGCGGACCTTTAGCCAGTGGGCTGACCGGCCCGCCCGTTGTAAAAATCTCATCCCGCAGAATGCGGATCTTGTCTGGCAAAGGCTTCATCACACTGGCGTTTTGTCCGCCCAGGATCGCATTGCCAAAGCCGACCATAGTCTGGTCGATGACCCCGTTCTTGATGTTCTCTCTGGGGATATCTCTCGCCAGCACGGCCAGCTCGATAGCATCTTCCAGCCACATATTGGTGCGGATACCTGCTGAAAAACTACTGTATAGTTCAGGAGCCTGTGCGAGCAATTCGGGGAAATACTCAGGGTTTAACACCTTATCACGGATCGCAAAAATCACCTTCTGTTGACGCTGGGCGCGGCCGATATCACCGTTCGTGCAACCCTGTTCCAGATGACGACAGCGCGCGTAGGCGAGAGCAACTGTTCCATTCATGTGTCGCATACCGCAGCAGGTAATTTTG
>DATHTL010000006.1:0-9785 GCA_035463255.1 Anaerolineales bacterium | reverse complement strand
GCGTTGAATGTGGTGGCTGTGCCAAAATCGATCACACAGGCAGGCCCGCCATAGAGATACATCACTGCGACGGCATCGGCGATCCGGTCGGCGCCCACGGCCCGCGGGTCCTCATAGCGCACTTTGATGCCGGTCCGGATGCCAACATCGACAACGAAGGGATCCTTATCCAGGTATTCCTTGCAGGCTTGAATGACACGACCCGTCAACTGCGGCACGACAGAGGCCAGGCAAATGCCGGTCAGCTCTTTTTTTGTATGACCGGCGTTCTGCAAAAGCCCAAGGAATTGCAGCCCGTACTCATCGGGCATACGGGCATGATCGGTGGCCAGTCTCCAGTGCGCGAAGAGCGTGTTGCCGTTATACAATCCCAATGTGAGGTTGGTATTACCGACGTCAATTGTAAGGAGCATAGGATTCCCTTTAAGCCAAGAGAGGAATGGCTTTGTGGATTTTACCCCGTTTTCTTAGCCACAGAAAACATAGAGATCCGCTCAAGGCTCTCTGTGTTCCCTGTGGGAAATCTATTTGACCGCCTCTATGATCTCCGCGACCATGTCGAACTTATTGAACTGCGGCATGATATAGACGCCCTGCGCCCATGGCTTGATCTGCTCAATCAGCTCAACAGCTACCTCGACGCCGACTCGGGCTCCTTCATCGCCCGCCTCTTCGATGCGTTGACGTGTCTCATCGGGGATGAAGATGCCCGGCACTTCATTATGTAGGAAGCTCGCATGTCTCACACTGACCAGCGGCAGGATGCCCGCCAGGACAGGCTGGTGTAGCTTGCCATATTTTGCTTCATATCTCTCGAGCAAAGACGGTCCGTCGTGGGCGCGATAAATGGGCTGGGTGATGAAAAAGTCTGTGCCTGCACTGACCTTACGGTGCAGGTTCTTGATCTCGCGTTCCACATCGGGCGGGCACAGGTTCAGCGCCGCGCCGACGAAGAAGCTGGTGGGCTGCCCGATGCTCGTCCCGGAATGGTCCACACCGGCGTTGAATCCCTGCTTGATAAGCTTGATGAGACCGGATGGCACCAAGTCGTAGTTATCCATGGCTTCGGGATAATCGCCGATTGCCGTGGGATCGCCCATCACGACGAACACATTGCGGATGCCGAGCGCGTGTGCCGCCAGTAGATCGCCCTGCACACGCAGCAGGTTGCGACCGCGAGTGGGGAAGTGGAGGGTGGTCTCTACGCCCACTTTGCGCTGGACCACGTCACACACTGCCCAGGCAGACATCCGCATGCGCGCCATCGGGGAGTCAGCGATGTTGATGACGTCCGCGCCCGCGTCGGTCAGGAGCGAAGCACCTGCCAGAAGCTTATGAGTTGAAAGACCGCGCGGTGGGTCCATTTCCACCGAGATGGCGAAACCGTTTGCCGTCAATTTTTGGGCGAGCTGCGTCGGCTGTTCCTGAGCTGTCTCCGTGATCTCCTCCGGCGGCAAAACGGTGATCTGGGGCTGCTCTAGCGGAGGCGCGGAATCGAGTGCTTTGCGCATGGCTGCAATATGCTGAGGGGTCGTGCCGCAGCATCCACCTACGATACCAGCGCCCATCTCACGAAAAGAGAGCGCGTACTCACCAAAATATTCCGGGTCCGCCGGGTACATGATTCGGCCGCCAACCTGCTCAGGCCAGCCAGCGTTTGGTTTCACCCAGAACTTGATGGAACGGTCGGGCACGGCCTGGCACATCTGCTTCAGGATGCGCGAGAGCTGCGCAGGGCCGCCGGAGCAGTTTACGCCGATCACATCCACCTCGGCTTCTTTGAGCATTCGCGCCACTTTACCCGGGTCATCGCCAAGCACGGTGCGATCGTCGCGCGTAAAGGTGACCGAAGCAACCACGGGCAAGTCACAGATCTCTTTGGCCGCGCGGATCGCCTCACGAATCTCATAGAGATCGCTGAACGTTTCCATTACGATCAGATCGGCGCCGGCTTCTGCTAGGGCCTGGATCTGCTCCGCGAAGGCGGCGCGTGCCTGCTCCGGTTGGACACGCCCGAAGGGCGCAATGCGCACACCCAGCGGGCCGACATCGCCTGCCACCAGCACATTTCTGAATGAGGCAGAGACCACGCGCTTCGCCAGGTCCACACCGGCCCGGTTGATCTCGACGACGTTTTCTTCCAATCCGTGTTTCGACAGTTTGAAGCGGTTCGCCCCAAACGTGTTGGTAATGATCAATTGCGCGCCGGCTTCGATATACGCCCGATGGATCTCAGCCACCGCCGAGGGATGGGTGAGATTGAGCTCGTCGAAACATTTGTCAAAACCGATCCCGCGCGCGTGCAACATGGTGCCCATCGCACCGTCGGCGAGAATGGTTTCCGTAGAGAGTCGTTCCAGCAAGCTGGGCAGTCCTGTGGATAAATTCATCTTCAGTTCCTTTAAGGTGTTCGAATGACGGCGAAGACCACTCCTTCGCGTGCCACGGTATAAACGATCTTTGCCTCCGGGAAGGAGGTCTTTTCCCAGTCGTAACGGGCAAGGGTGACGATTACATCATAGTGATCTGCACGTTCTGCTTCCTGTGTGGAAAATATGTGGAAGTCCTCCCGGGCGAACCTGCCAAAAACGTGAGCAGGTCCATCCACCCACACATTTGCGTTCGGGGGCGCGATGCGATTGGCTTCTTTGGCCGTTTCGCGATACGAGGTTCCCCAGTACTCCAATTCAAAGCGGTCCACAACGGCATCCACGCCGCCGATGAACTGGTTGTAGTAAACGTATTCGTATGGATGTAATCTTATCGATGCGATCACGCCGGGCAGAATGAGGAGCGTGATCAGCGCTCCCTGCAGCACAGGTCGGCGGATCATATCAAGAGCCGGGCCGGCCATGAAAAAGATGGGCGGCACAATAAAGAAGGCCTGGCGAAAATTGTCATAGAGGGTGGGGCGTACAATGGCGAAGGTGACTAGCGGCAGCACGAACCACACGAGCGTGAAGGCAAGAAGCTCGATATCTTCATTTCGTCTTTTTAGAACGCCACAAGCGGCCACCGCCAAACCGGCGAAAAACAAGACCCAGACCGGCTCTGTCAATTGGATTGCCAGCAGCATTGGCACGTAGGATGAGGGCAGGTCATTGGCCGGATAGACCGCGCCGTTAAAAAGAACGGATCCCGGCCAGGGATGTTGTGACATGATCGAGACCGTTTCGAAGAAATGGCCAACCGGATCAGGCCATAGGTATGGCCAGGTGAGATACATTACAAATATGGCAGACAATGCGTATATCGAAACAACCAGCCATGCTTGCCTGCCAGACTTCCACAAAAGATAGCCGGCGACCAAAACGCCGGCCCACACACCAAAGATACGGATGGAGACTGCCAGGCCAAGCACGATTGCGGCGGGCAGAATAATGCCCAGCGTGCGAAATATAAACGGAAAATGTCGGCCATACAGCCAGATGAGTAGGGCAGTGAGAATCAGAAAATAAATCGCCCGCACCCGCAAGAAGAGCACAAAAAACCTTTCGATGTAATTCTCGGGAGCAATCCGTAGCACGCGGGGTACGAGAACGCTGATCAAGGACGGCTCTCCACGTGCTGCCGACCGGACGGCGTGATCGATCCATTGATAAATAATCGGTGTGCCGCCAAAGAGTAAAACAACGGAAACGAGCCAGAAAATAACCGAGGCGATCAACAGGCGGCGTGTCCGTGGGGACAAACCGCTCCAGGCGGTGGATAAGGTTTGGAAAACGGAATCCGTTCCTTTCCCAAAAAGTGAATCGTGCATCTTGATGCCAAGATACACGCTCAACAGGAAAAGCGATAGAAGGGGAATGTCCTTGGGATTGATAAACGCATGTCCCCAGAACACTGGCTGAGTCATGAAGAGCAGAGTTGCACCGAAGGCGGCAGTTCGGCTCATCCAGCGCGCGGCAAGCTGGTGGAAGGCCCATATTCCAATCAGGAACGTGATGAAGTAGATCAGATGCTTTACATCCGTCTCTTGCAGCGCTGGAAGGAGTGTCGTCGCTGCCTTGGCGATGAGGCGCGTTAGCATTACAAAAAACGGACCGTAATTTTCGAAGCGATCTCCAGTAACAGGAATGGTGCCATGCTGGGGCCACATCACATAGGCTTCCATCGAGTCCGCGGCGTAGTCATAGAGCTTCAGCTCATCCCACGACTCGCCATAATTAGCAAGAGTGAAAAGAGCAATGATGAGACTGAGCGCAAAGAGGATGGTAAGAGGGATGTTTCGTTTCATTGAGAGTCGGAATCCAAAGTTTGTTGCCTGGTGACATCCCTTACGTTTTTTGCCGTTGCCAGCACAGCACCTTGGCGTTCGATCACGATGAGATCTTGTACCTCAGAATATAATTCGCCACCTCCGCGGGTGACCTGGATAAGGTAATCATATCCCTTCTCCAAATCGGAAATGCTGTCAATAGGTTTGTCCACAACCAGGTCGGGCCGCGCGTACCTCGCAAAGAGCCCGGCGGAACGCGTGACGACGATGAGTGACCCCGATGGAGCGATCTTATTCATTTCGAGCGCCATCTCCCGCAACGAAATGCGCCAGTAATCCAGCTCATAATGATGCGTGGCCCCTGCCGGTCCACCCACGAGGGAGTTGTAGTATACATACTCATAGGGATAGAGTCGGATCGTTGCGTAGACCCCGGGTAGAGCCAGGGCTGCAATAATAATCACGCGCACCCAGCTTTGGGATATTTTCTCAAATACCCATTCCAGCGCAAACGCTCCCAGCATTACCATGGGAGGCAGGATAAAGAGCGCCTGGCGAAAGTTATTGTAAAGTGTCGGGTTAAGCAGGATCATGCCGAATAGCGGAAAGGCAAAGCCCAGGCCGATATAAAGCAGCAGGTCCGTCCTGATTCGGCGGTGCAGCATCTGCCAGATTAATAGGCAGAATCCAATATACATGCACAGGAGCAAAGGCTCGGTCAGTTGAATATTCAGCAGAACGGGCAGATAGGAAGCGGGTAGATCCTCGGCACCGTACAATTCTCCCTTGAACAATACGCGTCCTGGAAAATGAGGGAAACTTGAGATCACCCCCAACCCTTCCAAATAGCGCCGGATCGGTGCCCCCCACAGACGCGGCCAGGCAATATAGGTCATAACGCCCGCTACCAGGAAATATGCAATGGTTGTTGTCCACGCTCGTGAGCGGACCTTCGCCAGCATGGCGAGAAAGACAATGAGTCCAGCTACCGGGGCGATGGCCCGCACGGCGGTTGCCAGTCCCAGCGCGAGTCCGGCGAGGAGCACGCGCGGGTTGATCAGCGCTCGAAACAAGTCGGCAAACCAAATTTTCGCTGAACTCCAATCCCAGGAGATGCTCAGCGACTTTCTTATGTTTGTTAGAAATGTGCCGAGTCGGTGTCGCTGCTTCCAGGTGTTGCGCAGCCAGTCCCGTAAGGTTGTGTGACCGACCAAAAGCCCAAAATAGATCAGGAAAAAAAGAATACCTGCGATCAGCAATGCAAATTCAACGCGGTGGAATAATCGCACCGCTTTGGTAACATAATCCTGCACCGAAACATCGGATGCGCGATTGGCTACCGAGTCGAACAACCGTGCGGCCCATGTGCCGGAGTCCGATGTGTAAAAGAAGTTGATGACCTGCTCAATCAGAGGGCCTGAGAAGACAGCCAGAAGGATGACAACTGCCAGGAATAGAACAAGGTAAGTCTGGAATCTTTTTCTCGGTCGCGCATCGACTTCCTGAAATCTGTCCGTCAGGTGTTTCAGCGAAACAGATGCCTCTTTTCCTGTCATGCCATCCACCATGTGAAGCCCCAGGGCGACGCTCAACATGAGGAAGAACATGAAGGGAGTATCCTTGGGGTTGATGAAAGCATGTCCCCGCAGTAGCGGCTGTGTGCTGAAGATCACCAGGATCGCCCAGGCCGTCCATGTGCTGAACCAGCGTTTGGCCAGCCAGTACATGCACAGACCTGCCAGCTGGAGGGTAATGAAGTAAGCGAAATGCCAGAGATCCGGCGTGAACGCGTTCGGCAAGAGTCCTTGGACGGTTCGCACGAAGAGTGTCGCCAGGACCATGAACGCCGGCCCATGCCCATCATAGGATGAGTCATATTTTGGCTCGTAGCGCGTGCCAAAAAAGGAAGGATAGGCGTTCAGGGTATCGACCGCGTAGCGCTGGTTGTTGGGCTCATCTACGCTCATGCCATATTCATGAACGGTCAGCGCGCCGATGACCAGGTTCAACACAAACCATGCCAGAAGCATGACCCTCTCCAGATTAGTTGTCCTGGAGTGGGTCATGCTATTGTCTCCACGTTTACTCGATGAAACATCGTTATAAAGCAACCCTACGTTGGTAGATTGTACTACCACGCATCAGGGAATCACTTCATTAGCTGCTCGACGCGTGATTCGCCAACGCTGTAATACTTGGCGTTCTTGTGATGCAAAATGATCGCGGCTGTAGATTGCTCGGGAATCAACTGGTAGGCAGCCGAAAGTGTTATGCCGAGTTCCGTTTCAACGGCAGGCAGCAGCTCAAACACCTTTGTATGATCCTCCAGCTCCGGAATGGCCGGATAGCCCCACGAGTAGCGCTTGCCCTGGTTTTCGCCAATTCCCAGCTCGCGGCGGATATGCCCGTGCAGGTAATCGGCGGTTGCTTCTGCAGTCTGCACGGCCAGCCCGTGAGTGAAATAGGCATCGGTGTAGTCATGATCGGCCTGCAATTTGTCAAAGCGCTCGGTGGCTTCCTGTCCAACCGTCACAACCTGGAACGCAACCACATCCAGTTTGCCGGAATCCACCGGTGCAAAGTAGTCAGATAAGGCGAGATGATCATCGTAAGGCTGGCGTGGGAAAGTAAAGCGAGTGAGCTCATCGGGGGAGGCAGAATTCACCGTATCGGGATGATAGATGATGAGGTCATCTCCATCGGACTGGCAGGGGAAATACCCGTACACACCCTGCGGCTTCAGCCATTTCGTGCGGAGGGCTTCCTTGGTCATCTTTTCCAGCCGATCGTCAAACTCTGCTTTGAGCTTCTCCCATTCTTCGCCATGCGCGTTCTTGGCGCCCCAGGACAGGCGATACAGCTCATTTTTGTTGAGATGCTTGAGCACGATCTCCAGAGGCATGTCTTTGACGATGCGCTGGCCCCACTTTAGCGGATGCTGGATCGGTTCAGGCTGGACCCTGGAGCGTGACGCCGTTTTTCGATGTTCCGGCACCTGAGAGGTTCGGCCCATCTCGAGATCGCCTTCCCTGCGGACGCGGGCCAGCAATTCCTCGCGCTTCTCGGGGACGATGAGCTGATCCATCGTCTCGAGCCCTTCGAATGCATCTTTGCAGTAAAACACTCCGGGTTCATGGACATCGCCAGCTTCCGTGAACAGAATGCGGCGCCCAAAACGACGGTTGATCGCCGCGCCGCCCACCAGCACCGGGAACTTGAGCCCGCGGCGGTGCAGTTCGTTCACGATCAACGGCATTTGCTTAGAAGTACTCACCAATAGCGCAGACAACCCGATCGCGGTTGCATTAACTTCCACTGCTTTGGTAATGATCGTTTCTGCAGGCACTTGCTTGCCAAGATCGATCACGGTATAGCCATTATTGGCAAGGATCGTTTTGACGAGGTTCTTGCCAATATCATGCACATCGCCGTAGACGGTTGCAATGACTACGGTACCCTTGGTCACTCCCTCGACTTTTTCGAGATAGTTCTCCAGATACGCAACGGTCTTTTTCATCACTTCGGCAGATTGCAGCACGAAAGGCAGGATCAATTCGCCCGCGCCAAATTTGTCACCGACTTCCTTCATGGCGGGGAGGAGGGCGTTGTTGAGGATATTCACTGCCTTGGCATGATTCTCTGCCCTTTTCCCCTGGTCTCCTATCCCCTCAGGAGTTAAGGGATAAGGGATAAGGGCGTCAATATCCGCTTCCACACCATCTTTGTGACGGTGAAGGATCTTCCAGTGCAGGCGCTGTTCGGGTGTCATATCTTGAGTGGGATCCGATGCGCCCGCTTGTTCGGTCGGCGTGACCTTTTCGTAATATTCAATATATCGCTGCAAAGCGTCCTCGCGGCGGTTGAAGATCAGGTCTTCGGCGAGATCCTTTTCTTCCTGAGGAATATCCGGGTAGGCGGTGATGTGGGCAGGATTCACAATGGCCATATCCATGCCTGCCTGGATGCAGTGGTAGAGCATCACCGAGTTCAGCACAGGGCGCGCGTGCGGCGCGAGACCAAAGGACAGGTTACTGACGCCGAGCGAAGCCATCACACCGGGCAGGTTTTGCTTGATGAGTCGGATGCCCTCGATGGTTTCAATCGCGGAATTGATAAACTCCTCATCACCGGTCGCCAGCGTAAACGTCAACGCGTCGTAGACTAGATCTTGCGGCTTAAGTCCATGGTCATGGACGGCGATGTCATAAATGCGTTTGGCAACTTCCAGTTTTTTCTCGCGGGTCTTGGCCATGCCGCCTTCATCAATCGTAAGCACGATGACAGCTGCGTTATGTTCCTTGGCGAGTTTGAAGACTTTGTCAGCCTTTTCGCGCCCTGATTCAAGATGGGTGGAATTAATCAAACATCGGCCCGGCGCGGTCTTGAGGGCAACTTCGAGAACGTCCAGCTCGGTTGTATCGATCACCAGCGGAACATCCACGCCCATCTCGAGCTTCTTGACGACGTTGCGCATCAGTTCCACTTCATCGGGGCGTTCCGTTACGGCGCAGGAAATATCGAGGGCGTGGGCGCCAAACTCCACCTGTTCGCGGGCGATCTCAAGAATGGAATCATAATCCTCAGCGAGCAGCAATCGTTTGAACTTGCGCGAGCCCTGAGCGTTCAGCCGCTCCCCAAGCAAAGTTGGCGGCGGGTCCTGTCGCATGGAGATGGCTGACATGGCGGAGGCAAGCTGAGGCGTCGCCTGCGCCGGTCGCGGGGGATGGGGGTGCGCGTTCAGCTTATCCACCAGGAGTTTCAAATGCTCGGGAGTCGTCCCGCAGCATCCTCCCACAACGGAGATATGGTGTTTGGTCACGAACTCGTACATATCATTCGCGAACGGCTCCGGCTCGAGCGGATAGACCGCCTGTCCATCCACATTGAGCGGAAGTCCCGCGTTGGGGATGCATGACACTGGCAGTGTGGCGTTTTCACCCAGCACGCGGATGGGCTCACGCATGTGCTCGGGACCCGTAGAGCAGTTAAGACCGATCACGTCGATGCCCATGCCTTCGAGGATGGCAAGCGCTGCGTTGACATCGGTGCCCAGAAGCATGCGGCCGGTGGTATCGAGCGTGACCTGCGCCTGGATCGGCAAATAGATGCCGGTCTCCTCGAAGGCTTTGTGAATGCCTCTGATCGCGGCTTTAACCTCGAGAATATCCTGTGATGTTTCGATGAGCAGCACATCAACACCGCCGCGGGTTAAGCCCACCGCCTGCTCACGGAAGACATCGGCGAGGTCGTCGAAGGTCACATCTGAAAGCTGGGGATCATTGGCAGAGGGCAGTTTTCCGGAGGGCCCAATCGAACCGGCAACAAAGCGTGCCTGACCTGTTTTATCTGCATATTCATCTGCAAGGCGGCGGGCCAGACGGGCAGCAGTTTCATTGATTTCAGTGACGCGATCCTGCAAGCCATATTCCTGCATTGTGATGCGGTTGGAGCGGAAGGTGTTCGTCTCGAGCACATCCACGCCGACCTCGAGGAAGGAGCGATGGACGTTTTCCACGGCTTCGGGGTATGAGATCACAAGGAAGTCATTGCACCCATTGTATTGCTC
>DATHTL010000005.1:0-53247 GCA_035463255.1 Anaerolineales bacterium | reverse complement strand
AGATCGCCCGCGTGACATCCCTCTTGTGGCTGATCGGATTCTGACGCGCCTGACAAAGCAACTTGGTTACCAGGTGACCCTGTCATCGGAAGTTATGGATGTGTTCAGGAAGTATGCATGGCCCGGAAACATCCGTGAGATAGAGGCAGTGTTAGGCCGTGCAGCTACGCAGATTGCCGGTGCAGGTGTCATTGAGCTGGCACATATCCCCAATCATGTGCGCTTTATGGAAGCCAACCCGCACACCGTCAAGCCATTCTTGCAGGTCCCAGTAAGCTCGTTGAGCGAGATGGAACGGGAAACCATATTACTTATGCTGCAAATGTACCGGGGGAATATTTCACGCATGGCACAGGTGCTGGCTATTAGCCGCACCACCCTCTGGCGAAAGTTAAAAGAGTATGGCATCGATCCTGCGGAGTACCGCTAATGAAGGAAGCCAATAGCAGGAAACATTGCAAGATCATGATTGTGCTGTTTCATAATGAAACAGCACAATCCATTTAAGTGCTTCGTTTTAGAACACTTCGGGCCCAATTGTTTGACGATTCCAACATGGCGCCGTAGAATAAAAAAAGTACACTTTTTCACAACCTTGATCCAATTCAACAAACCTTTCAGGCAAATATGAATTTTCTCACCGCAGTTCCATCGTCATGGTTCAGCTACATGCTCTATCTCGGGTTGCCATAAATGCCGCCAAAGAGTTCTCTCTCTTGGCGGTTTCTTTCTTAAAGAGCATATGAATTTGCCTTAAGGACGAAAGGAAAGGAGGATCGCTGCCCCACAAGTATCGACCAGTTGATTTACGCCGAGATCTACAAAGTCCGAAAGTCAAAAAAACATACAAGGAGATAACCATGCTAGGACCATTGATTGGCGAAGTATTCGGGACCTTCATCCTCATTCTGTTGGGTGATGGTGTAGTTGCAAACGTGGGACTTGCACCCCGGCTTGCCGCTCCCGCCTATAACTGGAACACGATCACCTTTGGCTGGGCCTTCGCGGTGATTGTGGCTGTTTATGTCTCCGCCGGTGTATCAGGTGCCCACCTGAATCCCGCGGTGACGATTGCATTGGCGATGAAGCGCGGCTTCCCCTGGGCGAAAGTCGGTCCGTACATTGTGGCTCAGATGGTTGGTGCCTTCCTTGGCGCCCTGGGCGTATACCTGACCTATCGTGACGGTCTTGTCAGCGCTGGTGTGCCGAACGTCTGGAGTACCGGACCGGGTTCTGTCTTTGGAAGCGCCTTCTGGGGTGGCGCGGCGGGTTCATCGATTGGTGCCTACAGCATGATGACCGCTATCATCACAGAGTTGTTAGGGACAGCGGTGCTGCTGTGGGGTATTCTGGCCAGCGGCGATCCGAAGAATACAGGCCTGATGCACAACATGGGCCCATTCCTGGTCGGTGGCACAGTCTTGGCGGTCGGCTTGAGCCTGGGTGGACCCAGCGGGTATGCCATCAATCCTGCCCGTGACTTTGGGCCGCGCCTTCTCGGCACGCTCGTCGGTACGCAGGGACTGTGGGATGCCGGCTACTGGCTGATCCCGCTCATTGTTCCTGTGATCGGCGGCATTGTCGGCATCTATGTCTATGACTGGTTGGTCGCTGCCAACCTGCCGAGGCCTGAGCCGATTGGCGCCAAGGCCCAGGGTGCCGCAGCGGACGACTAACCTATCCCTGCAGTACGTTCGACGCCAACCCTTAAGATCATGGAGAGGTAGTCTGATGAAAAAATTAATCAATAAGCCGGAGGATGTGGTTAGAGAATCGCTGGAAGGCATTACCTACGCCCATCCAGACCTGGTCAAGGTGCATTACGATCCGAATTTTATCGTGCGCGCCGATGCCCCCGTGATGGGCAAAGTGGGCGTCATTTCAGGTGGAGGCTCCGGACACGAACCGATGCACGGCGGGTTCGTCGGTATGGGCATGCTGGATGCTGCCTGCCCGGGAGCGGTTTTCACCTCCCCCACCCCGGATCAGATGCTCGAAGCAACGAAAGCCGTGAATGGTGGAACCGGCGTGCTGCATATCGTCAAGAACTACACTGGCGATATCATGAACTTTGAAATGGCCGCCGAGCTGGCACGCGCGGAAGGGATCGAAGTGGAGGCAGTTGTCACCGATGATGATGTAGCAGTCAAAGACAGCCTCTATACAGCAGGTCGTCGGGGCGTTGGCGTCACGGTCCTTCTTGAGAAACTGGCTGGAGCCAAGGCAGAGGAACGTTGCGCCCTGAATGAGGTCGCCGATGTCGCTCGCAAGGTCAAGGACCTCGGTCGCAGCATGGGCATGGCCCTCACATCCTGTACGGTTCCCCATGTGGGCAAGCCCACCTTCGATCTGCCGGAAGACGAGATGGAAATCGGGATCGGAATCCACGGCGAACCCGGCCGCACACGCATGCCGGTCAAGCCGGCCGACGAGATCGTGGAAATGCTCATGGAGCCCATCGTCAGCGATATCCCTTACAAGCAGGGCGACGAGGTCCTCCTGTTTGTCAACGGGATGGGCGGGACACCGCTGATCGAGCTCTACATTATCTATCGCAAAGCCTATGAGATCGCTGAGAAACACGGTCTCAAGGTCGTCCGCAACCTGATTGGTCCCTATATCACCAGCCTCGAGATGGCTGGCACATCCATTACCATGCTCAAGATGGATGATGAGCTGATCAGGCTGTGGGATGCGCCCGTCAAGACACCCGGCCTGCGCTGGGGTGTATAAGTTTAGCTTCACAAGATCAGTCGTCGGGGCGGCTCCACGTCCGCCCCGGCCATGCCAACGGAGCCAGGATATGACCATTACACGTGACGATACGTTGAACTGGGTCAAAGCAGTTGCCAGCGTCATCAGCGAGAACAGCAGGTATCTGACCGAGCTCGACGCTGCCATCGGCGATGCCGATCACGGCGCCAATATGGATCGCGGGTTCAAGGCAGTGATGAACAAGATGCCCGAGATCAGCGACAAGGATATTGGCACTATCTTCAAGACAATCGGCATGACCCTGATATCCACCGTTGGCGGGGCCGGCGGTCCCCTGTATGGCACGTTCTTCCTTCAGGTTGGCATGAAGACCGCCGGCAAAATGGAACTCAGTCTAGCTGACTGGACGGAGGCGCTTGAGGCGGCGCTCAACGGCGTGATCATGCGCGGCAAAGCCGAGCCGGGCGATAAGACCATGGTCGATGCGCTCACCCCGGCAGTTGCCATCCTCAAGCAGTCGATCCCCGACAGTCAACCGATCAACAAAGCCCTCGAGCTCTCAGCAGAGGCCGCCAGGAAAGGCATGGAAGGTACCATCCCATTGGTGGCACGCAAAGGACGCGCCAGTTATCTGGGCGAACGCAGCGCCGGACATCAGGATCCCGGAGCGACATCTTCGTTCCTGATCTTGCAGGCAGCCGCAGACACCTGGAAGAATATCGCGTCGTGAGTTCATAGCTGGGCGTTCCCGGCTTTGATAATTTGCTCCTCAAATTTCATCAGGAGATTGAAAATGGCTAAATATGCAGCAGCAGTTGATCAGGGCACTACCAGCACCCGCTTCATGATCTTCGATCATAACGGCAAGGTAGTGGGTATTGAACAGAAGGAACACGAGCAGATCTACCCGAAGCCCGGCTGGGTCGAACACGACCCGATGGAAATCTGGCAGCGCACCGAAGAAGTGATCGCGGGCGCGCTCAAGAAGAGCGACATTTCCCCCAAGGATATCGCGGCGGTCGGTGTGACCAACCAGCGCGAGACGGCCGTTGTGTGGGAGAAGGCGACCGGCAAGCCGGTCTACAATGCCATCGTCTGGCAGGATACCCGCACCGATACTATCTGCAATGAGCTTGCCAAAGACGGCGGGCAGGATCGCTTCCGCGAGAAAGTCGGCTTGCCGCTGGCGACCTATTTCTCCGGCCCGAAAGTTAAATGGATTTTGGACAATGTGGAAGGCGTGCGCGCCAAGGCCGAGAAGGGCGAAGTGCTTTTTGGCAACATCGACACCTTCGTGATCTGGAACCTGACCGGCGGACCCAAGGGCGGCGTCCACGTGACCGATGTCTCCAATGCCTCCCGCACCATGCTGATGAACCTCGAGACCCTGGACTGGGACCCGGACATGCTCGCAGTGATGGGCATCCCACGCGCCATGCTCCCCGCTATCAAACCCTCGTCGGCTGTCTACGGCCACGCGAAGGGCGCCCTGGAGGGCATCCCTGTGGCAGGTGACCTCGGCGACCAGCAAGCGGCTCTCTTCGGCCAGACCTGCTTCAGCGCAGGCGAAGCCAAGAACACCTATGGCACCGGCTGCTTCATGCTGCTTAACACCGGTACCAAGCCCGTGCAGTCCAAGAACGGTCTGTTGACCACTCTCGGCTACAAGATCGGCGACCAGCCCGCGGTCTACTGCCTCGAGGGCTCCATCGCCATCACTGGCGCGCTCATTCAGTGGCTGCGCGACAACCTCAAAATGATCGAGAAGTCGCCCGATGTGGAGCCGCTCGCCCGCACCGTGGAAGATAACGGCGGCATCTACTTCGTCCCGGCCTTCTCCGGCCTGTTCGCTCCCTACTGGAAGAGCGATGCACGCGGCGCCATCGTCGGCATGACCCGCTATGTCAACCGCGGCCACATTGCCCGCGCCGCCCTGGAGGCCACAGCCTTCCAGACCCGCGAAGTGCTCGATGCCATGAATGCCGATTCCGGCGTGCCGCTGACCGCCCTCAAAGTGGACGGCGGCATGGTCTACAACGAGCTGCTCATGCAGTTCCAGGCAGATATCCTGGGCGTGCCCGTCATCCGCCCGCAGGTCGCAGAGACCACCGCGCTGGGTGCAGCTTACGCCGCCGGCCTGGCCGTTGGCTTCTGGGCGAACGTGGAAGACCTTCGCCAGAACTGGGCCAAGGATAAAGAGTGGGAGCCGAAGATGGATGAGGCTCTCCGCGATAAGGAATACAAAGGCTGGAAGAAAGCTGTCACCAAGACCTTTGAATGGGTTGATTAATATCTGCCCTCTATGAGGGGGTGGGCCAGGCATAGCAAACATGCGGGCCTGCCCCCTCACTTTTATCTATATTGTTAGAATGAGAACTTATGGAGTAGATTGTGGCGAAGAATAAGAAGAAGCGGAAAGAAAAAGAAAAAGAACAAGACATCTTGAAGAGCTTGAGTCAGCCCTGGATCTCCATGCGCAGCGGGCTCAAGATCATGACGGTTGTCAGCGTGATCATGGCCGTGCTGACCGCCTGGCAGGTCATTCCAATCAAAGGCTGGGTGGAAGGGATCCTGTGGGGTCTGCTCTTCGGTGCGCTGGTCTGGGCCGTGTTTTTTGGAAATATCCTGATCACCAGGTTTTTGCGCGGCAACCGGCAGTAGTCAGAATTTTGAGGATGGAAGCGGCCTCTTCAGATGCGGCCTGGGAAGCGATGTATGCTCCCTATGATCAAGCCACCTATCTGCGTGTGCTTGATCAGTTGGGACCGGACGATGTGATCCTGGATATCGGCGCAGGCGATCTGCGGCTGGCCCGCCAGATGGCGCAGGTAGCACGAAGAGTGTACGCAGTCGAGATCAATCCACAGGTTCTGCATCGATCAGATTTCTCCCGCGATCCGTTGCCTGCAAACCTGATCCCGATTTGCGGCGACGCCCGTGAGCTGGACTTCCCACCTGACATCACGACCGGCGTTCTGCTGATGCGGCACTGCACCTGCTTCAGCCTGTACGTGGAGAAACTGCAGAATGCCGGAGCAAGGCGGCTGTTCACGAACGCGCGCTGGCGCATGAGTTTAGAAACGATCGATCTACACGTACATCGTAGATCGGTTACCGACATCGGCATGGGCTGGTATGCCTGCCTGTGCGGCAAGACAGGTTTCAAAGAAGGACCCGCGGAGCACTGGACCCTGGAAATGGACAAAATCGTACATGAAGTATCCAGCTGCCCGGCGTGTATAGAAACATAGAGAACGTTATGTCATTCTGAACGACCGCAGGAGACCCTTCGCCGCTACGCGGCTCAGGGTGACATATCTGGAGAGGCTATGAGTAAACCTCATGTCATCATCATCGGAGCAGGATTTACCGGCGTAGCCACGGCGCACGATCTGGCGCTGCGTGGCTGCGATGTGACGGTGCTCGAGCGCGGCGATCTCTGCCACGGCACATCGGGGCGCACGCATGGCTTGCTGCACAGCGGCGGGCGTTATGCCGTGAAGGATAAGGAATCCGCCATCGAATGCATCGACGAGAATATGATCCTGCGCAAGATCGTGCCGCAGGTCATCGAACCGAACGGCGGACTGTTCCTTGCCCTGAATGAGAGTGATCTCGACTATGCCGAGCAGTTCATAGAGAGCTGCCAGGAGTGTCACATCCCCCTGGAAGAGCTCAAACCATCTCAACTGCTGAAGCTGGAGCCAAACATCAATCCCAACGTGCTGGTGGGCTTCCTGATTCCCGATGGGACGTTCGATCCCCTGCGGCTGGCGCTGGCCTTCGCCGGGACGGCCAAACACAACGGCGCGAAATTCCGGACCTACCATGAAGTGCAGGGATTTGTGATGGACGGTCAGGGAAACATATGCGGCGTCAAAGTGCTGGACCGGGCCGCAAACAAAACCGTAGAGATGCGCGCCGATGTGGTCGTCAACGCCACGGGCGCCTGGGCCGGACAGGTCACCGCCATGGCAGGCCTGGACGCGCCGGTGAAGCCGACGCCGGGTATCATGGTTGCCTACGATCAGCGCCTCGTCCAACGAGCCTTGAACCGTCTCAATGCTCCCGGTGATGGGGATATCATTTTGCCACAGCGGCGGATGGTTGTAGTAGGCACAACATCCTACGAGGCGGAGAACGTCGATTACATCCCGACCACCGAAGATCAGATCAATTTAATGCTGGAGCGCGGCTGTGAACTGATCCCCGGTATTCGAAACGCCAAACCCCGCGGCATTTATATGGCCGCGCGTCCATTGGTCGGCGGCGGATCGGGGCGCAGCATGGCCCGCACCTTCAAGTGCTACGATCATAAAGAAAGCCACAACATCGACGGACTGGTAACCATCACCGGCGGGAAAGCCACCACGCTGCGCGCCATGGCGGAAAAGACGGCCGACGTGGTCTGCGAGAAATTGAGCATCACCACGCCGTGTGTTACCAAAGAGACTCCGCTTCTCTCTTACCGTCAATATTACGCCAGCCCAAACTAGGAAAAGCGCCATGACTGACATGTGGAACATCACTCTGCGCATCTATCGCCAGAAAGAAGGCGAAACGCCGCACTTCGATGACTTCAAGATGGAAGTCAACCCGGACGAGTATGTGTTGGATGCTGTGGAACGGGCCTGGGCTTTCCATGACCGTACCATTTGTTTCCGGCACGCCTGCCATCACTCCACCTGCGGCGCCTGCGGGATGCGCGTCAATGGTGTGGAAAAGCTCACTTGCATCACGCTGATCAAAGACGTGACGCACAACGGCACGACCCTCAAAGTGGAACCGCTGCGCAACTTCCCCGTAGTCAGCGACCTGGCGGTGGACATGGGACACTTCTACCGCAAGATGGAACGGGTGGGAGCGCGCGCCGTGCTGCCGGTCACCGAAGCAGAGATCGAAAACCCGCCTGCCAAATGGGATGCGGACGCGGAGCGTGCTCAATATATCCGCCTCAGCGATTGCCTGGAATGCGGATTGTGCATCAGTGCCTGCCCGGTGATGGCAACCACGCCCGAATATCTCGGTCCTGCCCCACTGGCAGCCGCGCAGGATCACGGCGTCAGGCGTAAGCCCGAGCTGCTGTCTGTGGTGGATTGCGAGGATGGCGTCTGGCGCTGTCACAGCGCATTCGAATGCACCGCCGTCTGCCCATCGTTTGTCGATCCTGCCCGCCGCATCATGGACTTGCGCAAACAGGTTGTCGGCGCGCGTCTCAAAAGCCTGTTCGGCAAAGCATAAGGAGACGGACCCATGGATATCACACGTAATCAACCCTCTGCGCGAAGGTTCTGGTCCTGGTTTATTCCATTCCGCCGGGATGTGGGCAGCTGGGCATTTGCGCTCAACCGCATCACGGCTATCGGTCTCACCATTTACTTGTTCCTGCATCTTGGCGTACTCGGTCTTCTGGCACAGGGACCGGGTGCTTACGATAAATTTCTCGAGCTTACCGAGAACCCTTTCATCAAGCTGGGTGAATGGCTGGTGGTCGCGGCAGCCATATTGCATGGACTGAATGGCATCCGCATCGTCCTCACCAGCTTTGGGATCG
Source organism: Anaerolineales bacterium (assembly GCA_035463255.1). GTDB lineage: Bacteria > Chloroflexota > Anaerolineae > Anaerolineales > Villigracilaceae > Defluviilinea. The sequence continues at coordinate 44,978 of DATHTL010000005.1, read as the reverse complement.
GTGTGACACGCCAGAAACAACTCTTCTTTGGCTTCATGGTTATCGCCGCGTTTGTCATCTTGATCTTTACGGCGCGGATGTATTAGGATTGCTTATGTCACAGTCGACATTTTCCTCGTCCGGTTCCGGGCCCCGCCCCGGTGAAAACACATGGCTCTGGCTGATCAAGATCGTCACGGGCCCGCTGCTTCTGGTCATTCTGGGCCTGCACCTCACGGTCAATCATTATCTGGGCAGCATGTCCTCCGGATTAATGACCTATGACGATATCATCCGGTATTTTCAGAACCCTCTCATCGTTGCCATTGAGATCCTCTTTCTGGTTACCGTCGTCACACATAGCCTGATCGGTTTTCACGGTATCCTCCTGGACATGCATCCCTCTCGCAAACTGCTCGTTACGTTTACCTGGCTACATGTGATTCTGGGCATTTCAGCAGTGGGTTATGGAGTCTGGCTTGCGCTAAAAATTGCATCGCTGGGCACTTAGATCGGGGGCGATATGGTTGGTCTGGTCATTGTTTCGCACAGCCGCGCCTTGGCCGACGCACTGGTGGGATTACTGCGTCAGGTCGCTGCGGTAGACCTGCCGGTTGCCGTCGCGGCCGGCATCGGTGAAGATCGCAACGAGTTCGGCACAGATGCTGTTCAGATCATGGAATCCATCCAGTCGGTTTATTCTGACGCGGGCGTAGTGGTACTTATGGATCTGGGCAGTGCGGTCTTGAGCGCAAAGCTTGCGCTTGAGCTACTGCCGCCAGAAATGGCCGCTAAGGTTCGTCTTTGCGGCGCACCCCTCGTGGAGGGGGCAGTTGCCGCAGCAGTTCAGATCGGGCTATGCGATGACATCGATGCCATTTGCCGCGAGGCAAACGCCGCCCTGCTGCCCAAACGGGAACAGCTCGGGGAGGAAAGCGGCGGATCGAACGCCCCGACACCAGTTCCCGATGAAGCAGCTGAATCTATCACCCTCACACTCACCAACCTGCACGGGCTCCATGCCCGCCCGGCGGCCAAGTTCGTCCAGACGGCGGCCCGGTTCATGGCCAATGTCACCGTCACTGATCTGACCAATGGAAAAGGTCCCGTTTCAGCCCGCAGCCTGAATGCGATTGCCACTCTCGGCGCGATCGAAAATCATCAGATCCGCATCAGCGCTTCGGGGGAAGAAGCCAAGCTGGTGCTCGCCGCGCTCAAAGTGCTGATCGAGGATAACTTCGGCGAGGCGCCTGCGACTGCAACAGTCGAACAACAACCCACGCAGATCGAAAAAATGATGCCGGAGAGCGGTGCGCTGAAAGCTGTGCCAATCTCGGAAGGGTTCGCGCTGGCGCCGCTCTTTAAATATCAGGCGCAACGCCCACCCATTCCCACACATCCGGCCGAAAATCCGGAAGCGGAATGGACACGCCTGCAGGCCGCGCTCGAAACGACGAACCGCGAGATCTCCATGCTAGCGCGGCGGATGAAACAATCCATCGGCTCTAGCGAAGGCGCTATTTTTGACGCCCACCTGTTGATCCTGCAGGACCCGGACCTGATCCAGCAGGCGCGCGCCGGGATCGATGAACGTCACGAGAACGCAGCCTTTGCGTGGAATGCGGCCATCACCGCTGCAGCTGAGAGTTACCGCGCGCTCGACGACCCGTACCTGCAGCAGCGCGCCGCGGATGTGGAGGACGTGGGGGCACAGGTTCTCTATACCATGATGAATCACAAAGCTCGCACGCCGATCGCGTTCGAAGAGCCCGTCATCCTGTATGCCGCAGATCTGACTCCCACAGAGACATCACAGCTCGATATGAATATGGTGCGCGGAATTATCACGGCCGGCGGCGGACCGACCTCCCATAGCGCCATCCTCTCGCGCGCCCTGGGCATCCCCGCGGTGGCCGGCACAGGCACGACGCTTGATCGTCACCCCGGCGGCGCGCTGACGGGACTGAATGGCTTTACGGGAGAGATCTGGCTCGATCCTTCGCCAGAAATTCAGGCAGCGATTCAAACGCACCGCACGGAATGGCTGGCCAGCCGCGAGAAACTACTCCAGACCAGCCAGCAGCTGGCACACACGAAAGATGGAAAACGCGTGGAAGTGTTCGCCAACATTGGCGGCGTGAACGACGCGCGCGCCGCCGTACAGAACGGCGCGGAAGGCGTCGGCTTGCTACGCACGGAGTTCCTGTTTCTGACGCGTGAGACCGCGCCCTCCGAAGAGGAGCAAATGGGGATCCTGCGCGAGATCTTCGAAACGATGGGGGCGGAACGTCCAATCACCATACGCACCCTCGATGTCGGCGGGGATAAAGAATTGCCCTATATTCAGCTGCCGGAGGAACCCAATCCATTCCTGGGGGTACGCGCCTTACGTCTTTCGTTGAGCCGCCCCGATCTGTTCCTGACGCAGCTCCGCGCCATCCTGCGCGCTGCAGATGGCTATCCGTGCCGCATGATGTTCCCCATGGTTGCAGATGTGGAGGAGATCCGTAAAGCACGGACCTGGGTGGAAAAAGCTCACGCGGAACTTAGCGATGAACAAAGATCACATGCCTGGCCGGTCGAATTAGGGATCATGGTGGAAATCCCTTCAGCGGCCCTGTTAGCTCCGGTGCTCGCCAGGGAAGTGGACTTCTTCAGCATCGGCACGAATGACCTGACCCAGTACACCCTGGCTGCTGAGCGCGGCAACCCTGCCCTGTACCATCTGGCAGATGGATTACATCCCGCCGTATTAAGACTCGTCGACGAAGTGGTGGAAGCCTCACATCAGGCCGGAAAGTGGACCGGGATCTGCGGCGAGCTCGGAGGAGACCCCGAAGCAACGTCGATACTGGTTGGGCTCGGTGTGGATGAATTGAGCCTCAATCCCGCGGGCATCCCGCGCATCAAATCTGTGATCCGCGACATCACAATGGAAGCTGCACGCGAGATTGCTAAGGCGGCGCTGCAATGCCAGACCAGTGCAGAAGTGAGGGAATTGGTACGTAGGGCGGGCCTGTAGGGCGGGTTTTCAACCCGCCGGAATTGAATTCATGCACATCGTCACACTACCCACAGGGCGCTTCGCACGGCATACGCCGAGCGTGACCTACGATTTTGCTTCGAACAGAATTCACTGTCCGGCTAAAAACCGAACCTACTTGCTAACTTCCAAAATAATCGCTTCCAACACTTCCGAGCTTCCTCCCACCATCAATTCGAATTGACCAGGTTCCACAGTGAGTTGCATGCTCTCATCCAGGAACTGGAGCTGTTCACGGCCAACAGGAAAGCTCACGGTACAGATCTCGCCCGCTTGTAACGTGATCCGCTGAAAGCCCTTGAGCAATTTGACAGGCCGGGTCACGAGCTCGCTCAAAAGGTCATGGACGTAGAACTGCACAACTTCATCCCCCGCGCGGTCGCCGGTGTTGGAGACATCGACCGAAAGCGTTGTCGTTTCATCAGGAGAGATTTTCGCGGTGCTTAAGCGCAGGTTGCTGTAAGCAAAGGTGGTGTAGCTCAGGCCATGTCCAAATGGGAACAATGGCTCCACGCTCGAAAACAGATAACCACGCCGCGCCGAAGGCTTGTGATAGTAATAGGCAGGTATCTGCCCAACCGAGCGCGGAAACGTGATGGGCAATTTTCCGCCGGGATTCACGTCCCCAAACAACACATCTGCCACTGCCCTTCCAGCCTCCTGGCCGAGATACCATCCCTCGAGAATTGCCGGGATATGCTCGGCAGCAAAATTGATGCTGGCCGGGCGACCATTGATCAGCAGAAGAATGATAGGCTTGCCTGTCTCGTATACAGCTCGCAATAATTCCTCTTGCCTGCCAGGCAAGTCCAGGGTGTCGCGGTCGCCCAGATGAGACGTAGACCAACCCTCGCGGCAGGTCTGCTCGTTGTCTCCAAGGATCAGCAAAACAATATCTGATTTCATCGCGGTGTCAATTGCCTCCACGATGAGCTCTGCATCGCGCTCGGGATCAGGCAAAAGCACCTCGTCGTCATGCCACATCTGCCCGGCATCATTTGTTGACCGGGTGATGCCGCATCCCTCGGCATACAGAACATCAATGGTTTCTCCCACTTTCTGCCGGATGCCCTCCAGCACAGAAATGCTACAGCCAGGATCGCCGCTATAACCACCCAGTCGTATCGGCGCCGCGTTGGGACCGATCACTGCCAGTGAATGCAGAGTAGATCTATCCAGCGGCAAAAGGCTATCTTCATTTTTCAATAAGATGATCGATTTGTGCGCGGCTTCCAGCGCCAGTGATTTGTGTTCGGCGCTGTTGGTAATCGTCACGGCATTTTCTTCATCCACGAAAGGATTTTCAAAGAGTCCCAGCTGGAACTTAACCCGCAATACCTTTGTCACGGCTGCATCCAACGTAGCCTGGGATATTCTTCCCGATTCTACGGCCTGCTCCAGGTGGCGGAAGCAGCGCCCCAGTTCGACATCCACCCCGCTTGTAAATGACTTAACAGCCGCCTCCGCGGCATCCCCGGCGACAAAATGCAAGCGATATAAGTCGTCTACACCCCAGCCGTCAGAAATGACAAAGCCTTCGAAGCCCCATTCCCCGCGCAGCAAATCCTTTAATAACCATGCATTGACGTGCGACGGTATGCCATTGATCTCATTGTAAGATGCCATCACCGTTCCGATCTTGCCCTCGCGCACAACCGCTTCAAAAGGCGCAAACAGTTCCTCGCGCAAGATTCGCTCGGCATAGTTGGCCGGCCCGGCATTCGTCCCGGCTTCTGGTTGGCCGTGCGCCGCAAAGTGCTTGGCTGTTGCAAGGACATGTTCTGGGGCGCCGGTAAAGCGTTCACCCTGCAAACCGCGAACCGCTGCAACCCCTAGGCGTGAAACGAGATAAGGATCTTCGCCATAGGTTTCTTCCGTACGGCCCCAGCGCGGATCGCGTGCCAGGTCCAGCACCGGCGAAAGCACATAATGCGCGCCCCGTGCCCGCATCTCGCGTGCCACCACTTCAAACACGCGCTGATGGAGGTCCACATCCCAGGCACTTGCCAGCCCGATCGCCTGCGGGAAACTGGTCGCTTCGTGGGCCATGTAGCCGTGCAAGCCTTCGCCAATCCCCAGGGCAGGGATGCTCAGGCGCGTCTCTTCCCGCAGGAATTTTTGCATGGCATTCAGGTAGGCAACCGTCTGCCGTGTGTTGCGCTTGCGGTGATGAGTATTGATATAGGAGATCCCATGCCTAAACTGCTGACGCGCAAATTCAAGGGAAAATGTCCCATCGTCGTGATGGTCGAGTCCAAAAGGACCGATCAACTGCGCACATTTTTCAACCAGGGTCATGCGGGCAAGCAGATCGATGACGCGCCCTTCTACAGGTAATTTTGCGTTGCGGTATGGAGCGGGGAACATAGGAATCTCCTTCGTGATGGAATGAACTGTGATCGGATCTGTTTATCTTATCACCGGAAAGAAACAAGAGACAGTCTATGTCTCCTCTCAACATAGGCTGTCTCATGAATGGAAGTTAATCGATGCAAGACAAAGGATTAGATACTTTTCTGCGCCTGCTGCAATAAGAGTTGTCGGGTGAATGCGATTAGACCTCCGGCGTTGATGATCGCCTGACGTGCTTCAGGCAGTGGGACAATGCCGAATGCCTTGCCGCTTGTCTTATTGATCACCTGTTCATCGGTTACTTCGATCTCATCACCGACTTCCGCTTCGATATTGGGACAGATAATCGTGCGCAGGCCGAGGTTGATCGAGTTCTGCAGGAAGATGCGCGCAAAGTGTCGCGCGATCACCACCAGCTCAGGTCCTTTGAGACAGGAGGCAGCCTGCTCGCGCGAAGAGCCACAGCCAAAATTCTTGCCGGCAACGATAACACTTCCCGGTAGGATCTCTCCCTTCTTTAACAGCGCGTTGAATTCATGACTATCTGCGAAAGCATATTGCGGCGTCTCTGTCGGGAGAACAGTTGCCATGTAGCGGCCCGGGTAAATAATGTCGGTCGAGATATCGTCGCCAAGTTTGAGAACTACGTTTGCCATATCAGCCTCTGTTTTCACCACAAAGGAACACAAAGATTTTAGTTTTCCTTTGTGAGACTTTGTGCTCTCTGTGGTCAAAGATCGTCAAGCCTCACGCGGGTCGGTGATCACACCAGTCAGGGCGCTGGCTGCAGCCACGGCCGGGGAACACAGGTAGACTTCTGCATTCGGGTTGCCCATGCGGCCCTTGAAGTTGCGGTTGGTTGTGGAAAGAGCCGCTTCTCCATCGCCGAGCGCTCCCTGGTGTACGCCCAGGCACGGCCCGCAGCCCGAGTTGGCCACCACTGCGCCTGCATTCATCAGCATCATCAGATAACCCGCGTCCATGGCTTCGCGGTAAATGCGCCCGGAAGCCGGGAAGACCAGCATACGCACGCCGCGCGCAACCTTTTTGCCGGACAGAATTTTCGCCGCGACCTCGATATCGTCCAGCCGTCCGTTCGTGCACGAACCGATTACAACTTGCTGAATCGGCTTACCCACCACTTGCTCCACTGGCTGCACATGATCCACCGTATGCGGGCAGGCGATCTGGGGCGCCAGGGACGCAGCATCAATTTCGATCACTCGCTCGTATATTGCATCCGGGTCCGGGCCGAAGGCCTCCACCATGCCATGCACGCCAGCCACCTCACGCAGATAGCGCAGCGTCTCCACATCCGGCGGGACAATCCCTGAAGTCGCACCCGCCTCCACCGACATGTTACAGATGGTCAGGCGGCCGGAGGTGGGCAGGCTATCGATCGCCTCGCCGCCAAACTCGATCACCTTGAAGTTAGCGCCCTCTGCGGTCAGCTGGCCGATCAGATACAGGATCAGATCCTTGGGCAGCACATTCGGCGGGAGCTTGCCGTGCACGAGCACCTTAATGGTCGCGGGCACTTCCACGTTCAGCACACGCCCTAATGCCCAGACGGAGGCCATCTCCGTCGCGCCAACCCCAAAGGCGAAGGCACCCAGCGCGCCATGGCTGGTGGTGTGGCTGTCCGTACCGACCACCACCGTGCCCGGATGAACATATCCGTTCTCAGGCAGGATCTGGTGACAGATGCCGCCCTCATCGCCGCGGATATCGTGGAACTTCGTGATGCCCTGTTGAGCCACAAAGCCCCGCACCTTCTTCTGATTGGTTGCCGTCTTCGAGCTCTCGGCCGGGACGCGATGGTCAAAGATGATTGCAATCTTTTCAGGGTCCCAGACCTTCGCCTCCAGGCCTGTACCTTTGTAGATCTCATGAAATTGGTTAAGCACCAAGGCTGCATTCTCATGCGACATGGCAAGGTCGACGCGCGGCTCCACTACATCTCCCACTTTGACAGAAGCGCGCCCGGTGGCACGCGCTAATATTTTTTCAACCATTGTCATTCCCATAGATGTCTATCTCCTTTAGACAGGATCAATCACACAACCTGTTTTTCTTTGAGTACTTTTTGTTCCTCATCTGTATAACCAAGTGATGTCAAAATCTCCGCCGTGTGCTCAGACAAAATAGGCGGAGGAGCTTCAATCTTGGCAGGCGTCTTGGAGAATTTCGCCGTAAGGTTGAAAATCTTGATATCCCCAATGCAAGGCTGTTCTACATTGGCAAGTACCTGGCGATATTGGGCTTGTTCGGAATTAAGAGCTGCCTCAAGACTGAGTACATCCCCGGAAGGAATGCCTTTCGCGTTGAGCACATCCACCCAGTATGTAGTCGTCATCTGCGTCAACTTTGACTCGAGTAATGGAGTAAGCAGATGGCGGTTTGCTTTGCGGGTATCACGTTCCTGGAAGCGTGGATCTGTCTTCAGCTCAGGCAGTCCCAATTCATCGGCCAGGTTCTCCCATTGCTCCTGCTGGTTGGCCGCAATGTTGATGTGGCCGTCCTTCGTTCTAAACATCCCTGAGGGCGCTGCGGTGAAGTTGTCGTTGCCAAGCAGAGCCGGCTGCTGCTCACCGATGAGCAGGTTGGCGGCTACCCAGCCCATCAGCGGCATGATTGAGTCCAGCAGGGCAATGTCGATGAACTGGCCTTCGCCGGTTTCGGTGCGGTAATAGAGTGCAGCCATGATCGCAAATGCGGCGTTCAACCCACCGACGGTATCGCAAACAGGGAAGCCCGCGCGCAACGGATTGAGTCGCTCATCGCCATTGATGGCCATCACGCCAGAGAGTCCCTGGATGATCTGGTCATACGCCGGCTTGAAGGCATCGGGGCCGCTCTGGCCGAAACCGGAGATGGCACAGTAAATGATCTTGGGGTTGAGCTTGCACAGTTGCTCATAAGAAAACCCCAGGCGCGCCATCACGCCGGGACGAAAGTTTTCCACAACGACATCAGCCGTGCCAGCCAGCTTGCGGAAAATCTCCTTCCCTTCTTCAGCTTTGAGATTCAGAGTCAGAGATTTCTTGTTGGCATTCTGCGCCAGGAAACTTGTGCCCAGCAATTGCTTGTTGTATTTGGGAACGTTGCCCAGCTTGCGAGCCAGATCGCCGCCCTCTGGATTCTCGATCTTGATCACCTCCGCGCCCAGCAAGGCCAGATGCAACGTAGCAAATGGACCCGAAAGCACATTTGTCAGATCGAGGACGCGGACTCCCTCAAGTAATTTCATATGGTTTGCCTTTTGAAATCGACAATCGAACCAGACTTCAGGATGAAGCCAGGTAATTCACGGCCAAAGAAAGAGCTCACCTGCCAGGCAATGTTGAGCAGGCTATCAAGCTTGATATCCTGCCGCAAACCCATACGTTGCAGTGAGTGGACCAGATCTTCAGTACACACGTTTCCCGCAGGTACTTTGGTGAACGGGCAACCGCCTAATCCGCCAAATGCAGATTCAAAATAGGTCACGCCGCTCTTCAATGCCGCGTAACAGTTGGCGAGCCCTAACCCGTAGGTGTTGTGGAAGTGGCAAGCGAGCTGAACCTCTGAGTCCAAGGCGCGGATGGCCCCATATAGTCCCTCTACCTGCAGCGGCTGCGCGTGACCGGCCGTATCTGCCAGGCTGATATTGCTGATCCCAGCCTCGAGATAATTATTGACTATACGCAAAACCATTTCTTGGTCAACGGGACCCTCGAACCCGCATCCAAACGCGGACTGGACCGAAGCCTGAACCTTCTTACCCGCGCCCAAAGTTTGCTTTGCCATTGGCACGATCCGTTCGAGGGCCTCGGTTGTGGACATCCCGGAATTTTTTCGGCTGTGAGTTTCACTCGCCGAAACGCCCATGCAGAACAGGTCCACGCCGCAGGCAAATCCGCGCTCCAATCCCTTTTCATTGAGAACCAAGCCTGAAAGAATTACATTGGAGGGCTTATTTTTCGCGAAATACCGAAACAGTGCATCTGCATCGGCCATTTGAGGAACTTTCGCGGGATTGACGAACGAGCCCAGTTGGATAATATCCACACCGCTTTCGAGCAGGCTTTCAATCCAGCGGATTTTCTCCTCCAGCGGAACGGTCTGCTTCTCGACCTGCAAACCGTCCCGCGGCCCGACCTCGTGAATGATGATTTTTTGCATGGTATCCAATTGCAAATCAGCTTACAGCTTTGCCGCGATCGCCTCACCCATTTCCAGCGTAGTGTTCGAACCGCCCATATCGTAGGTGCGAACCTTTCCCTCTTTGATCACGTCGGCTGTTGCCTGTTCGAGCGCTGTACCTTTTTCGGTCTCGCCCAGCCAGTCGAGCATCATCTTGGCAGAAAGGATCGTGGCAATCGGGTTGACTTTATACATCCCGGCATACTTGGGTGCCGAACCATGACTCGGCTCGAAAACCGCCAGCTTCTGGCCGATGTTGCCCGAGCAGCCGAAACCCAACCCACCGACCATCTGCGCTGCCAGGTCTGAGATGATGTCGCCAAACATGTTTGTTGCCACCATCACGTCATAGTTCATTGGATTCTTGAGCAGCCACATGCAGATAGCATCGACGTTGGCATCGTCCATCTCGATCTCGGGGAAGTCCTTGTGCACTTCCTTTGCAATATCTAGGAACATGCCTTCGGTAGCGCGTACCACGTTCGCCTTGTGAATGACGGTCACTTTCTTGCGTCCGTGCTTGCGCGCAAATTCAAAGGCCGCGCGGATGATGCGCTCGGAACCTCTGCATGTGATCACTTTGTTGGAAATGGCCAGCTCATTCAGCGGCACATTCTGGAAAGCGGCAAACGGCTTCGACAGCCGCCCCAGCACCTCGGCCAATTCCGCCGGGACCGGGTTGAACTCGATGCCAGAGTACAGATCCTCGGTATTCTCGCGGAAGATAACAAGATCGATGTCGTCCTTGTAATTCAGTGGGTTACCGACATAGGCTTTGCATGGCCGCAGGCAGACATACAAATCAAAAATCTGACGCATGCGCACGATCGGCGAGCGGTAGATCAAACCCTTGCCCTGTAACTCAGGCGCCAACTCCAATTCAGCCGCCTTCACCGGCTTGGACGTGATCGCCCCAAACATGGCAGCATCCACATTCTTCAGCAGATCTACGGTCCGGTCCGGGAGCGCATCGCCCTCCTTGCACCAGAATTCCCAACCGATATCCCCGTGGATATATTCGGCATTCAGCTGTAATTTATCAAGTACGATTTTCGTGGCATCCAGTACATCCACCCCTATGCCATCGCCTGGCAACCAGGCAATTTTGTATTTGGCTTGCTGTCCTGTTATTTCCGTCATACTGCCCTCCAACGATTGAATTAAATGCATTCTGCGCAACGTCCGCCGGAATGCATGATTACGGAGTACTGGAGTTCGAACAAAACAGAGTTTGTGATGTAACAGGTATCCTTGAGCGACCCTACACAGATAACATAGCTAAGGGTTTCATACTACTGAAAACTGTCTTAAGTCCCTCTGCCAGATGTTACTTTGTGCCCACCCTATTAAGGTATACAATGAGATCAAGATTACCCTGCACAAGCCGATTCCGAATAACCTGTCTATCCAATTGAACTGATCTCCCCAAAGATCGTTTTGTCACCCAGGTTTCCGTTATTTTACTGGTGAACAAATATCTTTGACCAATGAGAAAGGAGATATGCGATGGTCGGCTTTACACTCTGTTCAAAAAGGGCCCCGATGTATAGAGATGTTCCACCGGAAAAGTGGAACGACTGGCGGTGGCAGCTGAGCAATCGGTTGAATTCAGCTGCCGATATCGGTCAGGTGATCCATTTGACCGACAGTGAGCGCAAGGCACTCACAGCTTCGAGTAATTTATTCAGGGTGGATATTACGCCATATTTCCTCTCGCTGATCGACCCCGAAAACCCCAACGACCCCATCCGCAAACAAGTGATCCCAACGGTTGAAGAGAATTCATCCTTCGTCGGGATGATGGAAGATTCTCTGGCCGAGGATCGAGATTCGCCTGTCCCCGGCCTGACCCATCGCTATCCAGATCGGGTGCTCATGATGGTCACCACCCAGTGTGCCACGTACTGCCGTTATTGCACGCGTTCACGGATCGTAGGTGATCCGACAGAGACATTTTCGCGGAGTGAGTTCGAACAACAAATCAACTACATCCGCGAGAATGATCAAATTCGCGATGTGATCATCTCTGGGGGTGATCCGCTCATACTACCGATGAAAATTCTTGAAGAGATCCTGGCGCGCTTGCGGGAGATCGAGCATGTCGAGATGATCCGGATCGGCACACGGGTGCCCGTCTTCCTGCCCATGCGTATTACTGCCGAATTGACCGATATGCTGCAAAAATATCACCCGCTCTGGATGAATATTCATGTCAACCATCCGAATGAGATCACCGAGGAACTGGCGCGAGCCGCCGACTTGCTGACCCGGGCTGGCATCCCTCTGGGGAATCAAACCGTTTTGATGGCCGGGGTCAATGACTGTGTGCACATCCAGCGCGCTCTAATTCACAACCTTCTGCGCATTCGTGTGCGGCCCTATTACCTCTTCCAATGCGATCTGGTGGAGGGAGCCGGGCATTTTCGAACACCAGTTGGCAAGGGTATTGAGATCATCGAAGGGCTGCGCGGGCATACCTCCGGGCTGGGAGTCCCCGTATTCGCGATCGATGCACCCGGCGGCGGAGGAAAGGTTCCGTTGATGCCGAACTATTTACTCAGCATGTCAGAGCACAACGTTGTGATCCGGAATTACGAGGGCTATGTGGCAGCCTATGAAGAGTCAGCTTCATACGTGCCGCATGATCCCAATACTTGTGAATATTGCAATCACAAGAGATTGGAGCCAGGGCAGGTCGGGCTCACAGGGCTGTTAGAAGGCGAAGAAACGTCCATCAAGCCAGATGGGCTCGATTATTTCTATGACCACAGGAGGAACGCTCCCTAAGGAAAAGGATAGGTGTCAATTGCCGTACAGCCTGTATTGTTGCAATCACAAAATCACACGGAGGAATGAATGAAAGTATTGGCAATCGGTGCAGCAGGAAAGATGGGAAAAGCAGTTGTTTCATACTTTACAGGGGACCCCGCCGTTGAAACGGTGGGACTGCTGGATACCCGGGAAAGCGCTTTGCGGTCTCTGGCTGAAGAACATCAAGCAAAAAATTTCAAGCTTCATCCCCTCGACACAAGCCGCAAGGATGAGCTCATGGAGGTCATGAAGCAATACGATGTAGGGGTCGTGACGCTGCCGAACCGGCGGCTAAGTTATCTGGTCATGGAAGCGGCGATTGAAGCTGGACTGGATCTGGTCGACGTGCTGGAAGAATATCACCGCCGCCCGGATAATTATCAGACGGAAGGCTTTGTCATCCCTGCTGAATTCAAGGATAGTGCAGACTACGGGGAAAAGCTGCACGAGAAAGCTATTCAAAACGATGTGCTGATCCTGGATGGAATGGGCTTTGCCCCCGGCTTGAGCAACATCACCACCGCGCATGGGATCGGCCTGTTGGATCACGCTGAGATAGTGGTAGCCCGGGTGGGCGGCATCCCGAATATTGAGTGTTGTGCAAAACATCCACTGCGGTACATGACAACCTGGTCACTCGAACACGTCTTGCGCGAATACAGCATCAAGACTCAGATCCTCAAGGATGGGAAGTATACGGAAGTGCATGCTTTATATGATGAAGAAGCGTTTTTGTTCAACGAGTTTGGCATCGATGAAAAACTGGAATGTGCCGTGACGCCCGGCATGCCCAGCTTTATTTACACTCATCCGGAGCTGCAATACTTCGCGGAAAAGACTGTTCGTTGGCCGGGTCACTACCAGGGCGTGCGAACGCTGATCGAATGTGGATTATTCGATGAAACTCCCGTCGATTTTGATGGGGTCAAGATTTCGCCGCGCGAATTTCTGCTGAAGATCATCAACCCACTGCTTGTGCCTCAGGCAGGAGATAGCGATGTCTGCGTGATGTACAATACCGTGACTGGCACCAAGAACAGCATACCTCACAAAGTTGAATACCTCATGTGGGAAACCGCAGACAGCCAATTCTCGGGCATGGCCCGGGTGACCAGCTTCCCCGCGGCGATCGGTGCCAAGCTCGTCGGAATGGGAAGGATTCCTTTGCGGGGCATCCGTGCCCCTGAGGAATGCATCCTGGGCGAGAACTACGCCTGGTTCCTAGAACAATTAAAAGACAAGAACATCACGATTAAGGAAAAGTTCTCCTCGGTGGAGGAAAATCTTCCGCTGGTGGGCGCGCTGCCTTCCTAGTTCTTTGATCAAGTCACAAAAAAAAATCCTGCCCGAATGATTGGGCAGGATTTTCGTTATTTTGGGAACTCAGCATCCGGACTAGGCAGCCATCGTGGCCATCTCACGGCACGATTGGGCACAGCTCCGGCAGATCTCCGCACACTGCTGCATCATCTGGTCATCCTCAAACCGCTCACAATCCTCCGCACACCGTTCACAGACGGTGGCACACACGCCGCAGGTCTCGGCGTGGAATTCTGACATCCGCAGCATGAAGTTGGCGCTGGTCTGACAAATTTCTGCACAATCCAGCATCAGGCGGATGTGATTGGGCTCCGCATGATCCCCGCCCATCTCGAGACAATGATTGATTGTCTCTGTGCAGAGGTCATGACACCGCTCGCATTCCTGAATACAGGCGCGCATCTTCTCGTCGACACTCGAATGAGTCTTTCCGTCCATATTCTATCCTTTCATTTCTACAAAACCAGTTGCTTTTCATTCCGGACCGCGTGTGCAAAGACTGCGGCAAGGAAGTCCCGTCTACTCTTGAGTATAGGAGTTTTGAGTCGGGAAACAATCCGCTAATTCCCTATGCCGTACTAGGGAAATCACCTAGCAGAAGACTCTGGTAAAATTGGGGCTGTTCGCAGTACGAATATTGCCCCCGTAGCTCAATGGACAGAGTAACAGACTTCGAATCTGGTGGTTGCGCGTTCGACCCGCGCCGGGGGCACCTTCAAGTCAAGTGGTATTCTCTTCTTGTATTATGTGTATTCGCAAAAGCGCATACCATTTCTCCCAAGTAGCATCTCCAATCGCTCTAAATCGCCACCAGACAAGTTCTAATCTCTCTTACGGAAAGTTACACCAATAGGATACAGACAGTCACAACAGCCGCTACAAGGGCTTTTCTTGCAATCCTGCAAGGCGCTTGTATTATGTATAGTTTTCGTGTAAAATAGCTTATGAGAATGTTAATTCACAAAAGTGATATTCACTCAGCAAACACGCTGCGAAATTGCAGGCGGCGCTAGGTGGACCAATCGGTTCCACTCGTTTGATGGAGTTTACAGGAGATCTGTAAAATGGTAATACAAAGCATACACACATTGGCAGAATTGCAGGCTATGGCAAAAGAACAAGGCCTTGCAGTCGAAGAAAAATATGGAAGATATAGAATTACCGGCAAACATTCTATCAAGGATCTCTCTATAGAGTGGCGAGTGGTGGAGGCGGGCGCGGGATATACTTTGACCTTAAAAGGCTTAAATAGTTTTTTTAGTCTCTCATAGCATTGAACACGGCGCGCCACGAATAACGGGAGAAACCATGAACGATATCTACACCCTTCAAGAGGCGATGGCTCGGCTTGGATTTAAGAGCGCGAATGCTTTTTTCCAATTAGAGAGAAAGTACCCTGATGCGTTTGTCGTCATGAAACGAGGTCCAGGCAGGGACATCCGATACCATAAGGCTACTCTTGATAGGTTTGCTGAGAGGCGCGAGTACTTCAAACAGGAGAAACCATGAACACCAAAACCTACACCAATAAACAGGCAATGGACAAATTCGGGTTAACATCGCGAGCTGCCTTCTATCACTTTAAGAGAAAACATCCGGAGGCCTTTGTCGTCTTGAACCAAAGCACAGCAAGCGGTGATGTCACTCAGTATGATAAGCAGGCACTTGATAAGTTTTTAGAGGCAGCCAAGTCCTTGAGAGGCTAACCATGAACGCAATTACACGAACCGAGTTGATACTTAGCCAGCCACAGCCTTTAGACCAGAACGCGGCAGCGGTTTATCTTGCTTCGTTGCTGGCTGAGACTGGAAGGAGAACTCAAGGTCAAGCTTTGCGAGTGATCGCTCAGGCGCTAGGTACCGACCTTAACCATCTGAACTGGGGCGCGCTTCGCTACGAACACACGGCGGCTATCCGTGCTAGGATTGTGCAGAGTTACAGCCCCGCAACAGCGAATAAGATCTTGTCCGCCCTGCGTCAAACACTTAAGCAGGCATGGTTACTTGGACAGATGAACGCAGATGAATACAACCGCGCTATCCAATTGGAACCTGTCATAGGTGAAACCCTCCCTGCTGGGCGTGAGTTGTCACAAGGCGAGATGCTCGCACTCATGACCACATGCCAGGATGACCCCAATACAAACGCAGGTACACGTGACGCGGCTATTATCGCTCTCATGTATGCAGCCGGATTAAGACGTGACGAAGTAGTAAAACTAAGTTTTGAGGATTACGATCCTAAAACCGGAAAGCTAGTACTCACCGGCAATCGCAACAAACAACGGACTGCATATATTACGAACGGTGCCGCCGATGCCCTCCAGGATTGGCTTACCATCCGAGGGACGCAGCCAGGCCCACTCTTTGTGGAAGTGAACAAGGGCGGGAAAGTATTGGTTGAACGTCAGTCAATGGTTGTCAGGCCATTTAGGAAAATTCGGGGCGTGCAAGTGCCAAACAAAAAGGGAGGGCAGATGATTTATAGAGGCGGTGCAATCACATCCCAGGCAATCTATAATATGGTTGCAAAGCGCGCCCGGGAAGCAGACATAAAAAACTTTAGCCCTCACGATGTGCGCCGCACGTTTATATCTCATCTGCTAGACGCGGGCGCGGACATTGCCACTGTCTCTAAGATGGCAGGGCATTCGAACATTCAAACAACGGCACGCTATGACCGCAGACCCGAGGAAACGAAGCGGAAAGCGGCAGAGTTATTGCATGTCCCATACAAAGCCAGAGCTGAGGAGTAACAATGCATAAATATAGATATAGAGCCATTCCCAAGATAGAAACAGCAAACGCATATGCTGAGGGGAAAAGAGCCTTCATGGAAGGCCAGCACCGCGCTTACAACCCGTACACAACAACCAATCTAGCACTTACAGTCATTTGGTGGAATGGCTGGGATACGGGCGAAGAAGAACGCAGCGCGGTCCAGTCGGTCAAGACGAGATCTTAAGGAAGGTTTACGACAGTCAACGCGCGTATACTATACAGAACAACTGCAGCACATCTATGCCCCACTCTTTTTACCCTCACATGAACAAATATCGAGAGGTTATTGACTTTGGTTCAAAAATTGCCGCGGATAAATATATTCGCGCAGACTGGGAACTCATTGACACTCACGCTGAGACTTTTCAAGGACGTGGCCAACCAACTCCTATCTATCGGGTAGGCTGGCGGCGCGACGCGGGTGAGCCTGTCGAGCCGCCAAAAGTAAGCGATCCACTAAATTTTGATCGGGGTCCTTCTGCAGTTTGAGGTTATACATTGACGCTTCCCGACTTCGCGCTGACAATATTTTGTCATACGAAAATGATATACTTATCGCAACTATAAGACTCTTTTTAGCACGAATGCACTACCTATAGGCAATATCCCTTGATTTTGCCCTTGAAACACTACCAGCACGTGTGTCTTAGTGAAGAGGATCTATCACAGACTTCGAATCTGGTGGTTGCGCGTTCGACCCGCGCCGGGGCGCCTTGATCTCTTATGGAATCCCCGGAACCAAACGACAAGCTGATCCGCATGCTGCTGCCAAGGTTGGAGCGCATCTCAGTCGACTCCTATTGGGCGCACCGGGCAAGCGGCGTGAGAGGCGCTCTCACAAAGATCCTGGAGCAATTAGAAACAGGCGCGGCAGTCGACCCCGCGGCTGTGAAAACCAATATTGCGATCGGCTTCGAGATACTTCAGGAAGCCGCTGAAGAATATACATAGAAAAGAGGAGCATCCAATGGATGCTCCTCTTTTCATATCTACCTATAAAGGAACACAACTTATTGTTTGAGTAAAGACCCTAATGGGTATGTCCATTCCCATTTCCGTTCGATTTCGGGTGGAACGGTGCCGCCTTCTCGGCACGCGCTCTGGCTATGGCACTGATGATCACGAGTCCAATGATTAGAAGGACCGCAATGCCCGAGGCGATCAGAAGCGGGAATAACCAGTTCGGGGCCTCAGCCGCTGCGGGAGGTGCAGACGCAGCCGGGACCGGCGTGTTCACAACTGCCTGATCCGGCGGAACCAGCGTCCCGACGACGGAGAAGGGCGAGGAAGAGCTGCCGGTTGCGATCTGTGTCCCATTGGTGACTGCGAACACACCCGTCAGTTGCGTAGTCAATTCCGGCTGCAGCAACGCGTTACCGGCCAGCTGCACCCCGTCATCAGTATTGCCTGCCAGAACGAGGATGGGTTTCTCCTGATTGTAGGGTGAAGGCAATAGCTCCAGGTAACCCACGCTCATGCCCGCCGGGACGCGATAGACAATCTGCATGTTGCTCTCACTGGCCGTGTCAGTGGCGAGATCGAAGGGGGCCGGCAACTGGTTGTTTATCTCTGAAATCAATGGAATCGTGCTGGAGCGTCCAATCACGATCAGGGAATTTCCGCCGAGCACGGGTTGCGGAATGTCATCAGCAAAAACACCATCGATGTTGGCGATCAACGGGTTGGCTGCACTTCCCAGGTCATAGGCCATCCGACCTGCAATCTTCCACGTGGACGGATTATCTCTGGGCAGCACGAAGGCGACATCGCCGAGGTCGCTCTGGGTCGTGAAGAGATTGGGATAAAACTTCAGATCAAGAAGCGCTGGCGTGTCTGTATCCGCGCCAACTGTAGCCGGCAAGTGGATACCCGTCTGGTCTGAGATCGTCAGCCAGGGGTTTGAGAATCCCGTTGAGTCGCAAGAGGTGGTGGCCAGCAGGCGGGCGCTGATCGACAGGCGATTCTCGCCGAAGCGCAAAATGCCGGTTGGGATCTTGATCTGTAAGGTTGTCAGTTGTTCCGACTCTTTGTTGAAGGCAACACTCGATATTGCCTGGCTGTTCAGCTCAACCGTGAACGACGAGGCTCCATAGTCAAGCAGTCCCGAGTGATAATACATCAGATTGATATAGGCATCAGGCGACCGGAGCTGTTCTTTTGAGGCATTGAAGGAATACTGAATGCTCTCTACACCGATGCCGGTCAGAGTCTCACTCTCGTAGCCCAGGCTCTGCAAAGTGAAGTCCTGGACGGCGGGCAGTGTATCGGCGAGCAGCTGGACATTCGCTACATAAGCAAGTGTGGGGTCCTCATACACGAGGATCTTTCCGGAGCTGACGGCCTGCGCGGCCTTTAGCACCGCTTCGCTGTCGCTGCCACCGACGAACATGGCTACCTTGCTCTCATTCCAGGGAGAAATTGCCATCTGCACAACGCCGTCGGTCTCCGAGTCAGGCGGCAGGTTCACAAAGGCATTGTTCTGCACTGCCAATGGGAAACTGATATCGCCCAAAAGATCAAACTGCTCAGGACGACCCACAAAGATCAGATTGCTCGCGCCCAGAGTATCCTCTGTCAATTCACTCGTGGTGACCAGCCCCAGATCCGCCTCTGAACCGATGAGCGAACCAAAACCAGCCATCACGTTCAGCGCAGCTTTCAATTCTGTTGCATCCGGCTCATTTGGCACCACAACCACTGTAGTATCGGGAACGAGACTATTACGCAGATAGAAAGGCGCCGGCAAACGGGACAGGTTGATCTCAGGAGACGAAACTTCAAACGGCAGTCTCATCGTCGATGTAGGTCTGATGACGACCACTGCACGAATATCATAAATGCAGCTGAACTGCCCACCGAGAGCAACGGTCACCTGATGGCGTCCATCCTGGCGCGCAGTGGTAAGAGCATTGGCAGGGATTTCCATCTGCATACTTTGTGGACCCAACTCATTCAATGCAATTGTGCCAATCACCTGGTCATTGAAGCTAACCGTCAATGCGCCGCCAAACGGGTTTTGTTCCGTGCCGATCAATGCCGCATCGGCACCGGTCAGGCTAACTTCATATTCCAATTGAATACTTCCGCCTGTCGTCAGTTGCCAGTTCGGTGGAATGCTGAAGAAGAGTCGCGTCGCGTCATAAGGACTGATCAGGCTCGTCTCTCGAAAGCCCAGGTCAGCAAAGGTCACGGTCGCTTCATTTTCACCGATATCGATAAAAGCATAGGACTCACGAGTGCTCGACTCAGCAGCTGCCCGCGCGGAAACGTTAATGTAGTTCCCGAATATTAAGCCGAGCAAAATCATAAATGAAATAATCTTATTTTTCATCATAGCGCTTCCTTAACTCTGTAACTCTCAAGCTGCCTAACCAAACGGTCGCACCTTGTACAAGGATACTTTGCCATTGGACTGCATCGACATATCGAGGGCCTTTTCTGCCTGTTCCGCTAATGAAGCCAGGGATTCGCCACCCTGGCGGTCTGCCAGGCCAATGCGCGGGTCGAGCATGATGTCGGTTTCGCCATCAGCTTCCAGGGAGAACGGTCGTTGCAGCACCTCACGGATGCGCGCCATGCGACCTTCCGCGGCAGCTCCATCTGTGGAGGGCAGCAGGATACCGAACTCCAGCTTGGACCAACGTCCGACAATATCATTGCCGCGCAGCTGGTACTTCAGTGTCTCCGCGACATGCCGCATCACTTTGTTCACATACGCCTGCGGCAGAGAGTCATAATAGTCCTGAACTCCGTTCAGATGGACAAGCGCGAAGGTGTAGATGTTATCCGGGTCGCTGCCGATTTCCTGACGCATTCTGCTCTCAAAGTATGGCCTGGAATACGCGAGCGATTCATAATCGACTTTGTTGCGTTCCCCCAAACGATCCAGCGTGGACGATAACTGGTCCCGGAAGATCGCCAGACCTACACCGACCACGAGCCCAACCAGCAGAGCCAAACCGGCGTTCTGGATCGGCTTGGGTGCGATCGGCTCACTGGGAACAATGGCCTGATCGAGGAATTCGATGTTATAGATCACATACAATTTGCGAATAAAATCAATGGAACTCTGACCGATGCTGTTGGCCAAAAGCGTGGCAACCTCGGGGTCAGGGCCCTGTACGCTAAACCGGATGATATTCGCATCAGGCAGCACCGTCGCGAAGGTATTGTACGCGGCATATTGCTCCGAATTGATATTGAGCATACTCAATGTGTTGTCGATGATGTCGCGGCTGTTAAGAACCTCCGCATACGTGGAAATAATGGAGCGTTTATCCAGGGCCTCGAGGCTATTAATGAGGTCCCGGCTCTCAATATTTTGAATATTGGGACTCACGATGAAACGCGCGACGGCTTCATAGGTGGGTCTTGTCAGATAATAGGAATATACAAGGGAAAGGTTTACAGCAACCAGCGCTGCGATCAGGATCAGCCACCAGCCTCGCCTGATAATTCTCAGATAATATCTCATCTCCATAGCACAATCTCCGTCTGAGTGTTTGGGTTTTGCTTTCTGGTGCAGTCTTGCAACTGCCGTCTGTTACCATCGGTTTTGCAACCTTCGGTATGGATTCGGAGCCAGTCCGTGGAGCATCCATTTCGCTGGCGCCTGACCTATAGCCTCAATTTTGGTATCGTTGGGAATGTATTGTGGGCGAACTTTGGCTATCGTTCTCTAGCATTTTCGTCGGAAAGTGTCGTTCAAGTATCAGAAACATTCAAAATCAGCCGACCTCCTATACGGTGCCCATGTCAATTTGCAGCGAAGAGTGCGTTCTACGGGACAAAATCAAGAGCTTAATGGCTTTTTCAGGCAAAAAGGAGCAATTGGGCCCTTGTCAAGCTTAAAATTTGATATACAAGACGCACAAAGTCGTAAAAGGATACACCGCTCCTTATGCCAATTGTGATTTGCCTAGACACCTAATATCCGGACGGCTACCGCTCCTGAAACGCAAACTGGCCGATCGGTCCATGGAAATGAACCAGTGCCCGCCTCTGAAGATGTGATGTTAACTGCAACGGCTGCTTCAACGTTCGGTTATTTGCCCCGGCTGACGATGAGATACAATCTCATTTTCATAGCAATTCGTATGATAAGTTGTCGAGCAATTACTTCATGTTACAATTCCGCAATTATTATCAGTATACCACCAGTCTTTTTTATGTAAGGTTCATTATTATGGAAAAGCTATCATTAGGTCCTGTACTTATTGCATTGTTTTTTTGGCTGTCGCTGGGGGGAATCGCATATACCTACTTTGGCTACCCGCTTCTGATCTATTTTCTGGCGAGGCTCGCGCGCAAATCAGAAAAGCCGCTCAATGCCGAGCCCTCTGTTACGCTCCTGATTGCCGCCTACAATGAAGAGAGGATCATCGAAGAGAAGATCAAGAACTCGCTGGCCATTGACTATCCCAGGGACTTGTTCCAGGTCCTGATCGTCGCCGATGGATCATCAGACCGGACTGCCGAGATCGTGCAGGGCTACACCGACAGCGGGATTGAACTGCTCTATGAACCGGAACGACGCGGCAAGATGGCGGCCATCAATCGAGCGCTGCCCTATGTTCGCGGTGAGATCATCGTCTTTTCCGATGCAAACAATTTTTATCTGCCAGATACCATCCGCAATCTGATCCGCCCGTTTGGGGATCCCGAAGTCGGCGCGACAACCGGCGCGAAGGTGATCGTGCAGGGGGATGGCAGCCTCGGGGCTTCAGAGGGACTCTACTGGAAGTACGAATCGTTCATCAAAAAACAGGAGAGTCGGCTGGGCAGCTGCACGAGTGCGGCGGGTGAAGTGTTGGCCATCCGAAAAGATTTGTACGTGCAGCCTCCGAACAACATCATCAACGATGATTTCTACATTGCGATGCAGGTCGTCCGGCGCGGCTACCGGCTGCTGTACGTGCCGGATGCAAAGTCGTTTGAGCGCGTGTCGCCGAGCGCCAGAGATGAAGTCACGCGTCGTACGCGCATCAATGCCGGGCGTTTTCAGGCGATTACGCTGGCAGGGCAAATTCTTCCCCTCAATCGCCCGCTCCTGATCTGGCAGACCTTTTCTCATAAGTTTTTGCGCCCCCTTGTTCCCTTTGGAATGATCGGTGCCGCGGTGTTCAATCTCCTGGCCGTCCTCTTTCCTCCACAGGACGGCGGACTGCTGATGCTCGCCAAACCTTACAGCATTATCCTGCTCATCCTGCAGGGACTCTTTTATGCACTGGCCTGGATCGGGATGAAATCTGAAAAGCAGGGGGAGCAGAGCAAGCTATTACGATTGTTCTATCTACCGGCGTTTCTCACCAATAGCAATTTGGCCGCGCTGATGGGTTTCTTTAAATTTTTGAGAGGAGGACAGTCCCATTTATGGGAACGAATTCAGCGACGCTGATCGTTATTGTTTCGAATGATGAAAATGTCTCAATCAAATTATGTTTCCCCCAAAGCACTTATTGTGGATCTCTCGAATTTTTATGGCGGTGCAAGCTCGCGTGTTCTTTCCCTGATGACAAATGCCCAACCAGGCACTATTGGGCTGGCAGGATTACATGCGGGAGTGATCACTACTAAAGCCAGACAGCTAGGCCTGCCTGTCCATGCTGTAGCCGGACATAAGGCGGATCCCCGTCTGCTCTTTAAGCTCATGAGAGTCATACGTCAGGAAGGCTACAACCTGCTCGATAGTCAGAATATTCAATCCAAGTTCTGGGCCAATCTGGCCGCGATGTTCACTGGAACCGCACTGGTTTCCACGTTGAATAGCTGGTACATTCATGAACACAGTAAAAACATTTTCAAAGGCCAGTTTTACCAGTCACTGGAGTTTCTAACCAATCAAACTCTCGCTCTGTACATCACTGTATCAGACAGGGACAGGCAGTTGCTGCTCAAAACCGGTATCCCCGGGGATGCGATCGACCTGGTCTACAACGCTATCGAGCTGGATGTGGATAGCATTCCGGCCGATAAGGATGCGCTGAAAAAGCAATTCGATTTGCCACCCCGCGCCATCGTCGGAACTTGTGTCGGACGCCTGGTACCTCAAAAAGGCTTCGACATTCTCATTGAAGCTTTTCAAAGGATCGCCTCGCAAGTGCCTGACTTATATTGCCTGATCATTGGCGAAGGCGATGATAAGGATGAGTTAACCAGGCAGATACAAACGGCCGGCCTGGAAAAGCGCGTCCGGCTGGTGGGTTATTATGATCGCCAGAACGTACTGTCTATCCTGAAATCCAGCGATATGTTCGTGATGCCATCTCGATACGAGGGCACACCGGTCGCCCTGCTCGAGGCGGCTGCTCTGGCCTGTCCGATTCTGGCCACCTGCGCGGGAGGCATCCCCGAGATGGTCACTCACGATCAACATGCCTATCTGGTGCCTACCCTCGACTCGGAGTCGTTAGCGCAAGGCTTTGTCAAGATGACCCTCGATCGCGAGTATGCCCAAACTCTGGGACGGAACGCACAGCGCAGGGTCCGCGAAACATTCAGCCCCAAATACCAGATCGACGCCACCCGGGCGTCTTATGAAAAAGCCCTCCGCAGGCATCAGGTGCGCAAAAAATAAATGTACAGCCAGTCATCCAGCGCGGGGTCGCGCCGCTCTTTGAAAAACAGGGCCGTCAAGCTTGCTCATGATACTGGCTTGCTACGAGCCGGGCGCGGCTTCTGGGCAAGATCTCTGACGGTGGTCAATTACCATCGCATCGATGATCCCAATCGCAGTGACTTCGACTCTTTTAAACCCAATGTTAGCGCGACGCCAGAGGATTTTGATCGCCAGATGAATTACCTGGCGAAGTGGTTCCATGTCGTGTCGCTGCAAGATGTGGTTGATTGGCTGGACGGGCACAGAGAGCTCCCGCCCCACGCAGCGCTAATCACGTTTGATGATGGGTATCTCGATAACTTCACAGCAGCCTTTCCCATCCTGCGCCGGCATAAATTTCCTGCGCTGATTTTTTTGACAACCGGACATATCGGCACGGATCGTCCGTTTTACTGGGATCTGGCTGCCTACTGTTTTTATCATACGCAAAAGGATCAGGTCATGCTGCCTGATGGTAACCTGCTGCGCTGGTCCACTCAAGAGCAACGCGAGAGAGCACTGAAAGATTGGGTGGAGTCTTTGAAAAAGCTACCCGAGACCGAAAAGCAATCCTGGGTCGATCGTCTGCCGGAGGCGCTGGGTGTTTCCATTCCCAAAGGGTTTTTCCAAAGCCTGATGGTGGATTGGGATCAGGTGAGAGAGATGCAACAGGGTGGGATCGAATTTGGCGCGCATACGGTGCACCATCCCATTCTGACGCGCATCCCGCTGGAGCAGGTCTGCAAAGAGGTGGAAGCGTCCAAGTCCAAAATTGAAGAGGAGACGGGGAAAGCGGTGCTGGGCTTTGCCTACCCGAACGGCGAATCCTCGGATCTGAATCGGCAGATCGAAAAGGCAGTTGCCGACTCGGGCATCCGGGCCGCGTTCACTCTCTTAAACGGTCCCAGCCCTCTGTCCGAAGTGAAGCGGAATCCCTACGCCATCCGCCGGATCTTTATCTCCCACCGGCATTCCCTGCCTGTCTTTGCCAGCCTGCTCCATCCACTCAACCGCTACAGCATCATGTAAGCCATCTTGTGGCGGGGACGAGTGATCAGCTCGTATTTATCATCCGTCATGAAGAATGAATTGGGCGAGCCGCGTTGCCCCTCAATGAACTTTCCTTTCGTAAATCTATAAAGCCTGTATTGGAATTGGCTGAGAAAGGTCTTGATCTCGTCATCGCGCTTGCCCGATTCCAGAAGAATGATTGGTCGTGATTTCTTGATGGTTGTTTCTCCTCCCCGAACTACATCCAGCTCAGCCCCCTGTACATCGATCTTCATAAAGAAGGGTTCCAGGCCCAGATCGTCCAATCGCTTGATGACACACTCGATTTCACGCATCTGAAGAAATTTCCTGTTGTAGAAAAGGATGGATCGGGACAGCCAGGAGTCATCAAAATCAGGCGATAAGGAACCCCACCCATCGAATTCATAGCCACGATAAACCGGGACATAAAATTTGAACGTCCCCTCTCTTGCTCCCAGCCCAAAATTATGCAATTTGACTCTTGCGTTCTTCTTGAATCTCGATTCGATTTTTTGAAACGCGTGGGGATTGGGCTCAAAGGAGCAGATGTTGCAGTGTTTATGTCTCTTCAGAAAGACATCGAGAGCTGCTCCCTGGTTCGCTCCAATATCGAGGAATAAGACATCCTCTCGATGGGGAAAAAGCTTGAGCGCGTTAAAGTCCTCTTCCACAGAAGAGTTCAGGAGGATCCTGAGCAATCGCTTGAAGGCATAGGACTGATCTTTAATAAAGGGAAAATAAGTGATCAGCGTCCTTGCATATTTTTTAAAGTTCCTCTTCACAGCTTTATCTCCCAAATTTCCAGGGAAAGAGCAGATACCTATAAATCTCTCTCCATAAGCTGGTGATAGACTCGCACCATCTGCTTCGCCACCGATCGCCAGCTAAAGCGCGTCTCAGACAGATGGCGGGCATACTCTCCCATAACCTTGGCCAGTTGTGGGTTGGTAACAATTTTCAGGATTTGATCGGCAAGCTCTGGAGGCGAGCAGGCAGGGACCAAAAAGCCGCTGCGCCCATGCTCCACGGCTTCAGGCAAGCCACCGACCTGCGTGGCGATCACCGGGCGGCCGAACGTATAGGCGACTTGCAGCGCGCCGCTCTGCGTGCTGCTTCGATAGGGATAGACGGCTACGGTCGCCAGCCTC
The DNA here is from genome assembly GCA_035463255.1 of Anaerolineales bacterium. Taxonomy (GTDB): domain Bacteria; phylum Chloroflexota; class Anaerolineae; order Anaerolineales; family Villigracilaceae; genus Defluviilinea. The sequence goes on along the minus strand of DATHTL010000005.1, from coordinate 18,731 downwards.
ATCAGGGCACCGACCTCTTCTAAAGGGATGTAACGGAGATCTAAAGCTACATCTTCTGTCAGATGCAGCTCCTCGATCCTTTGTTTTAGATCCACCATATTGATGTGTTTTGTGGGATACCCGGTAATGAGAAGTTTCGCGTCGCAGGTCTTGTGGACGAGGGCAAACGCCTCGACAAGATCCTCAATACCTTTGCTTGGAGATAGCAACCCGAAGAACAAGACAACCGGCTGACCGGCTTTCAGTCCATAACGTTGCTGGAACAATTCCAGATCATACGTTTGGGGGAAATACTTGAGCAGCCAGCCTGAATTACCGTGAGGGATGATGTGCGTTCGTTCCCGCTCGACAAAGGGGAACAGCGCTAGAAACTTCTCACAATTTTCCTTGGCGTGAAAAAATATGGCAGAGAAATTTTTATAGATATCGGCGTAGGCGCGCAACGCCACGGACGAGAAAAGACCTCCCCGGCTTTCACGAAGCTCGAACTCATGACAAATCTGAGTCAGAGTCAGTCCACGCCGCCGCATCTGCGCGAGAAAAATTGCTTCAAAGGGAAAATTGATCTTGGAGAACTGAACGATATCGGGCCGCAAATCTGATACATAGCGGGTGAGGTTTCTCCAGGCCAAAATCAAACGGATGGCGCGTTGACCACGTCTCGCCGTCCGCCACATCTTCTGCCACCTGCGCTGCCATGGACTGGCGTTGAGATTTTGCGCAACCTGTGGATCGAACAGACTCCACAGATCGAGCATGTTATTGACTTTAAAGTTATGCGGCAAATGGGCAAGCTCGTACTCCTTCCCGGTTACCAGCGTCACGTCCACGCCTTCCTCAGCCAGGGCAGTGCAGAGCTGATAGGTGTAATGGATCAATCCCCCACTCCCGTTGGGCTCCACGAAGACGAGCCGAAGTCTATTTTCCATAAGCCTGTAACTCGTTAAGATAAAGCTGCTCGAGCCGATCGACTTGTCGCTCGATATTGAACTTCTGCTGGACGATCTGCCAGCCCTGAGTTCCCATCGCCGCGCGTGTTTCAGGATCACTCAACAGTGAGCCGCAGGCAGTGATCAGACCGTCCGGATCTCCTGCCTCAATCACACAGCCATTCTCACCATCTGTGACCATTTCGGGAACCCCGCCCACGCGGCTGGCAATGATCGGCAATCTGGCTGCCATCGCCTCTGCCAGCACCGTGGGCAAGGCTTCTGTGAGCGTGGGAAGGACGAAGATATCGCTGGCAGCCAACAGGCGCGGCACATCCTTGCGCATTCCGGCAAATATGACCCGATCACTCACACGTAATCTATTAACTTCTTCCCTGAGCACATTCTCATGTGTTCCACTGCCGACGATCAAATAATACGTATCAGGGTCGGCAGCCAGGATAGACGGTAAGGCCTGGATCATAAACTGGACACCTTTTTGAGGCCGCAGCACAGCGACCGTGGTGATCACGTTTGCGCTGGCCGGAATCCCAAGTTCCGTTCGGACAACCATGCGTTCATGCGCACGATCCATTCTGACAAATGGCGATAGGTCGATGCCGTTATAGAGTGTAGTTACCTGCTCGAATGGCGCACCGCTAATCTTCAGATGATAAAGTCGTGCTTCCTCCGAAACCGAAATAACCCGATCACAGAAATATCGCAAGACAAACCATTCTGCTCGTTGATGAAAACGCCTCTTGCTTTTGACATCGAGCGATGGCATCACATGAATCGTACATACGCTCGGCAAACGCAATAGCTTGGCTGCGATGTTCCCCAAAATATTGGCAAACTCAAGCTGCGTATGAACAAGATCGGCTCCCATTTGCTTCAGATATTTGGTCAGGTGTGCAGGAGCATTCAAATCACGCAGATGTTTGATGTCGAGGCAATCCACACGAATCCCGAGTGCGCGAATTTCATCTGCCATGGGATTGCCGTCCTTGGATTGCAGCGCGCACACATACGGCTGAAAGTCCGTGCGGCTTAGATGCGCCAAGATCGGTACCATCAGCCGCTCCGCACCGCCCATGCTGAGCCCATCGATCACGTAGGCAATCTTATTTTTGCGTGCCGGCTTATTTACGCTGCTCAACCTTCCATCCTTCCAAACAGAGTCAATCCGGATCCGGCCAGGATGTCAACTCTGCAAAGAGATGCCGCCATATCAAATCGTCCGAATGACTGTAGCCAAATTCGAGCGCCGGGCGGACTGCTTTTTCCACACAGCACATCAGCATGCCATATTTCTGAGGCAACAGAACATAACGTTCGGGCATTCCATACGCCGAAAGATATGCCGGGATCACATTTTCGCGCCAGCCGCTCAAAACATGAAAAGCTGCTCGGGCACGCTGCTGCTCCGGAACATCTCCTGAAGCGGAAAGCGCGCCTGCCAGCAGGAAGAAGTAAACATCCATACTGACGTCTGCAGACCAGCGTGCAAACTGCCAGTCGATCAATTTCAGCCCTCCCTGCTTTCCGCCGCGGATCATGTTGCCATGCCAGAAGTCGCCCTGGATAATGACCTTATGTGTCGCTCTGCCAACTGCCGTCTCCGAGATGTTCACCAGGTCGGCCAACATCGCGTCTTCGTCGGATGTCGTTTGGAACAATTCCCTGAACGTGGCGGCCTTTTCTGCGAAACGGGGACTTAAGACGTCACCGGGATCGCTCGGCCGCTCTGTCAGTTGGTTGAGATGTCTCAGCGTGTGCGCCGCCTCCTGTGCCAAAGCCGACACTTGATCGCTATTCCCCCAGAACGCCTTACGGGAAAGGCGAGCCAGACTTTTGCCGGGTACATAAGAGACCATCAATAGAGGCCGCTGCTGTAGCGACGTCATAGCAATGGGCTTGGGAACAAAGTGTGAAGCCTCTTCACCAATGCAGTTCCACAACTCCACCAGGTGATCGTATTCCGTTTGTAACATCCAACCGTTTTCGGCCAGACGAGGCACCTTGGCAACCAGGATAGGATCATTATCGCGCTCTGCGAAGCCGAAGAAAATGACATTATCGTGAAAATCGGCGTCTCCGTTGGCGAGCATGACCCAGTGCACCGATGAGTCGAATAACTTGTGATCTCCCGCATCCAGCGAGAGGGCAAAAGTAGAAAGATCCTCCAAAAATGAGTTCATCAAGTTTCAGGCCACAGCGACGGCAAAATAACAGGGGAGAAAAGACGACATGCGGGCCCAGCCCGGTGCATGAGAGAATACCTGCAGCAGTTTCAAAATGACCGGCTTGCGCCTGAAACGATGGCACAAGGCAAAAAGAATGGATTGGGGCTCCAGATGCAAAATGTATTCCGGGATGCTCAGATCTGGCATCACGCCGAGAATTTCAATGGATCTGTACCCGGCTTGGTGTAATTGGGATGCGACCTGCCCGGGCCTGGCAGAATGATATTTAGAGCCGCTGCGGTGACCATACCAGGCATTATTGAAGCCGATCAAAAAATGACCGCCCGGCTCGATCAGCCGCCGCAGGGAGCGATAGAGCTCGATATGATCTTCGGCCTGCATACCCACCCAGCGCACGGGCCAACCAAAGGGCAATACGAACGACTCGGCCTTGAGCGCCTGCTCTCGTTTTACATCTGCAGGCGAGAGCTGGTTCGATACAGAAATTCCTATATGCGTCAGGGTCTGACTAAGATCAGCATCCTCCTCAAACACAACGAATACCCGGGAAAGATCAGATATGGGCAGCAAGAAGCGCCAGTCGAGGCTGTAATTAAAAACCCGCGGCGGAGGCGGGGCGACAGGCGGTGCATGGTTTTGCATACATTACTCGATGATCGGACCGATCCAATCCAGATCTGTCAGGCTGTAACCAAAGCATTTCACGCGCTTCCCATAACGCTCAATGATCATCCGATTCATCATCCCGGAAAAGAGGCTCGAAAGCTTTCGGTTCCACATTTTGAAATACTTCTTGTTCACATCAGAGAGAATCTTTTGATTGATCGGCGCATGACCCAGGCCCAGAAAACGATAAATGTCGTTCACCCACTTATGAGGCTCAGCAACAAACTCTTCATACTTTACAACGAAGGAATGCTCCAGGTGTTTCTGATCTTCCTGAAACATTTCGTGACAGACCAGCCAGTGCTCGAAGATACGCGGCAGCCCTCTCCAATTGACCCTGTATCTGCGATACCATTTTTGTGTGGCATATGAAACGGCAAGAGGGTGACGCAACATCACGATAAAGTACGAGTTGGGAAACATCGCCTGGAGGAAACGCGTGCGAATGATATTCGGCGGCGACTTCTCTAACAGGTATGTCTTCTCCATATCCCAGTAGCGGGCCCACTCGGAAAAAAGCTTCTGGCGATTCGCTTCTGTGATCAGCGGGGAAGATTCGGTCAGGTGTGCATCAGAGTGAAAGCCAAAAGCCCCCGCTCCACCATAGTGACCGGAGGGGTGATAGACTGTCTGCAGGTGCATGCCTTCATCCTCGGGAGATGGCGTGTTTTGAAAGCCACTGACTTCGGGGTGATCGCGCAGGGAGCGGAATAACACGGAAGTGCCACTGCGATGGAGTCCGCAGACAAAGATATAGCGATGATCAGATATGTTCGTCTTTTCCATGTTCTTAAACAGGCGCGCGTGAAATATTGACCATACGCAGAAGCCGCATCAGGTTCTCGCGCTCCACCCACCATAAAACACCCAGGTAACTGACTGCACCCGTAGGAATGATCAGAGCCAGCTGCAAAAACGGATTCATGTCCGCGGCCAGGTAAGCTACAGCCAGTGTGACAGGGGCCATCACCAGTGCTGCCAGCATGGATGAACGCAACTGTGCAAAGATATCGAAGATCGAGACTTTCACAAACCGGGTTGCCAGCCAGAGACTAACCACGCGACGGATCAGTACCGCGACCAGATGGCCCATGGCCACGCCGATAAGCCCGAACCTGGCCCCAATCAGGAGTGACGGTATGATGATGACCAGGGTCAATATCGAGAGCCGCAGAAGGATGTCTGGTCGCCCGATCGCCTTGTAAAAGCCCCCGACATGGTATCCAAGCGAATAAACCCAGGCATAGATGGCAAGCACGCGCAGGATTGGGATCGCGTCCAGCCATTGATCGCCAAAGACCACGCGCACGATCGGGTCAGCCGCGATCAGCAGTCCCAGACAGATCGGCACGGCAATCAGCTCCACGAACCGGACAGAGGCGAGGAATCCCCGCCGCAATTCATTCGGCTTGTCCTGCACGGTGGAGAACGCCGGAAACACAACGCCTCCCATCACCCATAGATTCCCGATCAGCAGCATTTCAGGCAAACGGTAGGCCAGTGTGTAAATACTCAATGGGACCAGGCCGAAAATCCGCCCTACGATTACATAATCAAGATTATCTGTGATCTGAGTGATAATATCGACCACTGTGACAGACGCGCCAAAATTTAGTAATGACCGGGCCATTTTGCGGTCGATAGTAAGACGCGGCCGCCAGGGGAGAATGATCCAGACCAGAACAACGGAGGCGATTGCTCCTATGATCTGTCCAAACACGAGCGACCAGACGCCATAACCCAGATATGCCATCCCAATGGAAACAATACCTTTGGTCAGCGCCCCACCCAGCTCCGGTACCATTTTACGTCGATAATCCAGATCTCGCACGAGCCAGTTCGTGTGTACCGATCCAAGGGCGTTGATAACGAACGAAACCCCCATCCAGCGTAAAACAGACGTGACCTGAGGATCACGAAAGTAAGTCGCGACCAGAGGCGCCAAAAGGATGGCAAGCGCGGACAACACAAGCCCAAGGAGGACATTGATGGTAAATACAGTATTGGCTACTTCCTTTACATCCCCTTTGCGCTGGATCAGCGCCGCCCCAAGCCCAAGATCCTTCAGAACCGAAAGATAATTAATCGCGACCACCGCGACTGCTACCAACCCGAAGTCGTTCTTGGCCAGGATGCGCGCCAGAATAGCAGTCGTAATTAAGACGACAATCTTTCCCAAAAAATAGGCCGAGAAATTCCAGATGATTCCCCAGGCTGTTTTATGGGCAAGCTGGCGGCTCGTGCCTTCACCGGAAGCGGGAGAATCGATCAAAGGCGAGCCTCTAGCGATTGGTTTCTATCTGGATTATTCAGAAGGCCATAGGTAATATGAATGCCTGCCAGTGCCATGGCGAAGAGAATCCAGAAATAGCGGAAGTAGGCGTTGTGCAGGAAGAAACTGGTAAGCAGGTAAGACATGATGGCCATTCGAATAGCATTCATCCAGGGCAGCCAGGATTGCAGACGGGGTGAATTTTGGATATCCAGACAGGCTCGATTCAAAGCACTTAAGAGCGTTAAGATCAATCCGAAAAAGGCAATCGCACCCAACACTCCTGTTTCTGCTACCACCTGAACGTACAGCGAGTGGGCATCGCGCTCCTCCGCTCTAAACTCGAGGCCGACCACTTGGGCGTAACGCTGGTAATTGGGGCGGTAGTTTGCTGTCCCAACGCCCAGGATGGGGTGCTCTGCGAACATCGCCAGGCCGGTTAGCATCTCGCTGCTACGTCCGCGGAAGGAAGAGTCCTCATAGATGCCGCTTTCAGAGGTAACGAAGGACAAAGTGCTAATGCGATTCTGATAACTGGCCGGTAAGAATTGATATATCACGACAAGGACAGCCAGAGCGGCGACTGCAATAAATGGATTGACGTGTCTCTTGAGAACCAGCATGACGATAACGATATCGATCACCAGGACGACGATGGCTGCACGGCTGTACGTGTTGAGGACAGCGTACAGCATAATACCAAGCATGGCGACCATGACAAGCCTTGCCAGCGGTTGTTTGGCCTGCATGATCCTGAAGATGAGCAGCATGGAAACAGCAACCAGGATCTGCGCCCAGACGTTAGGAGCGTTGACGGGGCCTCCGGCGCGGGCCGTAAGATTCTCACCATCCACCCGGGCCATAACCACGGATGCAAGGTCCATAAACGTCTGCTGGTAATTATTCGTAATAAACTGGTAGGCCGACAGACCGGCGAGTGCGGTGGTGATGATAATGATCAACCAGACGGTCTGCTTCCATTGCGCGGGTTGGCGCAAAGCAAACAGGATACAGTACACAATGACAATATCCTTGCCCAGGTCAAAAACATCGGTAAGCGCACGATTCTGATCGCCGGCAACAATGACGGAGGCAGCCACAACCACAAAGTAAAACAGCAGAAAGAACTCAATCCGGAATGTCTGGAAATGTGAGACTGGCTTTTCGCCTGCGTACAGGTAACGAATGAAGAGTGCCAGAGCGACAATGATTACCAGAGGCTGGGTGAGTCCGGCATATCCCTGTTTGGTGAGCAGGTCAGAGACATTCGTAAATATGGCAAGCACCAGGATATTGGCACCCAGGCTCGGTTTGATGATGATCGCGAAGACGATCATGATCCCCAGCAGACCCAGCAGGCTATACAGCCCCAACTGGGTGTGGAGATTGTTGACCGCCACCACGCCGATCGAGGCAACCGCAATGCTCATCAAGATGTAGAACAGATCATTTTTAGTGATATTCATGTTTCACTCGCTTCCGCGCACTTGCTCGCAAAAAATTGATCACAGAACCAGATTTTCATACCGATAAATTTATTGATAAAGATATTCTGCAAATCTTGTATTCCTGAGTGATGTCTCCACTTCATCGTAATTGGTGATTAGTTGTTGGACCGTCTCAGGGTTTTGCTTCTTCAGTTTGATTTTGTCCGGATCGATATCGTCCACGCCAAGATACTCACCCACCGAAGCGAACATTTCCCGGGGAGACTGAACGAGATCTTCATAAACCACCTCCAGGACCCGCCGGTCTGAGAAGCGTGCCCGTGTCGCGGCTTCACCCTGTTCGATTTGCTCGAGCCTCTTCATCAATAATGCAGGGTCGACGATCAGGTGTTTATCTCTGGGACCACCGGACTTGCTGGATTTTGTCCAGTGGCCGGTTTTAAAAGCGATTTCCAGAGAAATCACTGTTTTTAGACGATTTCTCCGGGTGAGATGGATGACCTTGAAATCCTTGTAGCCCATTAGCTTTTTCCACTCATCTTCCGTAAGATGATTGTAAAAAACCTTGAAGCCTACAACCTCTGTTGCTTTGCTTTCATATTGAAAAATGGTCGAAAGAATTTTTTCGAAATCTTTCCCAATTTCCCGGTTGTGGTCTGCAAAGATTTCATGATACATCCGTACAGACGGAGACGTTTTTAACCCGCCCGAAAGGAAATTCGATCCTGTACGGGCCGTGCTGACGATGGCGAACCGTTGATTTACCTGGTGCCCGAACACTCTGAAATAAGCTCTTTGAAGCTGATCAGTATAAATTGACTCGGCTGTCTCACGCATTTTTGTAATCATCTCTTTCGTTTTCATCTACCGCTCCTTCGTAGAAGGAGAATCCCAATCGATTACAACATACCAGTCCATCGGAACGTCTCGCAGCATGTTTTCGGTCCAGAGTGATGGCTCCCAGTTTGCCGTGGCATCTCCTTCGGCATACGTTTTTGGATGGCCGCTTCTGTCTACAATAAATCCGCCATATTCCTGCATATTCAACAGCCAGACCACACATCCCTTGACATCATCACATACATCTTCGATTTCTTCCCGGGTGATCTCGGGCCGCACCGCGATCCGGGCGCCTTCCGGAATATCATACTGTGAGTCCCCTCTCCCATCCGTTTTTTGGAACGGTGGGATCTGGGCTGGCCAGCCATTGAGCTGGCATACTTCCGGGGCACAGGGATAATCGTAAGCAAGCGTCACCGCGTGATCGATCCGTCCGCGCTCCACCTCGCAGCGTCTCACAATCCCTGCCAACTGACCGATCCCGGCGCCGCGCTGACCGAAGCCCTCTGGAGGAATGCCTGAATTCTCGATGTGATATCGATAGGCGCCATTGGCAGTCCAGCTTCCATCCGTATCGATATACCCTTCATTCAATCCCCATTCTTCTCCTGTATCGATATTGACTACAACTAGCTGTCCATCGCTGCCATCCGCCGGAACTGCGTTCTCGGGCAGGGGAATCCTCACAGTCGCGGAGGATGCACTAAATTGTAGAACTCCGTCATCGAGCGCATCGCGAAAACGATTCTCTGCGAGTTGGACAGGCACCAGGGGTGTCTCATTATCTACCCAGTAGATATTGGGTGCGTACTGGGATGTATCTGAGCCTATCCAATCATCGTTTTCAAAAAATGCCTGCATCATCAAATCGCTCATCGGGTGAATTTTTGCAATCGACCAATCCAGAGAGACATTCCAAATGGATGAATCTGGATACGGCCTCTTGCAGGAAAGCCCAACCTCTTCCGCAAAAGATCGAGGTTCGGGAGTCGCCGTGGGAGAGGGAACCGCAGTGACAGTGGGCGTTTTTACTTCCTCTGGAATTGGACTGGCTGGCTGGGATGTGTGCAAAATGACCAGTAAAAGCAGGATAACAATCGCTGCTATTAATCTATAACGGATACTTTGGTTACTCATGATATCAAGCGTGATCCTGTCATCCGGGATACAGGGACGCTTTTAATTCTCCGTAAGGCGCGTTTCAAAACCTAGGATTTATCGCCGGCGCTTTTTGCGCTCAGGGGGATTCCAGCCGCAGGGCTGTTCATATTGACCTGCACCTCACGGCTGACTTCCGGTTGAGTGTTACGACTTTTTGCGAGGACGTACAACACCGCTGATGCAAGCACTGCAAAAGTATAGCCGTGTTCGCGTATCTCGTGCACCCCCTGCGGGATGGGCATGGTAGGATGCTGATACAGCGCCGGGAACATAGGCAGGATTCGCAGCATGAGCTTCTGAAAGACGTACGTCACCACCACCAGTAGTCCGGGAACCCAGGGCAGCACCGGAAAATGCGGGGCAACCAGGCGTTCAATCTTGGGAAAGAGGAGGCAGACGACAGGGATCAGCACAGCAAAGCCGAAGACAAACAGAATGAACAACTGTGAAATGCTGACCGGAAGAATTGAGTCTTCACCCTGAAAATACTTCAGATTGTGAAGCGTTAATTCTCCTTGAACATTGATGCCCCTGATGTAATTTTTGTCATCCCAATCAAAGATGCGTTCGCCCCAGCTGATCTCCTCACCTGCACCCATAAAAAACAGTAGCGCGAGGCCCGCAAAGGATAGTCGCAGCAGCCAAGATGACTTTCGAAAACGAAAGAAAGCAATCGCAAATACGACCGACGTAAGAAATAGATAAAATGCCGTCAGGTTTTCGAAGATACCATCTTCCCTGGCAAATGCATCGAGCGTGTCCGCACTGGCAAAAAGAGGCAGGAAGGTAAGGGCAATGAATAAAAGGGCAACAATCAGGAACTTGACGTGCGATATGTATTGTTTCATTGTGCAAGAATCTCCATTTGCCGAGTGCTCAGTGCGACACTCTACCTGTAAGAATTAATACTGCTGTCTCATGTTCTCTAAACAAACGCGACTACTCGTGAAAAGCCGGCTCTGCTTTTATGTTACTTCGTTGCCTTGCAACAGCACTCCCGGCTTCCGATTTCCGGAGATCGAGAACGGCAAGCACACCGACCAGGATAAAGATGATCGCATAGTTGCTTTCCTTGATTTCCTGCACCGCCTGGGTCAGCGTGATTTTTTCAAAGGCATACACACCTGCAAAGATAACCTTTGCGAGTTTTGCCCACAAGTAATTATAGATAAATAGTGCCCCTGGCGCCCAATGAACGAGGGGGATGAAGCGACGTGCAAACTGCCTGAACGCCGGGACCAGCATCGCGGCAACGGGAGTCAGAACGGCAAACAAAAACCAGAACGCATCGAAGAGTCGATTGGCATCCAGAAAGCCGCTGTTCTGCCAGACGGCCAGGTTATGGGTATTGAACTCTTCCTGTGTGTTTACCTCGGCCACCTGTTCAGGCGTTTGGAATCCAAGAATCCGTTGGCCCCAGCTGATTTCCTCGCCCGCCCCGAAGAAAAACAGCAGCGCCAGTGCCAGGTATACCAGTTTCTTGACCAGTGACATCCAGCTCTTATCGAGGGTCTTTCGAGCAACGAAAAAGCCATAAAGAAAGAGCAGGGAAGTCACGAGTAAGGCGAACGAGCCGATCAACTCGAAATAATGATCTTCAGGTGTTGTGGCAGCAATCATCTCGTTTCCCATTGCCAGGAGCGCGTAGGTAAGGGCAATGTAAAGCACGCAAGCGATGTAAATACCTGGTCTGGAGAAAAGATTGCTTCTTCTACTCATACTCATACAGTAAGGGATCCTTTCGAACTATCACGATTTACGAATACTTTAAATCAGTGCGCGCCACGTGTCTGGAACACGGCGATGACCGTGCGGAAAAGGATCGTAATATCCAGCCACAGACAGGCACGTTCGATATAGGCAATATCAAGACGCAAACGATCGTCGAACTCCAGCTGCGCACGCCCGATGATCTGCCACAGACCGGTCAGGCCGGGCATCACATCCAACCGGTGCGTATGCCAGAGTTTGTACGTTTCCGGCCCAAACGAGGTTGGGCGCGGTCCAACCAGACTCATCTCACCTTTCAAAATGTTGAACAATTGCGGGAGTTCATCGAGGCTGGTCTTGCGCAGGAATTTTCCGACCTTCGTAATGCGCGGATCGTTGGTGATCTTGAAATCGGGCCACTGCAATTCATTCAGATGCGCGTACTTGGCTTTCAGTTCCTCCGCGTCAGGCACCATGGTGCGGAACTTATACATATAGAAGCGGCTGCCGCCCTTCCCGGTGCGCAGCTGCTTGAACACAACAGGCGCTCCCGGAGAAGTGATTTGAATGACGAGGGCGATGATGACATTCAGTGGCAACCATAAAGGCAATGTGATCACAACCAGGAATAGATCCATCATTCGTTTGGCTAGCTGGTATGACGTTCCTGTTAAAATCCGCGTTTGTGGATCGAAACGCTTCAACCAATCCTCATCGTGACGGATTATCATTTCTAATACACTCATATCAATAAACCTTTACCTTCACGACTTGCATACAAAGCTCATCGAAAAGGACATTCCATTCTCTCCGACAGAGCGTTACTGTACCTGTTGGGACTCGACTACTGCCACGGACTCGGTTGCAGCGGAAACGGCATCAGAATGAACAAGACGCTCGCGGGCTTTGTGTAGTAGATCCTCAAACGTCAAAGCTTCTTCAGGAAAGGCAGCCACACCCCACCGAACCGCGAGGCTGGTCCTTTCCCCAATTGCTTGAGAGATCCGTTTTGCCAGCAGGGTTGCATTGGCAAAATCGGTCTCGGGGCAGACGACAATAAATCTGCCTTTGTGATCCCGCAGTACCAGGTCGGTCTGACGGATGCGGTCATCAATGATCTGCCCAACGCGGGCAGTTGTGAAACGACTCAACAGGTCATGCTGGACGGTTCGCAGCATTTCCTGTGTCGTCTTATCCTCTTCCGAATCGTATTGAATGACCAGCACGCTCAACGGACGGTGATACCGGCGGCTGCGTGTTAACTCAATCTTAATCCGTTGATTCTCGGCTTCGATATCATGCGTCCGGTTTGGAAACGCACTCAGCGCCAGGGCATCCATGATCGACTCTGCGTGACTGATCTGCTGCGCGAGGCGATGCACCAGCCAGACGCCTACTTCCAGCAGCACAATCTCCAACACAATGACTGACAATTCATCCTTTGCTGCGGAATGAGTTCGATCGATGAATTGCACCAGAGCGAGATAAACGCCTGCCCAAATGATTAAAGGCACATAAGCCGAGACGCGTGAAATGGATGGAAAGAAAAGTGTCAGAGGAACGGCCACCATGACAGCGAGGTAGAAGTAGTTGGCAAAATTAATGATGGGCCGGTCTGAATAGTCGGCCTGCCCAAGCACAAAAATGACTGCCAGATAAATGGCCGCGCCCAAAAATGAACGTTTTAAGAAAGTCATAGGTCTCTCATCCAATTTTTAGTTTTGTAATGTAGGCTGTGTGGAAAATTGTTATACTAGGTCTTAAGTACCAAAGGGTACGTTCGCTCCGCAAAAGGAGCCTTTTTAAAGGTCGTCTGGGCTTCCGTCCAGTATTAACACTAGACGCCCAACCTTTGATAATGTTACAACTTTGGTCACATTTACTCCCTTCATCCCAGGCGACCGCCATATCTTAGGAAAGCTGGCTAACACTGAACCATGACCGATCTATACACCACCGCACCCTCGCAAATTGTCGTGTACACAACTGAATATTGTTCCGACTGCATCCGGACCAAAAAATTTTTTGAGGCGAACAATATTCCCTACCTGCGGGTAGGTCTCGAAGGAAACCGCGAAGCCACCGAATTTGTGATGAAGGTCAACAACGGTTTCAGAAGCGTTCCAACCATTGTCTTCCCAGACGGCTCCATTCTGGTAGAACCCAAGTGGGAAGAACTTAAAGCAAAATTCTCGCCCTCATGAACAAGACAGCCGATGCTGTAATCTGCGGGGCCGGCATTACCGGCGTCGCCGCCGCGTATTTCCTCAGCCAGGCAGGGGTCAACAACATCCTGCTGCTGGATGAACGTGCGCCCCTGTCATTCACCAGTGATCGCAGCACAGAATGCTACCGCAACTGGTGGCCGGACGCAGAGATGCTCGCGCTGATGAATCGCTCTATTGACTTGATGGAAGTATTGGCCGATGAAAGTGGGAATGTCTTTCGGATGAATCGACGAGGCTACTTATATCTCACCACCAATAAAGACACGCTTGCGAATCTGGAAGCCGCCTCTCGCGCGATCTCATGCTTGGGTGCAGGTCCGATACGCATTCACTCGCCATCCTCATTATACTACCAACCCTCTGCCACAGAAGGCTTTCGCGACCAACCTATCGGTGCAGATCTGTTGATCGGCAATGAGGTGATCCGGAGATTCTTTCCCTATGTGACCGATAAGGCAGTTGCTGCGCTGCACGTGCGGCGGGCCGGCTGGCTGAGCGCGCAGCAGCTGGGCATGTACCTCCTCGAAACGGCACGCAAGCAGGGGGTTCGGTTTGAGTCTGCCCGCGTGACCGGCGTGGATGTCGCCAACGGACGCGTGAGCGGAATCCGTTTGAGCTCGGGCAACTGTATCGATTCCCCAATATTCATAAACGCTGCCGGACCCTATTTAAAGGAAGTGGGCAAGCTGCTGGATGTTGAATTGCCCGTTCATACTGAGCTGCATCTCAAGGCCGCGATCAAGGACCCACTGGGCGTGGTAGGACGCGAGGCACCGCTGCTGATCTGGAATGAGCCCCAGACCCTGCCGTGGGAAGATGAAGAGCGCGCCGCGCTGGCTGAAGATGATGAGACGCGATGGTTGACGGAAATCTTTCCATCAGGCGCGCATACGCGCCCGGAGGGTGGAGAGGAAAGCCAGACCATTTTGATGTTGTGGGAATATCGGACCAAAGTCATGGACCCCGTCTGGCCGCCCGCTCTGGATGACCAGTACCCTGAAGTCGCCTTGCGCGGGCTCGCTACGATGCTGCCGCGCATGAAGGAATATTTTGGCCGGATGCCGCGCCCGCAGCTCGATGGCGGCTATTACACGAAGACGCGCGAGAACCGCCCCCTGCTGGGCCCCATGGGCGTGGACGGCGCTTATGTGCTCGGCGCAGTCTCAGGTTACGGCATTATGTCTGCATGTGGTGTGGGAGAATTGATCGCGGCGCATGTGACCGGCGCGATGCTGCCTTCTTATGCTCCTGCCTTTAGCCTGGCGAGATATGATGATCCCGAATATCAAAAACGGCTGGAGAATTGGAAAGAAAAAGGACAGCTCTAATTCTGAAGCAGACGCCCCGAACCTCTTGAGCGTTTGGTTGCTATTACAAAAGGGGACTTTACTCTCCTTAAAGAAGCGGGATACAATCATCAGAAGGAGAAGAGAATGAAAAAGATTATTCCTGTGATTCTGACTACACTCCAGATGCTATTCGTGGCCTCGTGCAGCGGGTGGGGAATCCAGCCGGGGCCGTTCAATCCCCCTACTCCATTTCTGCCACCCACCAATACGCCATCGATCTTTACCGCGACGCCAGTTGTGATCGTGGCGAGCGCGACTTTCACGCCTGCTATCCCCACTCCGACGCCTATCCAGTTTATCACTGCAACCACCGCCCCAACATTAATCCCCTCTGATACGCCCGTCATAATTCCAACCGACACCAGCCTTCCCAGCCAGCCCTCTGTATCGGTGGAAATCCTGGGCTGCAATACCAGCATCGATGTGACACACGGCATGGGCGAGGTGACCAACGCGTTCGTGGTCTTGAGAAATACTGGCCTGCCAGAGCTGACAAACGTGCAGGTCACCCTGAATGCCCTCGATGAAGGGCGTGAGCACCCTGATAAGACCGTTGACGTGACTTCATTACCATCTGGCTTCAAAGTAATGTTGAAACTGACCGTTGACAGCACTTACCAGGCGGAGACCCCTGTACAGATCGAAGTTCGCGTGGATGGCGGGCTGTTCCAGCGCGTCGGCGCGGACTCCTGCAAGGATATCGGCTTATTTGCACCGAATCCAGGCGGACTGAACACTCCCGCGCCTAACAATCCATAATATAATCACCCTATGGCTAATGAAAAACTAACGAATGGTCGTCAAAAAATCGCTGTGCTGATCGACGGTGACAACGCCCAGTCCTCCCTGCTGCCTCAGATGCTTGTGGAGGCCGGCCGGCACGGACAGGTAACGGTCCGCCGGATCTATGGCGATTGGACGACAAGTAATATGAATTCCTGGAAGGAAACGTTGAACTATCACGCCTTCCAGCCAATCCAGCAATTCCGTTATACGGTAGGGAAGAATGTGACCGACAGCGCGATGATCATCGATGCCATGGACATTCTGCACTCCGGCGTGGTGGACGGATTCTGCCTGGTCTCTTCGGATAGTGACTACACCCGTCTCGCTACACGCATTCGCGAGGCCGGCGTTTTTGTGATGGGGATTGGCGAGAAGAAGACCCCTAAGGCATTCGTCAATGCCTGCGATCTGTTTGTGTACACCGAAAATCTGGTGGAAGAAAAGAAGTCCATCCAGCAACGCAAGACACAATCCAGCCGGGCAAAAAAGACCACGGCGGTAACAGAGACCACAGATGTCACAACAGAGCCGGAAAAAGAGGAGTCCGATCCGATGCCGGTCTTGAGCCAGGCGTTTGAGATGGCGGTCGGACAGGATGGCTGGGCGCGGCTGGACGTGATGGGTAACGCCATCTACCAGGTGGATCCCGGCTTCGACCCGCGCACCTACGGACACAAACAGCTCTCGCGCATGTTGAACAAACTTAAAGATAAATTCGAAATGCGCACCAAGGATCTGGAAGGCCAGTTGATCTTTTACGTGAGGATGAAAGAGTAAACATCAACGAGTTCACAGTTGAATACACCACGCACCTCCACTCGAACCTGGTTACTCCTTTTTCTGACAATACTGGTTGTCCTGTTTATGGGGCTTTCCCTCTGGAACCTTTCTTCCACAACAGACTTCGGGGAATCAGATTTCAGGATCTACTGGTCAGCGACGTACCTGCTCAGCCGGGGGCAGAATCCTTATGACATCGAAGCCATCAAGACCGTGCAACAGACGCAAACCCATGGCATCTCGAATGACACGATCATGGCGTGGAACCCGCCCTTTCTGTTCCTTTTTCTGTTGCCTCTGGCCTGGCTGCCCTTCGTCGCTGCAAAGTTTGCGTGGCTCGTCGTCAATCTGCTGATCATCATCACTGCCGGAATCCTGCTGATCGACCTTTATCTGCATAGATCTTCACCAAAAGTTAAGTTAGCGTTCCTGATCTTTGCGATCGGCTTTCCGGCGGCCATTACCGGGCTCTACATGGGGCAAGTCACCTTCTTGGTGTTCTGGGGACTAGTCGCCTGCATGGCCTTAATAAAGAAGGAACAGTGGTTCTGGGCGGGCACAGCCTTGATCCTAACGACGATTAAGCCTCATATCGTCGTCCTGGCGGTGCTGTATCTATTGGTCTATATGGCCTACCAGCGTCGTCAGTTCAAGGGCTGGTCGGGGTTAGTCGTGGCAGGTATCGTGGGGTTAGGTATCCTTTTGCTATTCCGTTCTGACCTGATCAGCAATCTTGTTGGAGAAACATCGGTCGCCTCAGGGCGATGGGCAACCTCGACAATTGGTGGACTGTTGAGCTATCTGGAGATCACGGAAGCGGCTCGATTCTTGATCCTCCTCTTTGTGCCAATCCCCTTTTATCTGGCCAGGCATCCTGAAAAATTCAGCATGGAATTCTCGGTTGCGCTACTGACCCTCATTACCGTTCCAACCACAATCTTTGGCTGGAGTTACGACCAGACGATCCTCTTAATCCCTATCGCTCAGGTATTCAGCTGGCTGGCCGATTCAAAATACAGACTGGCAATGATTGCCTTCATTTTGTGTGTAACCATTGCCAACTATGTTCAGCGCGTGCTGCCCATCAACGAGGTGTATTACGTGTGGTTCCCATTGCTCTGGTGGATCATTTTTGGGCTGGCATGGCGTGGGTCCACATCCTTTAAGCCACAGTTAACGAGCAGCCATGCCTGAAAGAAAATCAACACTATCACTCTTTATTGTTTCGCACAGGCAGAGCGAAGATTGGGCCGCATTACTGCCCGCAGTGCGCTCCATGCTGGCTACGCTTAATGTTGAGCCCGAAATATTAATCGTCAGTCACGCGGTGGATGAACATACCCGCGAGGTGTTCGAGCAAAATAGATGTATTCTGCTCTCTCCAAAAGATAGCGATTATGGCACCGCGCTCCGAACCGCCATCCAGCAATCAACCGGTGAGTACCTCATCGCCATGGATGCCGATCAAGCAGCCCCGTTCGATTTCTTGTGCGACCTGTGGGAAGCACGCCAGACTGCGGATATCGTGATCGGGTCCCGGTACATTCCGGATGGGAATGCTGGCATGCCCCTCACTCGCCGGATGATCAGCAAAGGTTCCAACTTTATTTTTGGCCGTGGCTTGGATTTACAGGTCCGGGATATGTCCAGCGCGTTCCGGCTGTATAGGCGCTCCGTCGTCAAGAACCTGTCCACCGAAAGCAAGGGTTATGACATCCTGCAGGAAATTCTCGTCAAAGCACGGATGGAAGGCTACCAGATCCGCGAGCTTCCTTTTAGGTACCAATCCTCGGATCCTGCCTTCGCGCGTGCATTCCAGTTTGGCTGGGCGTATTTCAAGACATTCACACGCCTGTGGAAGTTACGCAACTCAATTGCCAGCGCCGACTATGACGCCCGCGCCTACAACGCGCTCATGCCACCGCAGCGTTACTGGCAGAGACAACGCTATAAGATCATCACAGGCTTAATCCACAAGAACGGCAACAAAAAGTGCCTGGATGTTGGCTGTGGTTCCAGCCGGATCATTGGCGCTTTGCCTAAAGGAAGCCTTGCGATCGATATTCTGCTGCGAAAACTGCGCTACGCAAGACGATTTGGGCATCCAATGGTCCAGGGCTCCATCTTCGACCTCCCCGTCCCGAATAAGTCGTTCCCCTGCGTACTCTGTTCACAAGTCATTGAGCACGTGCCGCGCGCCAACGTGCTGGATGAGCTGGATCGAGTACTGCAACCGGGCGGCTTCCTCATCCTGGGAACACCCGATTATGCCAACTGGGAATGGCGGCTCATCGAGTGGCTCTACAAGGTCCTCCTGCCACAGGCCTACGCCGACGAACACATCACTCACTATAC
>DATHTL010000004.1:0-34341 GCA_035463255.1 Anaerolineales bacterium | reverse complement strand
CATCCGGACCGGCATCAAAGTGCGCTATGAGGACCCGCGGGCCGTGGGCGCCGACCGGATCGCCGATGCCGTCGCAGTGATGTATCTCTATGGCGGGCCTGCCTGTGTGATCGATTTTGGCACAGCCACCACATTCAACGCGCTGACAAAAGAAGGGGAATACCTGGGCGGCGCCATCACGGCGGGGATCAATCTGGCTACCGAAGCGCTCTTTGTCAACGCCGCAAAACTGCCGCGCATCGATCTGCAGCGCCCACCATCCATCATCGGGCGTAACACGGTCCATGCTATGCAGTCTGGGTTGTTATTTGGCTACGTGAGCATGGTGGAAGGGATGGTCGAGCGCTTTCGGAAAGAGCTGGGCATGGAAATGAAGGTCATCGCCACGGGAGGGCTATCAGCGATCGTCGCGCAGGAAACAGACGTGATTCAGATCATCGCCCCTTGGCTCACCCTTGAAGGCCTGCGCATTCTCTGGGACTTAAATCATCCGCTTTAATGTCACACCTGGGGGGCGGTACCAGGGAGTGGGCATGCAGGTGCAAGTGTTGCGAGTAAGGTGCTCTTCCTGACGAAGCAATCTCAGGTAATTATTTCTGTACAGATGCTTCCACTTCGGGATTTCGACGCTACGCGTCTCAACCCTCCGCTCAGCGCGAGATTAAAGCAGGAATGACGAGAACTCTTTTAATTGGTACTGGGGGTATCACCCTTTTTCTCCTTGCCTGCGGCGGATTAAATCTCGTCGTTCCTCCAACTCCTACGCTAATCCCCACCTGGACGGCACCGCCGCTTCCTTCCTCCACTTCACCTGCTACCGTTACCCCGATCATTTTCCCCACCGACACGCCTACCATCCCGCCCTCAGAGACGCCTCTCCCCACAGCCAGTTTTACTCCCACGCTAACTCTCGAACCGCAATGGATGTTTCAGGGTCCCGGCGAAATTATCGTGCCAATCCTTCTTTATCATCACATTGGTTTTTCCCTCCAGGGTGAGACTGTGTATTATGTTTCGCCAGAGTCTTTTGATCAGCAGATGAGCTTGCTCTATCAGTGGGGATACAAAACCATTTCAGTAGAGCTGCTTGTGCAAGCGATCACCCAAGGAGCACAACTGCCTCCCAAACCGGTCATCCTCACCTTCGATGATGGCAGTGAATCAACGTATGCAACTGCGATGCCGATCATGCAGAGATATGGTCTCACGGGCGTATCCTATATTGTCCTCAACTATTTGGGCATACCGAGGTATATGAGTACCGACCAGATTCGAAGCCTGCACGCGGCCGGCTGGGAGATCGGGAGTCACGGTCTCAGCCACGTAGAACTCACCACGCAGCCTAGGAAACATGAGGCTGAGGTGATCGAGTCACGCCGAAGGCTAGAAAAATTCCTTGGCGTGCCAGTTACGAGTTTTGCCTATCCCTATGGTGTATACGATGACGACTCACTGATTTATGTACGTGACGCTGGTTATATCGCTGCGATGGGGTTGGGCAATGAAACGCTCCAAAGCAGTAAGAATTTATTTTATCTTTCCCGGCAACCTGTCAGAGGGACGGATGACCTGAAAGCATTTTCCCTGCTCCTGCCCTGGCGCGAGGATGTAGACAATATTCCGGCGGTGACGATCGTGCCATAGGAACAAGCTCCTATACTAAATAAGGGAACAAATCTGGCTCTTCGTGAGTTGAATGGTTAGAGAGAAGGAGAGCCGAGATGAATATAAAGTTACTGATTGGTGTATTGATATTGGTACTCGCCACCTGCTCGATCTACAGCCCTACGCCGAAGGGCAGCGGGATCGAAGGACAGGTACTCATCGGACCGATGTGTCCCGTTGTGCAACAGGGGCAGGACTGTCCCGACCAGCCGTATCAAGCTACGTTAACAGTCAACAGTCCGAGCGGTGTGCAGATCGTCCAATTCCAGAGCGACGAACAGGGGCACTTTAAGATTTCGCTCGCGCCGGGCGAATATATCCTGCACCCCGAATCCCCAAACGCCTTGCCTTTCGCTTCCGACCAATCCTTTATTGTTGCGTCAGGCCAGTACACACAGATCACAGTACATTACGACAGCGGCATCCGTTAACAGATCTCTTATGGCGCTTTCCCTTGCCTTCACTAGTCATGCGCGCTATAATGCCGTGCTGGTTGAATAGTAAGGAGAAAGCAAGTATGCCCGTTTATACCTATCGCTGTGAATCTTGTGGTGTGCAATTCGAGCGCCATCAGTCCTTTCAGGACGCGCCTCTGAAGACCTGCCCGGAGTGCCGCAAGAAATCATTGAAGAAAGTCATCACTCCCACCCGCATTATCTTTAAGGGTTCCGGGTTCTATGCCACCGATCATCGATCTCCTTCCGGGAGCAAATCCTCTTCCGGCACGAAGGCTGCAGAAAGCAAACCGGAGAAGAAGGAAGAAAGCTCGAACACGACCACCAGTGAGAACAAAGAGTAGCAATTAATTAAAAGTAAAAAGAGAGAAGCCTGGGCTTCTCTCTTTTGGTTTAATGACAAGAACTGTAGACTTCTGGGCTCAGCAAACGGGGGCGGGCAGCCAGGAGCTGACGATCACATCTATAGTGATGCCGTACGCCACGGCATTCCAGAAGCGCATACCCGCGGGTTGGTCCTTCACTTTTTGCCAGTAGCCGGAAAACACGAAGAATGTCGCAATGAGCGCTACTCCCAGGCGGATGAGGATGCTGTTCCACGTGCCGAAGCACCAGGGAGTCTGGTTCCGGATCACCTCAACGGCCACACTGTAAATCCAGCGCAGGATCACGCCCAGAAAAACGCCGAGGAAAACCTGTACCTTGGCATTTGTATCTCCCTGCTGGCTGACAAATCGGAAGCTAATCGCATCGTTGAAGCTGAATGAATTCATCTCTCCTCCTAATATGTCCACGGACCCACAAGAGCATCGATGGAAACACCATAGACCAACGCGTTAAGGAAGCGCATGCCAGCAGGCTGGTCCTTCACTTTCTGCCAGTAGCCAGAGAAGACAAAGATGGTCGCGATCAAAGCCACCACGATGCGCGCAATGATGACCGACAAGTTCACCGGGACCTGGTTCTTGATGAGGTCTACAAGAATCCAGCGCAGGATGACACCCAGGAATACGCCAAAGAACACCTGGATCTTGGCGCCCGTGTCCTCCTGCTGCGTGGCCAGCCGGAATCGAATGGCATCGTTGAAGATGAACGATTGCATGTTTTGTTCTCCTAGTGTGGGATCAGAGGCATTATAGCAAAGCGAGATATTCAAAGCAATCATTAAGGCGAGACTGTAGGTTTTGTTAGATAAGTGACAAGTGTCATACATTTAATTGGACAAGAATAGTCATGATTGTGATTTTTATCACTGATAATTTAGACCTAAAAAGTGTAAATTAGAGCCATAAGTAAAGTGTGATCAACCTCAGAAAGGAAACATAAAAATGGCTTCTTATGTCCTCACCCGCAAGGGTCAAACGCTCGAAACCCCGTCAATCATCAATCTGCTGTTCAACGATAAGCGCTTCTCTATTCTCTGGCTGGCTGTTCGCCTCTGGCTCGGCTGGAAGTGGATTGCTTCAGGCCTACCCAAGCTGCAAAACCCCGCCTGGATGCAAACTGGTGAAGCGCTAAAAGGCTTTTGGATGGGTGCAATTCAAATTCCCGCGGAAGGACGCCCGCCGATTGCTTTTGCATGGTACCGTGAATTCCTTCAAACCATGCTCGATGCCCAGGCATATACCTGGTTTGCAAAGCTCATCGCCGTGAGTGAAGTGCTGATTGGTGTTGCGCTCATAGTGGGTATCTTTGTTGGTCTCACCGCTTTCTTCGGTGGTTTCATGAACTGGAACTTCATCATGGCCGGCTCCGCCAGCGTCAACGGCATGTTCTTCGGGCTCTCCGTCCTTCTTGTGCTCGCCTGGAAGATCGCCGGATACATCGGCGCAGATTACTTCGTGCTTCCCCGAGTTGCTGACCTCTGGGCAAAGAGAGAGTAATTACCTAGCAGTAAATCAAAAAGACGGCGAATAATCGCCGTCTTTTGATTTAAAGATTTAGGGTTCCAGGGAAAATACCAGACCCTGATTGGAGATGGTGCCTGCCCGATCCGCACCTCCCAAGACATAAATGACGCCATTCACATTTACCGCGGGAACGCCATGGAGCGGTAAGGGCAAAGCAGGACCAGCAGCCCATATGCCTTCTTTCACATCCAGGATTTCGACGCTTGCCAGAGCATGATTTTCTCCGGTGAGCACTTCCCCGCCCAGAGCATAGATTCTCCCATTGGCTGAGACAGTAGCAAACCCACCGCGCGCAATATGGAGAGAGGGTGCTCCCGTCCATGTATCAGTCATAGGATCATAAACTTCGACAGATGTCAATTCACCTGTGCCAGACCAGCGACCACCGAGTACATAGATCTTTCCATCAACCACGGCCGCGGCAGTATGCTCGCGCGATTGAGCGTGACTGGCGAGCTGGATCCATTCGTCACGTGCGGGATCATAACGCAACAATGCATTCGACCCCCCCGTTCCGCCCAACACATAAATATGGTTCCCCAGGGTTACCGCCGCACCGGCGAGACGCGGTTCGGGCATTGATGCAGTCTCTGTCCACAAGTCTGTTTGCGGATCATACACCCATGCTGTATCCTGAGGCCGCCAATCCACAATAGAACTTGCGCCACCAAAGATATACACTTTTCCCGCATACGATGCAGACATCAAATGATGGCGCGGCTCCGGCAAATCGGCGAGCGTTTTCCAGGTATCGGTGGCAATAGCGTAGGCTTCAAGCTTCTGTTCACCGCCAAAACCGCCTATGACATAAATGATTTGATCGATGACCGCCGCAGCATTCTCAGAACGTGCGGTGGGCATGGACGCGAGTTGAGTCCATGCTTCGCTCGGGACGGGTTGTATTTTCTGTCCACAGGCAAAAGTAAAGAGAACAAGAGAGGTTGCAAGTAAAACCACTAATCTTTTTATGTTGATCATCTTAAGGCTTGTTCAAGGTGCTGTCCGTTAATATTCCATTCGCCTAATAAGAACCCGTCCGTCCGGAAAACAGAATGCCAAAATTTTTGATCCTATCGTCAGGCAGGTTTTGTGAAGCATCCCGCCGAACTTTATCTGGTCAAGAACTGTGAGACTGCACTGCAGCAGGCCTGACCTACATGTGACTTTCATAAGAGATTTAGGCGCATTACAAGTATCGCGCAAATGTCTTAAATGAAAATAAACTCTTACACAAACATCTTTGATATGTAAACAAGAAGACCCCGAACGGGGTCTTCACTCTTTGAGTAGCTAATCCTTCTTTTTCGATGCCTTCCGCTTCGAAGAAGCGTTTGGAACCTTGGCGCCCTTCTTTCTTGCCTCAGAGAGTCCGATCGCAACAGCCTGCTTGCGGCTGGTCACCTTCTTTCCGGATTTACCGCTTTTTAAGGTACCTTTCTTCTGCTTGCGTACTGCTTTCTTAACTTCTTCAGAGGCCTTCTTACTGTACTTTCGAGCCATAGTCACTCCTTTCCTACGCAAATAGGATCAATCATCCTCAGAAACGAATGGAAGGGAGTGTTGTTACAAGCCTGATTTACATAGCGCGGCGCTGCTCCATCGCAGCCGATTTTATTGCCGTCTCTTGCTTTCCTGCCTTCCATAAGAACCATCCGCCGATGAACATGAGGGCGCCCCACACGAGAAAAGCAAGATCCCAGTAAATCCATTGTTCCTGCGGCACCGTCTCGTTGACGTGATGGATGCCGAGAATTTGATGATCAATGATGCCTTCCACGAGGTTGAAGATCCCAAAGCCCATGAACATTGCACCGGCCAACATTTTACCCGACCAGGGCGCATGCGGGCGAAACGCATGACGCGCCAGCAACATCAGGCCAATCGCTGTAAACATATAAGTGGAAATGTGAAACAGGCCGTCCCACATCACATTGAACTCCAGGTTTCCAAGCGTATCCGCAGGATAGCCCGCGCTGGTGAGCATGTGATGCCACTGAAGGACCTGATGCAGAATAATTCCATCAAAGAAGCCTCCGAGCCCCAGCCCGAGAAAAATGCCCGCCACTGTGGGAAACCCGCGCCCGTTTTCTTTGTCTGTCTGAGACATATCACCACCTCGTCTATCCATAGTAATAAAAAACAAGCGCCGCCAACCTAGTAGCTTGGTTGACGGCTTTCACGTTTCTTTCTAAGTATTTCTCCTGAAGTTGAGAACGACAGGGAATAAAAGCTGTTATAAGATCTTGAGGGAAGCTGTCTAAGTAAATAAAAAGAAACTCCCAGTGGAGGTTCTTCAGCTGTAATTCTCAGGAGGGCTTACGATTTTTTCTGGTCAAACGCAATAAAAATTCCTTCAGCAGCGTCGGAAATACTCCTGAAACGATTAACAGTAGCACCCAGAGCAGATCATCTAATTGCATTTGCTCAAAATCCTTAATTCATCCTAGCACAATTTTGACAAAGGCGTATTAAATAAAAATTAGCTCCAGTCGTAAGGAGGACTCGAACTAAAAAAAAGACCCCGAACGGGATCTTTAGCTCCTCGCCGAAGACTTGAACTTCGAACCTAGCGGTTAACAGCCGCCCGCTCTGCCGATTGAGCTAGCGAGGAAAGCGACCGACATTATACGTGCAAGGGTAGGGTGTGTCAAGCGAAATGTAACATGAACATGTAGGTCAGGCTTGCTGTGGAACGCCCTGCAAAGGGTAGCCTGACTATTCTTGACATTGGCGGGCTGCCAGCCCGCCCTACCTTTTAGCGACTCTTAATACTTCACCGCGCTTAGAGTATGCAATTTATCGAGGCGGTGGGTGGCTCTGATCTGACGCACAGTGCCAGTCAATCCACGCACCACAAGCGAGTCGGTGCTGGCGCCATCGCCGAAGTAACGCACGCCCTGTAGCAGTTCACCGTCGGTGATGCCGGTTGCGGCGAAAAAGACATCTTCTGAGGAAACCAGATCCTCCATAGTGAGGACTTTGTCGAAGTCATAGCCGGCTTCGCGTCCGCGGCGCAGCTCGTCTTCATCGCGGGCATAGAGCTTTCCCTGAATCTCGCCGCCCATGGCGCGCAGGGCACAGGCTGCAAGCACACCCTCGGGGGTACCGCCCACTCCAAGCAGCACGTCTACGCCGGAGTCGGGCCAGGCGGTCATCAAGGCGGCTGCCACATCACCATCCGGGATGATGCGAATGCGCGCGCCGGCCCGGCGAATCTCGGCGATCATTTCGGCGTGGCGCGGCCGGTCAAGGATGATGGTGGTCAGGTCTTCCACATCCACATCCTTGGCTTTGGCGATCGCCTCTAAATTCTCGGTGATGGATTTTTCGATGTTGATCACACCCCTGGCTTCCGGTCCCACCGCGAGCTTGTTCATGTACACAAAAGGACCCGGGTCGAACATAGTGCCGCGCGGGGCAAGCGCAACAGTGGCAATCGAGTTCGAGCGTCCGAACGCCAGTGGGCGCGTCCCATCGATGGGGTCCACGGCGACATCCACTTCAGGGGACATGCCATTCCCGACGTTCTCGCCGTTGTACAGCATCGGCGCGTTGTCCTTTTCCCCTTCACCGATGACGATCACGCCGTTCATATCCACGGTCTGGAGAACGATGCGCATCGCGTGGACCGCTGCTCCGTCTGCCGCTTCCTTTGCGCCGCGTCCCATGAAGCGACCGGCTGCCAGGGCCGCAGCTTCCGTCACGCGGGCCAGTTCAAGAGCAAGATTCCGAGTCGGGTCACTACCACCGTGTTCCATACCACCTCCTTATGGCTTACTTACAGGATAAAAAATTGAATAATAAAATACCCGAGCGCCGCACCCCAGATCCACGAATCGATACGGTCAAAAAAACCGCCATGGCCAGGGAAGACGTTGCTTGAATCCTTGAGCCCACTCTGCCGCTTGAACATGCTTTCACCCAGATCTCCCAGTGGAGCCAGCCCACCGATCACCAACCCCAGGAAGCCGCCCTGTAGGGCAGTCACCAGTCCACCAAGTGGTTGAGGTCCCATGGAGGAAAAGGCAAACGCAAAAAATGCCCCAACAGCGATGGAGGTTGCCAACCCGGCAAAATATCCTTCCCAGCTTTTCTTGGGACTCAGGCGAGGCGTCATTTTGTGCTTTCCATAGACAGCGCCGATCGAATAGGCCCCCGTATCGCCTCCCCAGACGATCGGCAGTACGAGCATCAGCCACCAGCCTCCCTGGGGAAGCTGGCGCAGGTCCAGAAGATAAGACCCCAACCAGCCCAGATACACGATTCCGGCCACGGTCACCGTAAAATCAAGCGCTGCGTGGTTGCGGCCGCGCTCATAGCTGGTAATGTGCATGGCCATGGCAATAAGAATCAAGATGACGAATAGCGGGATGGCTGCTTCTTCAAAAAAGAAGCGCGCTGTGGCTATTCCCAGCACGCCTCCAACCGTCACAATCTCGTTGGGCTCGAATTGAACTGCCCGATACAGGCGGACATACTCCCAGGCACTACCCGCCAGAACAATGGTGATCAGGATGTAATAGAACACTCCCCCATAGATGATTGCAGGCAAACCAATGACTGCCAGCCCAAGGGCCGTTAATACACGCTTAGGCATTACTGGCCTCATATTCGTTCGACGAGACTTTGCCATAACGGCGATCGCGTTGAGCAAATGTTTCCAGTGCGCGGCGATATTCTTCCTTGTCGAAGTCGGGCCAATAAGTAGGCGTGACGTACCACTCCGAATATGCAGCTTGCCAGATCAGGAAATTGCTCACACGTAATTCTCCCGAAGTACGAATGATGAGGTCAGGGTCCGGCACGCCCGCCGTATAAAGATAGCGACTGACGAGTGCGTCGGTCACATCTTCGGGGGCGATGCCATCTTTCATAATATGTTGGATCGCGTTCACGATCTCATCGCGCCCACCGTAGTTGAACGCGACATTCAGAATCAATCGGTCATTATTCTTGGTTAGCTCAATGGCGTCCAGTACTTTTTCCTGGAGCGAAGGGGCCAGTCGCTCGAGGCGCCCGATATGGCGAAGCTGCACGCCCTCCTGGTGCAATTCTCGCAGCTCGCGATCAATGACATCCTCTAAGATATACAGCAGGCCTTTCACTTCCTCCGGCGGGCGTCCCCAGTTCTCGGTGGAAAAAGCATAGATGGTCAGATACTTCACCCCAAACTCGACCGTCGAGCGGATCACGCGCCGCAGATTCTCTGTGCCCGCCTTGTGACCGGCGAGGCGCGGCAATCCGCGTGAAAGCGCCCAACGTCCGTTGCCATCCATGATGATGGCAACATGGCGGGGAAGTTTATCGGCAGGGATGTTGAGGGGAGTATCTGGCATAATTAATCATATCTGTCGCTGCGAGTTTACGAAAAGCAATTTTGCGATAAGCAGGAGATTGTTTCTCCACCTCGGCGTTTAAGCCTCGGGGCTCGCAATGACATAGTTAGACTTCCATGATCTCGACTTCTTTTTTCTTGCCATGCTCGGCGACCTCTTCGATAAAGCGATCGGTTAGCTTTTGCAAATCGGCTTCGCCGCGTTCCAGGTCATCCTCCGAGATCAATTTTTCCTTTTCAAAATCGCGCATGTCGTTATGCGAGTCGCGGCGGATATTGCGAATGGCAATCCGTGCTTCCTCCAGACGATGATGCACATGTTTCACCAAATCGCGTCGGCGCTCTTCCGTCAGTGGCGGCAGGTTCAAATGGATCACCTTGCCGTCATTATTGGGGTTCAGTCCCAGTTCCGACGTGAGGATCGCTTTTTCAATCGCTTTGAGCGTTGTTCCATCAAAGGGTTTGATCGTCAGCGTGCGCGGTTCGGGAACACTGATCGAAGCCAGTTGCATAAGAGGGGTCGGGCTTCCGTAATATTCGACCGACAGTTTTTCAACAAGGCTTGGGCTGGCGCGTCCCGTGCGAATGGCCGCAAGATCGTCATGCAGGGACTGAATAGCGCCACGCATGCGAGATTCGGCATCCTTGAGAAGATCTTTTATCACCACAGCCTCCTAGAGCTGAATTTGTCTTATAGTTAAGGATACCCTAAAACCACGAAAAACGCTACAGATAAGCCCTTGGCTGAGAGAATTTGAAGAAAAGCGAGAGACTCTCATCTATAAGACCACTGCGGATGTCCACAGGACGGCTGCGCTCGTAAAAAAAACAGGAGAGATTGCTCTCTCCTGTACATTCAACGATAAAAGATCAATCGTGGATCAACGTCCCGACCACTTCACCTCTTAATGCAGCCACCAGTGCATGGGGATCCCAGAGGTTCAGAACCAGGATAGGAAGATTATTCTCCATGCACAGTGTTACGGCTGTGCTGTCCATCACGGCAATGCGGCGGTTCAGAAACTCGATGTGGGTCATGTCCTCGAATTTTTTCGCATCGGGATTTTTCTTGGGATCCGATTCATAAATTCCATCCACCTTCGTGGCCTTGATCACCACCTCCGCCCCGATCTCCATTGCGCGTAAGGCAGCAGCCGTATCTGTGGAAAAATATGGATTCCCTGTCCCCGCTCCGAAGATGACCACTCGTCCCTTTTCCAGGTGACGAATGGCGCGGCGACGGATGTAAGGCTCGGCAACCGCGCGCATCTCGACGGCGGAGAGGACGCGAGTGAAAACGCCGGCCCGCTCCAGGGCGTCCATGAGGGCCATGGCATTCATAACCGTGGCCAGCATGCCCATATAATCGGCGGTGGCACGATCCATGCCGCGCTCCAACCCCTGTTTGCCGCGCCATAAGTTCCCTGCGCCGATGACCACCGCGACCTCCACTCCCATGTCACAGACTTCCTTGATGCGGCTGGCAATAGATTCGGCTTCATCCACATCGATGCCAAAGCCCGATTTTCCTGCCAATGCCTCTCCGCTGAGCTTAAGAAGAATACGCTTATATCTGATATCACTCATAAGTCATCACTCCTTTACATCTGTTTCATACCGATCTGTTGGTCTATAAAAAATGACCAACCTTGCGGTTGGTCATTTAATACCTAGTTGTTCAAGCTTTCGCCCAGCTCCCAGCGCTGGAAGCGACGCACGATCACATTCTCGCCGATGGCGGCAACCGTCTGGAGGATCAGCTTTTCGATCGTGATCGATTCGTCGCGGATGTAGGACTGGCGGATGAGGACCACTTCATCCTTGAACTTCTCAAGGCGTCCCTGTACGATCTTGTCAGCCACATTGTCCGGCTTGCCTTCCTCTTTAACACGAGCGCGGGCGATCTCGGCTTCGTGCTCCAGCACATCCGCGGGAATGTCTTCCACTTTCAGATAGCGCGGTGCCGAGGCAGCGATCTGCAGTGCGATCTCATGAGCCAGCTGGCGGAACTGCTCTGAGCGAGCCACAAAATCGGTCTCGCAATTGACTTCCACCATCACGCCCACGCGTCCGCCGCCATGCGAATAGAGTTCCACAATGCCCTGCGAGGCTTCGCGGTCCGAGCGTTTGGCGGCTGTGGCCATGCCCTTTTCGCGCAACCAATCCACGGCTTTATCAAAATCACCATTGGCTTCAGTGAGCGCCTTGCGGCAATCTAAAATGCCGGCATTGGTGGCAGCGCGTAATTCTTTGATCATTTCAGTCGTGATTTCCATCGATCGTATCCTTGTTTTACTCTATTTCGATGACTCTTCAGTCGTTTGTTCAGCGGGGGCCTGGTCGGCTCCATCAGCCGGTGCAGGTGAGTTCGTTCCAACCTTTTCAGCGGACGTTTCCACAACGTCTTCACGAGCTGCGCTCATCTTTGCCAGGGTGGCTTCGCCGAGCAGGGCATCATCACCCACCTCTTCATCCACATCCACCACTTTCGGGATGCGACGCGTGGATTTGTCAGCTCGCGCTTGTGCTTCGGCAACAGGCTTCTCTTCGCCTTCCTCTTCCTTACGCAGAGCCTTGCCCTCCAGCACGGCATCGGCCACCTTGGCGACCAACAACTTGATGGCGCGGATGGCATCGTCATTGGAAGGAATGACATAATCGATGTTCTGAGGATTGCAATTCGTATCCACGAGAGCAACGATTGGAATATTCAGCAGGTTGGCTTCATGCACTGCGGCTTCTTCGCGCCCGACATCCACGATAAAAAGCAGGTCCGGGCGACGCTTCATGGTGCGTGTGCCGGAAAGACGCGTTGTCAAACGCGTGATCTGGCGACCAATGAGAAGGCCTTCCTTCTTGGTGAGGCGATCCAATTCATTGTTATCGCGCATCTTCTCAAGACGCACAAGCTCCTGGATACGAGCGTTCATCGTAGACCAGTTTGTGAGCATGCCACCCATCCAACGCTCGGTGACGTAGGGCATGCCACAGCGCGTGGCTTCCTCGGCTACGGTTTCCTGCGCCTGGCGCTTGGTGCCTATGAACAGAACTGTCCCGCCATTGGCTGCTACATCACGGATCACATTGTAAGCCGTGTTCAGCAATTTGGAGGTCTGCTGCAGGTCGATAATATGAATACCATTACGTTCGGTGAAGATGTACGGTTTCATGCGGGGGTCCCACTTGTTGGTGCGGTGCCCGAAATGCACGCCGCTCTCAAGCAGGGCCTTCATAGAAATGACTGCCATGTATTTCTCCTAACTATTGCCGTTCTCCAACGCGCAGTTCAAAACAGGCGCGGAACGGAGTAAGTTTAGTGGGGATACAGCTCTACGAGCCAGACCCACTCAGGGACGCTTGTTGCCCGTCCCAGGCAAGATATGCGGCGCTTTTGGCGCCGGGGCAGGATTATATCATATAAAAACTGATTCTCGCTCTATAAATGACATATTCCCCATAAAAAAGCTCATTCGGGGCTGAACCCCGAATGAGCTTTTCCGCAAGTGAATGTGTTCTCTAGATCACCGCACCCTGACCATACAACTGCTGCTTGATGTTAACTACACGTTTGCGCAAATCTGTTTTGGTCTCGATATCGCTGGCTATTTTTTCTATGGCATACATCACGGTGGTGTGATCGCGCCCCCCGAGCACCTCTCCGATCTGCGGCAGAGAGGCGTTTGTCTCTTTGCGCAGCAAATACATGGCAACCTGCCGGGGTTGGGCGATTTTTTGTGAGCGGTCACGGCCGAGCAGCGCCTCGACAGTGGTCTGCCATTCCCTGGCGACCAGCTCAATGATCTTCTTCGGTTCCACGTCGCTGCGCTGAGGTAACAGATCGGCAAGCGCCACTTCGACAAGCTGAGGCGAAAGGTGGGTGCCGCTCAAATCCGCAAAGGCCAGAATGCGATTGAGGGCGCCTTCCAGTTCGCGGATATTAGACTGCACACGGCGGGCGATAGCTTCCAGAATATCATCGGGAACTTGACGGCCGGTCCGCTCGGCTTTGGAGCGCAGGATGGCGAGACGGGTCTCGAGGTCAGGAGGCTGGATATCGGCGGTGAGCCCCCACTCGAAGCGTGAACGCAGACGTTCATCTAACGTGTTCAAGGATTTCGGCGGACGATCTGACGAAACGATGATCTGTTTATCCTGCCCATGAAGAGTATTGAAAGTATGGAAGAATTCTTCCTGCGTGGATTCCTTGCCGGCGATGAATTGAATATCATCCACAAGCAGCACATCGGCAGAGCGATACTTTTCGCGGAAGGCCTGATTAGTATGCGTGCGGATGGCGTTGATCATGTCATTGGTGAATTCTTCAGAGGAAACGTATAAGACGTTCAACCCGCGGGCGTGACAGGCATTCCCGATGGCATGCAGAAGATGTGTTTTGCCTAACCCAACGCCCCCGTACAAGAACAGCGGATTATAAGCACGCGCGGGTTTCTCAGCTACTGCCAGACAAGCTGCGTGGGCAAGCCGGTTGCCCGAGCCCACCACAAAGGTCTCAAAGAGATAGCGGGGATTCATGTTCGAGCCGCGCGCCGGCTGATCATAGGCCGCAACAGGCTCCGGCTGCGCGAAAGAAGGTTCTTCCACCGTGGTTTCCGAATCGTTCCCATTCACGGTGAAGTTGACCGCCACACTTGCATTCATAATGCCAACAAGCAAGCGGCTCACAGTACTGGCGAGACGGCTTTCCAGCCAGTCACGCGCATAGGCGTTACGAACTCCAATGGTCAGAGTTCCATCCTTGTAGGAAACGGGTTTGGTGTCGCGCACCCAGGTATCAAAGGAGGCGCGAGGCATTTCCATTTGGAGCTGCCCAAGTACTGATTGCCATGCTTGCTCTGCGTTCATAGAGACTCCATCTGTGTGGGATAAATAAAGTACGTCGAATTAATCCGCTTGGTCGGCGGCTTATTCAATGGTATTTATAAATTGTTATGAGATTTATTGGGACTTACGATGGGTATGTATCACCACATCTTTATATCTCAGCGTGACCACATTCTAGCAGATATAGATGCAAAATAACAACACGTAAAGCCTACGCAAATTTTAAAACTTCGTTTTTTTTAAGGTCACTCAATGTTAAAGATTCATTCCGTGCACAACCGAAGATTCGCTCATTGGAATAGAACACACGTTTCAGCCAAGTACAACCCGATGTTTTTCTCATCCCCCATATATGGGGTTTTTCATTCAAAATTTAACTTCGTGCACACAGGTGGGGAATCTTGTTCTTAAAGAATCGCGCGATGAAAACTTTTTATTTCACGGTTTGGAGATTCAGAATCCTGTGATTCGATTTGCACAAAATTTCGATTTAAGGCGTTTAGCCGCGCGCGTGACGCGGAACCCAGGCAAGCACGGTCGTACCTTCGCCAACGACCGAGGAAATATCTACATCGCCACCGATCGAACGTGCGCGCGTTTGCATATTGGCGAGTCCATGGCCGATGGTCGCGTTCATCTTTTCCATTTCAAAGCCTTTGCCATTGTCATGGATCTCCATCAAAACGCGTTCATCCGTTGTCCAGAGCGAGATCTCCACTTGTTTGGACTTGGCATGCTTGGCAATATTGGCCAGCGCCTCCTGGCAAATGTGGAAGAGTACCATCGAATAGGCTTGAGGCAGATCTTGAATGTCATTATCGCTTCCGGAAAGCTGTACAGTGGCTAGGGTATTGGCGCGAAACTCTGTGATGAGGCGCATCAACCCGCTCATCAGGCCTTCGCTACCCATCTGACGCGGTCGCAAATCCAGGATGTAGGCACGCAGGTCGCGAATGGCCTGGTTCAAGCTCTCGATGGAATGCTGGACGCGTTCTTTCGCATCCCCTGGATCATCTTCGAAGGAGTGCAGCGCGCTTTCCAGGGACAAGCCCACCCCGTAAATAGACTGGATAATGCCATCGTGCAAATCCATGCCAATACGATCGCGCTCCTCAAGCACCGCCAGACGATGTGTATTTTCGTGCAAGCGTGCATTTTGAATGGCAGCTGCAGCATACGCCGCCAGCATTTGGATGATTTTCTCGTCGTCGACCGTAAATTCGGTCGCGTCCATCTTGTCGGTCAAGTAGATTTGCCCCAATTGAACATTGCCCGCCCGGATCGGCACACCCAGGAACGAAGTCATCGCCGGATGATGGAGGGGAAAACCGGAAGAACCCGGATGATCCTGAATGACAGGCACGCGCAGGGGAACTTCTGTATTCATCAATTCGCCGATCAAGCCTCTTCCCACGGGTGGGTGAGCCATGCGCTTGATCTCATCGTCCGTCATGCCGACTGTAATGAACTTTACGAGCTTGCCGTTCTCGTCCAAGACCCCCAGCGCAGCATACTTGGCATCTGACTGTTCGCAGGCAACCTTTGCGATCCGCTCTAATAAATGATCCAGGGAGACATCTTTGACCAATTCGAGGCTGGCTTTATGCAGAGCAATGAGTCTTTCTTGCAGCTGTTCTCGCGTTAATAGCATTTTTGTGACACCTCCGTACTATTATCTCATAAAATGTGATAGATTTTGGCAGAAGACCTGCATACAATCACTTCTGTAAAGGTACCGCAATGACAAATTCCCGCATTTCCGGCTTCTACAATATGACCCTGGGAGAGCGCCGCGCCCGTTTGGGGCAGACTGCGGCTCTTACTCCCGAGGACCTGTCCCCGTTTACCAGCGGCGGCCTCACCCCCGAGGCCGCCGACCACATGATCGAGAACGTGATCGGCCTGTACAGCCTGCCGTTGGGGATCGCGCTCAACTTCCAGGTGAACGGGCGCGATGTTCTCGTCCCGATGACGCTCGAAGAGCCCTCCGTGGTGGCAGGCGCCTCGTTTATGGCAAAGCTCGCCCGCGCAGGCGGCGGCTTCACCGCCACGACCACCGATCCACTCATGATCGGGCAAATGCAGGTGATCAACGTTAGCAACCTGCATGAAGCAAAACTCAAGCTTTACGAGCATAAAGCCGAGCTGATCGCCGAAGCGGACTCGATTGATCCTATCCTCAAAAAGTTTGGCGGCGGTGCTCGTGATCTCGAGGTTCGAATATTCGAATATTCGCCAATCGGGCCTTTTCTTGTCGTTCACCTGATCTATGATGTGCGCGACGCCATGGGGGCGAATGCCGTGAATACCGCTTGCGAGAGGCTGGCTCCGAGAGTGGAAGCTATCACTGGCGGCAAGGTCCACTTGCGCATCCTGTCTAATCTGGCCGACCGACGGATCGCCCGGGCGCGTTGTACCATTCCTACGAAGGAGCTGGCGTTTGACGATTTTTCGGGCGAAGAGGTGCGGGATGGTATCATCACTGCCTATGCTTTCGCCGCGGTGGACCCCTACCGGGCCGCGACTCACAATAAAGGCATCATGAATGGCGTGGATGCGGTAGTCATTGCAACAGGCAATGACTGGCGCGCCATCGAAGCAGGCGCGCATGCCTATGCTGCCCGCTCCGCGAGATATACATCCTTATCCACGTGGAACAAAGACGCGTACGGCAACCTCGTCGGCACGCTCGAAATGCCTATGGCAGTGGGAATCGTCGGCGGCGCGACGAAGGTCCACCCGGCGGCGCAGGCCGCAGTGAGGTTGATGGGTGTAAAGACGGCCAGTGAGCTAGCTGAAATTATTGCGTCTGTCGGACTCGCTCAAAACATGGCAGCCCTGCGCGCCCTTGCCACCGAGGGCATCCAGCGCGGACACATGTCACTACACGCACGTCAGGTCGCGATCGCGGCGGGTGCGAGCGGTGACTTGATTGAAAAGGTCGCCGCGCAGATGGTGGCGGAGAAAGTGGTTAGAATCGATAGAGCAGAAGAAATTTTGAAGTCACTGGCATAATCAGAGACTTATCCCCTAGATAGAAAAAGAAAGTTAGGATCGAGATTAAATGACAACTCCTCACTCACACTCCCCCACTCTACTGAAACCCGCCAAGCCTGTGGGCATCATTGGCTATGGCGCGTATGTGCCAAGATTCCGCCTGCCCGCCAAGGAGGTGGCGCGCGTATGGACAGGTGACAAAAGCAGCGGACTCCCTATTAAGGAGAAAGCTGTTCCCGGGCTCGATGAAGACGTGATCACCATGTCGATCGAGGCGGCGCGCAATGCCATGAAACGCGCCCAGATTGATCCACACGAGCTGCGGGCGGTCTGGGTCGGGTCTGAATCTCATCCGTATGCAGTGAAACCCACCTCCACGCTGGTCGCGGAAGCGATTGGCGCGGTCCCCAACACCCAGGCCGCGGACTGGGAATTCGCCTGCAAGGCCGGCACTGAAGCGCTGGTCGCCGCGATGGGACTGGTCGGCTCGGGCATGGGACACTACGCCATGGCTATTGGTATGGACACCGCCCAGGGCAAGCCCGGCGACGCGCTGGAATACACGGCTGGTGCGGGAGGCGCTTCATACGTGCTGGGACCCGCCGAAGAGTCACTGGCGGTAATCAACGCCGCGTACTCTTACGTCACGGATACGCCGGATTTCTGGCGGCGCGAATACCAGAAGTATCCCGAGCACGGCATGCGCTTCACGGGAGAACCTGCTTACTTCAAGCACATCACCGAAGCCGCCACCCATCTCATGGAAGCATCCGGCACAACCGCAAAAGATTACAAGTGGGCAGTCTTCCATCAACCGAACACGAAGTTCCCCCAGCGCGTCGCAGGGCAACTCGGCTTTTCGATGGAACAGATCGGGCCGGGGCTTCTCGTCCCTGTGATCGGCAACACCTACGCAGGCGCAGCAGTGATCGGGCTCACTGCCATTCTCGATCAGGCTCAGCCGGGAGATCGCATCCTGATGGTCTCGTTCGGTTCCGGGGCTGGCTCAGATGCCTTTGACATCACCGTCACGGACAAGATCACCGAACGCGCAGGTCGCGCCACGAAGACCCTGGATTACATCGCGCGCCGCACCGAGATCGATTACGCGACGTATGTGCGTTTCCGTGGGAAGCTTGCGATGAAGTAAGGGCACGATATATCGTGCCCCTACGGAGAACAACATGGCCTTCTTCGACCTCCCTCTCAATGAACTCAAGACCTACTGCCCCGACCGGAATGAACCGGCCGACTTTGACGCTTTTTGGAAATCCACGCTTGATGAGGCGCGGGCATTCCCGCTCAACGCGACCTTCCAGAAAGTGGATTATGGTCTCGTCGCGCAGGAAACGTTCGATATCACATTCAACGGGTTTGGTGAGCAGCCTGTCAAAGGCTGGCTGATTCTGCCGGCGCAGCGCATGGGGAAATTGCCCTGCCTGGTCGAATACATCGGCTACGGCGGCGGACGCAACCTCGCGATTGACTGGCTGCTCTGGGCGAGCGCCGGGTATGCTCATTTTGTGATGGATACACGTGGACAAGGCAGCAGCTGGTCAGCCGGTGATACACCCGATCTCTACGCGGATGGCGGCAATGCACACTTTCCCGGCAGCATGACCAAGGGCATTCTCGACCCCAGGCATTACTATTACCGACGTGTCTACACCGATGCGGTGCGCGCCATCGAAGCTGCGCGTACCCACCCTGAAATTGACGCGACCCAGATCGCGGTGACCGGCGGCTCGCAGGGCGGCGGCATTACCATCGCCGCGGCGGGGCTGGTCCCGGATGTGGTTGCGGCGATGCCCGATGTGCCGTTCCTTTGCCATTACCGCCGTGCGACCGAAATTGTGGATACGTATCCTTATAAAGAGATTTCGGAATATTGTCATGTTCACCGTGACAAGGTAGAAACTGTATTTGAGACACTTTCTTATTTTGACGGAGTCAATTTTTCTGCGCGCGCAAGAGCCAGGGCTTTATTCTCTACAGGTCTGATGGATCAGGTTTGCCCTCCTTCAACTGTCTACGCTGCCTATAACTACTGGGCTGGTGAAAAAGATATCAGGGTCTATCCATACAATGGACATGAAGGCGGCGAGAGTTACCAGGCGCTGGAAAAAATCAGGTTTTTGAAAAGCATCTGGAAATAGCCAGTATCGTTGAAACTTATGCACAGAAGGGAAAGCACCATGCTCGCAGAAACCATTCAACTCGAAACGCTGCGCCAGAAAATCGAAGATGCAGAATACGAAGCAGGGAATCAGTCAGACTATCTGGACCGTGGCAAGCCTAATGCAAAGCAGGCGAAACAGGCCCAGGAATTGATTGAGAAACTCAACAATCAGAGCAAGGCACTGAAGGCGGAGCTCAGGCAATTGATCGCCACTGTGCGCTCGCAGCAACCGCAGGCGTTTGATGAGTGGGTCAACTTTCATATCGGTATTTTGCAGCAGATCGCCGATGAGAAAGAACCAGGCGTAAAGGTCTCCACCCGCCAGTTTGTAGCGAAAAGCACGTTGCAGGAATGGGAGAAAGTGCGCGCCGGCGAGCAAGATTATGTAGGCATCAACTGGCATTACTTGAAAGACTATAAGGCCAGCGTGAGGAAATTCGAAAGCCCTCGGGCAAAGAATAGCAAAAATAAATCCTGGTGGCAATTCTGGAAGTGAACCAGCGCTGAAAGAGAACTTATTTGCAACTGGTCGCGATACATGGCGGAAAAAATCTGCCCCTACCCGACCACCGGGTGACGAGGAAATATGACAGAAGTTGTAATTGCAGGAATTGGTCAAACTGAAGTCGGCGAGCACTGGGAGATCGGTCTACGTGACCTGGCCTATGCTGCCCTCCGTGATGCAGTTAAGGATGCGGGTGGACTCAAACCGCAATCGTTATTTGTCGGCAATATGCTGGCGCCAAACTTGTCCAACCAGGCGCACCTGGGTGTGCTGCTCGCGGATTATGCGGGCCTGCTCGGCATTGAGGCCGTGACCATCGAAGCCGCGGGGGCGTCAGGCGGCGCGGCGCTGCGACAGGGATACCTGGCGGTGGCCAGCGGCATGGTGGATGTGGCCCTCGTGGTGGGCGTAGAGAAGTTCACCGACAAGGTTGGCTCAGATGTAGATTCGGCTCTTGCCACTACGGGTGATGCTGATTTCGAAGCTGTGCAGGGTATGACTCCCGCCGGACAAGCGGCACTCCTTATGAAGCGTTACATGCATGAGTATAACGTTCCCGTAGATGGCTTCGCTGGCTTTGCACTGACCGCGCACGCAAACGGTGTGAATAATGCTTGCGCGATGTTCCGTAAGGCCATCAAAGCGGAGACATATGCCAGGGCCGAAATGGTGAGCGACCCGCTCAATATGTTCGACATAGCTCCGAATGCGGATGGCGCGGCGGCAGTTGTATTGACGCGCCGTGATTTGCTTCCTCCAGATTATTCGCACCCGTTGGTGAAGATTGCCGGCTCCGCCGCTTCTTCTGATACTCTGGCCCTGCACGACAGAAAAGACATGTTGTACTTCGACACCGCACAGCTTTCTGCCGGCAAAGCCATGAAGCAGGCTGGCATTATTTTGGATGATATCCAACTGTTTGAGTATCACGATATGTTCAGTATCTATGCAGCGTTGCAGCTCGAGGCCGTTGGATTTGCAATCAGAGGTCAGGGATGGAAGCTCGCTGTAGATGGTGAGATCGGGTTGCAGGGTAGAATTCCCTGTGCCACGATGGGCGGCATGAAAGCACGCGGGTTTGCCGGAGGCGCGGCAGGCGTGTATCAGGCTGTCGAAGCGGCGGCCCAGCTGCGAGGTCAGGCGGGAGCGAATCAGGTCCCGACTGCAAAGATGGCCTTGATCCAATCCCTGGGCGGACCGGCTTCCACAGCGGTCAGTCACATTCTGCAACGCCTGGATTAAAAAGTTCGTCCTGCTGATGCAGGACGAACTTTTCACTAAACTGCCTGTGCATTGGGAGGCGTGAGAACCCGAATGGCCTTCGGGCGCAGTTTCACCGTCACCGGCAGTTGACCGATCAGTTCCCCGTCGCCCTGCACAGGGATCCGCTCGCGGCTGCTAATTTCCACCTCTTGCAGCGCCTCCATACAGAACACATTCCAACTGCGTTCCTCATTGGGTCGCAACATGCTCAACCCCAGTTTGAGATAATCCGTGACTGTGTTGGCATAAATGCGACAGACATTTAGCTTGCCGTCGTCCATGCGGATGTTTGAGTCAAGGCGTAGGGCCTTCAGCCCCAAAATGGACGTGTTGGCTACCATCAACTCTGCCGCCCGAAATTTGGTGGTGAGCTCGCCGTCGATCTTGACTTCAAATTGAAAGGAGCGAAACTCCAACATCTCGGCTACAGCTTTCCTTAGATCGGCGAGCTTGCCGAGGCGGCGTTTGTCTTTTCGCTCTACGTCTTTCATCGTCATGGCCCCAATACCGGCGCTTACACTTAATACAAAATAATCCTCGCCCACCTGCATGGCGTCGATGGTTTGAATCCGGTGAGGTTGGAACATGAGATCGATCGCCTCATCTACTTGAAGAGGGATATCGAGTGCACGGGCCAAGGCATTCCATGTGCCGGTAGGGATAATGACAAGCGGAATTTCCGAACCCACCAACCCATCGATCACGCTCGAAAGAGTCCCATCGCCGCCCGCGGAAATAAAAAGCTGAAAGCCCTGCTTGACTGCCTCACGCACCAGCCGCCGAATATCTTCATCCTGCCCGCCAGTCGTCTCATAGATCTCCAGGGGAAACCCGTGCGCCTGCAAAGCAGTTTCGATCCTCTCGCGCACCGTTCCGGGCTCGGAAACACCGGCAACCGGGTTTAGCACAACATAGGTTTTCAGCCTTTGTTGAATATCTATTTGCATAATCCTCCAGTAATCGACTTCACAATTTCATACCAACCTAGTTTGTGCTTGAGAAATCATCCTAGGCTACGTCAGACACCATACATATACTGACATATAACGATAAATCTTAATGAATGCCACGATTTCAAAGCAATCACCTTGCCTCCTTACATTATTACGAATTTCGTAAACAATGGGTGGAAAGACACTATCTGCGCCTCCAAAAATCAGGTAAAATGGCGATATTGAAAAATTATATATAATATATAATTTCCATAATTTGAGGTGTTTATGCCTGGTTTTACCCCCGGTCGACGATGGCAGCCCGCCTATTCCCCATTCAAAAAAGAAAAATTTGGCGATCGTGCCCTGCAAGTGCTCGAATACAGCGTAAAGGGACCGCTTTTTGGCTGCCGGATGTGTGGTAATTGCCTGTTGCAGGAGACCGCCTTCATCTGTCCGATGGAGTGTCCGAAGGGCCTGCGCAATGGTCCATGTGGCGGCTCGACTTCCGAGCGTTGTTATGTGGATGAAACGCGGCCGTGTATCTGGTACAAGATCTATGAGCGGTCTTTCCAGCTAGGGCGTGAAGAACTTCTACTGGAGGTGTTGCCGCCTCTGGATTGGGAGAAGGTGGGCCAAGACTCGTGGCGAGATGTGTTTCGAAGCGTTGCGAGGATGGGGGTACGGAAAGCAGTTAGTGGGTTGCTTTCGCCATCTGCTGAAACGCGTAAAAAGACATGGGATGGGATCTTCCGCCCGGTCCGCCAGCCAGACTGGTGGCAGGGCGACAGCCAGTATCATCCGCCCGCCTACACGGAGCCCGTTTCAGACCTGGAAAGGAGGCTGTCCGCCGGTGAATTTGTGGTCACAAGCGAGATCGCCCCTCCGTTATCTTCCAAAACCGATAAACTGATCCACAACATCGAAGCGACGAAGCATTATGTAGCGGCGCTTAACTTCACCGACAACGCCTCTGCGATGCCGCGCATGACTTCCTGGGCGTGCAGCCAGATTGCAGTTGCTCATGACGCCGAACCGGTCCTGCAAATCTCTGCCCGCAATCGCTCGCGCGGCAACCTGCAGAGTGAGGTCATCGGGGCGACCGCGCTTGGCGTGCGCAACATCCTGTGCGTGACCGGGGACAGCGCGAAACTCTCTCCCTCCCCGCGCGAGAAGATGGAGATCAATGACCTCGACGCGATCCAGATGCTCTGGATCTTGCGCCGCATGCGTGATGAGGGTAAGTACCTGGATGGACGCGAGATCAAGTATCCGCCGAAGTTCTTCCTCGGCGCGGCAGCTTCACCGTTTTCGTCCAATCCCTTATTCCAGGCGATACGCGAACAAAAAAAGATCAATGCGGGCGCGCAGTTCTTCCAGACCAATCTCGTCTTCGATATCCGCGGAATGGAGCTCTGGCTCAACGAACTGGCGAAGCGAAACGTGTTGGATAAGGTGTACATCCTGATTGGCATCGC
This sequence comes from Anaerolineales bacterium, assembly GCA_035463255.1. Classification (GTDB taxonomy): domain Bacteria; phylum Chloroflexota; class Anaerolineae; order Anaerolineales; family Villigracilaceae; genus Defluviilinea. The sequence goes on along the minus strand of DATHTL010000004.1, from coordinate 10,780 downwards.
ACCGATCAAGAGCCTGAAGATGGCGCTCATGTTGAAAGATGTGCCCGGTGTTCACATGCCAGATGCCATTCTGCAGCGCATGGATGCAGCCAACGTGGCAGGTAACGCCCAGGCCGAAGGCTTGCAGATCGCGTTAGAATTGATCAGCCAGATCAAGAAATATCATGGCCAGGGCATTCATGGAATCCATCTGATGCCTGTTGGTTGGGACGAAATTGTCCCGCGCATCGTAATGGAGGCAGGATTGATGCCCAAGGAGTTTGTGTTCGACCCATCATCGCAGCAGGAGTGGAACAATGCACACCATCTTGAAAAGTAATACGAAGGAAGCGATCATCGGAGCGGATCGGCCGTTCGTGATGATCGGGGAAAAACTAAATCCCACTGGACTGAAGAAACTTGGACAGGCCCTGGTGGAACAAAATTTTGATTACGTCAAATACCTGGCACAACGCCAGGTTGCCTGGGGCGCAGAAGTGCTGGATGTCAATGTGGGGCACCCGCAGATCGACGAAGTGGCGATCATGCCGAGAGTCGTGGAAGCTGTCCTGTCGGTTGTGGATGTGCCGCTTTGCATCGATTCCAATGAGCCAAGAATCCTCGAAGCCGGGCTCAAGCTCGCGCCGGGCAAACCGCTGGTCAACTCGGTCAATGGCGAGGAAAAGCAGCTTGCCACGGTCCTGCCGATCGTCAAGGATCGAGGCGCGGCAGTCATCGGCTTGACCATCGGCGAAGAGGGCATCCCCGCGACGCCCGAGGGACGCCTCGCTGCAGCCGGGACGATTATAGAGCGTGCCGTGAAAATGGGTATCCCCATTGAAGATATCATCCTCGATCCGCTGGTGATGACCGTGGGGCACAACAGCAACGCGGCCATGGTGACGCTCAAAACTATTGAGCTGGTCACGAAGGAATACGGCGTCAATATCAGCCTGGGAGCCAGCAACGTCTCGTTTGGCTTGCCAGACCGTCACTCAGTGAACAGCGCGTTCCTTGCCCTGGCAATGCGGGCCGGCGCAACCTGTTCGATCACAGACCCTATCAAGTTGGGCAGCGCCATTCGAGCCACAGATTTGCTGCTCGGCAAAGATGCAAATTCGATGCGCTATCTGAAATACTTCCGAGCGACAGAGAAACTGCGCGAGCAGGAGGCGGCGGTGAAGGTGTAATCGGTCCTACTCATCTAATGACTTGACAACGGCTCGTGAGCAAATCACGAGCCGTTGTCTTTATGGTATAAAAAGTCTGCATTATATATAGTAATTTACGTTAGCAAATCTTATCAAATAAGGAGAGAGTATATGACACCCTCACGGCGCATTGGATTCATTTCCACGCGTTTTGCAGGTACAGACGGGGTCTCGCTCGAGACAGCCAAGTGGGCGACCGTTATCGAGCGGATGGATCATGAATGTTATTATTTTTGCGGCTTATCAGACCGCCCTCCTGAAAGGAGCTACGTGGTTCCGGAGGCTTTTTACCGTCATCCCACGATCGATGCGATCACTCAAGTCGTCTTTGCAGGAATCTGGGGGCACATGGACGAGGGGCGCGAGGGACATCCAGAGCTCGAGGCGCTTCACCAGGATTTCTTCTCCGTTTATATCCGCCCGGCGCGCATCACAAGGAAGATCCAGGAACTCAAGGATTACTTCAAGGAGCACCTTTACCAGTTCGCGCAGAAATTCAGCCTCGAAGCGCTCATCATTGAGAATGCCATTACCATCCCTGTTAACGTGCCGCTCGGGCTGGCAATTACCGAGTTCATTGCCGAGACGGGGTATCCTGTCATCGCTCACCACCACGATTTTCACTGGGAACGCCAGCGCTTCATGAACAACAGCGTGCATGATTATCTGGCAGCGGCATTTCCGCCCAACCTGCCATCGATCCGACATGTGGTGATCAACTCCATCCAGGCACATCAGCTTGCTTCCCGACTGGGCATTGCTGCCATGGTGATCCCGAATGTGATGGACTTTAACAACATCCCGGTGCCAACGGATGATTACGCCCTCACCGCCCGTGTGGATCTGGGACTTGTCTCCGGGCAGTACCTGATCCTTCAACCCACGCGCATCATCCAGCGCAAAGGCATCGAGCACGCCATCGAGCTGACCCGGCGCCTGGGGCTACCAGCCGAACTGGTCATATCGCATGCGGCCGGCGATGAAGGGACCGAGTATGAAAAACGCGTCCGTCAATTTGCGGCGCTGCTGGAGATTAAAGTCAATTTCGAATCAGAAATCGTCGGAGATATCAGGGGTACCACGCCGGATGGAAGGAAGATCTATACCCTGGGAGATATCTATCCACAGGCAGACCTGGTGACATATCCCTCCGCCATCGAAGGCTTTGGCAATGCCTTTCTGGAGGCGATCTACTATCATCGCCCACTCGTGGTCAACAACTATTCCATTTATGAGTCAGATATCAAGCCCAAGGGTTTTCAGGTTGTTGAATTCGATGGGTTTATCAGTGAGGAGACTCTGGAACAGGCGCGCTATATCCTCACCCACCCGGAAGAAGCCCGCTTACAGGCAGAGCACAATTATGAGCTTGCACGGCGCTATTATTCTTACGCCATGCTCGAGCGCCGCCTGCAGGTGCTGTTATCGGACTGCTTTGGAGAGAATGTGTAAGAGCGTAGGAAAGTTTGGTAATTGGTAATTAGTAATTTGAGATTGGAGACTGGAGATTGACTCGCGTTTCCCGATCGGCAAATCTAATTTTCAATATAGTGTCTGCCAATTCAATGGAGTCGCTTTCGAATCCAAAGAAACTCCAGAATATGGCCTGGGGTTGGTCTGACTCAAGCAGCATGGAAATGCCCGGTTCCCTGAGGCCATAATAGCGGGAACGCCAGCCGCGCGTGCTCCTCTTGTCACCGCGCACGAGAGAGAAAGCCGATTTCCCTTCCATCAATCCGATGTGTATTTTGTATTTGGCGGGATCAATCGACAGAATAACCGAGCTTTCTTTCTGTTCATACGGAAAGTCATTGAGCAGCCAGTGCAGTGCATAGTGATGAGGCTGCTTGCCCGTGAGATGATCCAGGACGAGCCAGCGATCGTTACCCAGGCTCAGAACCGTACGCGTATGGATCACGGGGTCAGACAATCTTTGATAGCCATTGTGTGCCCCCTGCCATATATTTTCATCATGACGAAGGACCTCTGCTTTTGCCCAGCTTGTCCACGTGAAGCGGCTGACCATTTTCATCTGGTCCTGGCGGTCAACAGTGACCGTGTTATGCACAGATGTGCGTGCCAGACCATTCCACCAGATGCCTTCTCCGCTATATAAATATGTCCCGGCATCGCAGGCGATGTTGTGGTCGCGCCACCAGAGATCGACGTGGAGCTGATCGGCGTGAGAGGGGCGCGAGCGGAAGTCGGTGCAGCGGATGATGGCTTTGCTGTTTGCACCGCGGAGGAGATAGGTACCGCCATCAGGAAACGAACCGCGAAGATCGCCAAGGTTTACTTTCCGCTTGGCGGGTTCTGCGTTAAAGTCCTCTCCAAATAACCAGAATATATCCTCATCCCAGGGGCCGGGTTCGAAGAGAAGTTGTTTTTGGGTGATATAGGAGCCGAGTTGAAGCAGGGGACGAAAGTCGGTGAAGTCACAGTTATTAAGAGGCAATACTAACGCGCCATCGTTTGAGCCGTAGAGAGGCATTTGTCCGGCTTCAGGATCGATCAGCTGGGAAAGGTAATCGATAGAGGTAGAGACACGATCAAAAACGAGACTGGAGAACAGAGACTGGTTTAATTCGGCCAGGCGCATCGTGCAAAGATAAATGTGCAAAATGAAGCGATGGTAATTTAGCGAATACATTGAGTACGTACCATCAGGGAAAATCTGCACGGCGGCTTCCTGCTCCAGCAACCTGTGCCCGAGCGCGAGATAATTTTCTGCATCCTTCAGCTCAGGGAAAAGAAGCCCAACCAGCCAGAGCCCAAATGCTTCGCTGATGGTGTGATTGCCGCGCGTCGAAATGGCATAGCCGATGTTTTTATGGATCCGCTCGGCATGCGCGGCGACCATAACGGTGAATTGTGCGATCCGTTCGGGAGTGGTGAATGGGGAATCCATGAAGGCGTAGAAGCCAAACGTCCAGGCCATGAGACGGAGCGCCGCCTCCTGCCCGTCCATCCAGTTGGGTCCCGTGTTGGGAGGGTTAGACTCCACCCAGGACTGAATCAGCTTCCAGAACGCCTCAGCAAACTTCTCGTCCCGCGTGGATGCGTAGGCGCGGACCAGTGTGTACACCATGCTAAACCGGCTGGCTTCCCAGATGAACTTTATATCCACATCCCCTTCATTTGAAATCTCGGACCAATGTTTTCCGGCATCCGCTTTTTTCCCCGAGACAGGGTCTTTATGCCAGTCTGGAGGAAAGCCGGTCCTGACGAACTCATGGGCAAAATATTTCAGCTCACCATTTAGAATACGCTCTGCCTCGTCCACGGCGAGCTGAGGATTCCAGGAAATATCCGTGAGCAGTCGGGCGGGGGAAGACTTAAAAAAGAAATTGGGCAAGTGTTGCCTGCGCCATTGTGCATAGGCTTCGGGCTGCGAAGGAATATTTTTCTTCAGCCATGTTTCTAACGGACGGTCTTCCCATTTGTATGCAGGTATCTGTTTGCGAAGGAGTCCTGAACGCATGCGCAGGGCATAGCCGACCCGAAAGATCAGCCAGCGGGCGCCAAGAGATTTATAAAGGGAGTTGAGGTTCCGGAAGTTATTGAGCACGGTGCGCTGCTTCCTGTTTTTTCACAGTTCATGAAATTTACTAATTCGTGATCGGCGCAGCAGCATGCAATCGAGCCGCGTGGATCGACAACAAAATCCAGACCAACGGTAACCCTATGAAAATGAGGAATGGAGCCACCTGATCTCCATGCGATGACTCATAAGTAAGCAAGCCTGCCAGAAATGTCAAAAAGATGTAGAGGGAACTGATCATGCCATGTTTATAACCACCCAGAACAAGCTGCTGAAACAGATGGGAGCGGTGGCCGGAAAAGACATTTTCACCGCTGACCAGACGCCTGAGGAACGTCACAAAAGTATCCATGATGACAGTCCACATTAGCAATGTACCGATGGTCAGCGCGTCGCCGCCCTGGTCGGCAGAGAGCAGCGGCAGGACGGCAAAACTATAACCAAGAAACGTGCTGGCCACATCGCCCATAAAAATCTTGGCGGGCGGCCAGTTGTGTCCGAGGAACCCAAGACTGGTGGACGCGATGGACAGGGCAACCCAGAACACGAACGGGTTATTTACATTGGAGGACAGGATCATCCAGCCCAGCCCTGCCACGACCGCCACACCACCTGCCATCCCGTCGATCCCATCCATGAAGTTGTAGGCATTGATCATACCGATGATCCACAGGAACGTGATAATGATTCCCACGGCGCCAAGGTCCAGGTCGCCCAGCAGCGGAATCCGAACCACCTTGAAATATCCCATACCGAGGATCGATATAGTGGCAACCAATCCCTGCACGAGAAAACGGTAGTTCGGCGACAGAGAGAAGAGATCATCTCGCCAACCGACCAGGGCCAGGATGGCACTTAAAACAATGTAGCTCACGCTACGATTTATTTCTATTTGGTTTGCCGCCCATACGCTGATGGATAGAACGAGGAATACGATTGCAAGTCCACCCCCACGCGGCATAGGAATGGAATGCGAGCTGCGTTCATTCGGCGTATCAAGAATTTCGTAACGTAAGGCCAACCGGCGAATATAGGAAACGCTGATATAGGAAAGAATGCTGAGTGCGAAGAAGATTATGAAGGGCATCATCGTGTTGATTGTAAACGAGAAGTTCTCTAGGGTTGATATCCCTTCGAAAGATCAGCCCCGCCAGGAATCACTTTCTTAATAACTCTTCGAGAAATGTTACGGTCTCGCCCAGCTTGTCGCGCCGGTTAAGATTCTTCACCAGATAAGCGCGGGCGTTCTCCCCCATTTGCGTCACCCGCTGGCGATCCTTGGAGAGCTCCAGGATCGTTTTTGCGAGCAGCTCATCATTCCCGGGCTCAACGAACACTCCCCCCTTGGAGGCTTCGATTACCTCGCGGATAACGCCGTCGATGACAAGCACGGTTGGGCGTGCAGATGCCATGTAGTCAAACACTTTGTTCGGGTAGGTCGTCCGGAACATCTTCAAATCTTGAAGGATGGCAAGACAAACGTCTGCCGCGGCGATCACGACCGGTATGTCCTTTTTCGGGCAGACTCCTGCAAACAGAACGTTCTTCAAGCCCAACCTTTGCGCCTCGACTTCCAGATTGGGGCGCTCCTTCCCATCGCCAAAAAACACAAATTGAATGTGCGTCTCGTTGCCCAAACGCTTAGCGGCACGTAACACGGTATAAAGATCATGTGCCTGTCCTATGGTGCCTGCATACAGAACCAAAAACTTGTCCTTCAGTCCCAACCTCTCGCGAACGGATGAGCCATCTATGCCGGGATTAAACATATGGATGTCTGCGCCATAGGCAATGAAGGTGATTTTCTTTGCAGGCACACCCATGCCGGCGACATATTCCTTATATGCCGGTGAATTCACTAAAATATGTGTAGCACGTGCATACAGGAATCGCTCAAGCCAGTAAGCAAGCCGGATGATGACCGGATTCTTGATTACCCCCATGCTGATGGCAAACTCGGGCCAGAGATCACGCACCTCGAGCAAAAACGGTTTGCGCCGCACAAAGGCAACAAACCAGGCCGAAACGGACTGAAAGATGTGGGGCGTTGTGCCCATGACCAGGTCAACGTCCTTCACCTGGAAAGACGCCCACACGGAGCTGAACATAAAGCTGACAAAGGAAATCACGCGCCAGACATAGCTGCGGTGCAACGTCTTGGCACTGTAGGCTCGTAGGATACGTATACCTTCGATTCTCTGCTCGGTGAATAGACCTTTTTGCTTGACAGTACGGAGACCCGTCTGATAATTCGAATCGCTCGCGACAATGACCATGTCGTGCCCGCAGGCGCGTAAATGTTTCGCCATTTCAATGTGGCCGGTGTGTCCCGGCTCAGCAGGTGAAACGGAGGATTGGTTAATTAACAGAATTTTCATAATGATGGCTGATCTGACAAGCCGTCATTATATTATGGTTTTCCATATCGCCGTACGCGGGGAAGCATAGACTGTGTGGCTTTATATTGTGGGAAAAGAGTCCGCGAATATTCGCGAACTTTTGTAGAGAAAGTGCTGTGAAGACTTTGATAAACGCTTACGCGGAGTTCTTCATGAGCTCTTGCCTCAAATATGGGATCGTCAGAGCAGCGAAGAATCCTGCCAGGGTGAAGGGGACCACAGGGATGAGCCAACCAGCATTAACGAGCATGTACTGATAAAAAAGGATGCTCTCCTTGCGGATCTGGGCGACCACGACCGGAGGCAGGTTTTGCACGCTAAACCAGATTGCGCCTGCACACAGCAAAAGGATCAGGGCAAGGACGAGATCAAGCCACGCCAGGCGGAATGGACGCGGCATAGGGACAGATTGAATGCGCGCCATGACATTCAGAGTGAGATCACGCGGCATGGACACCACTGGATAGGTGTGAAGCGCATCTTCAATCAAGATATCCTGCTTCTCGGGGGTTAAGGGGTTGTCCATGATAACTCCTGGTACTTTTCAAGGGCGCGGCGCAGCTGTTCCCTGGCACGGAAGAGTCCGGTCTTCACGGTGCCCAAGGGAAGGTTGAGCGTCGACGCGATGTCTTCATAAGACAGCTCGTTCTGATAACGCAGCGAGATGAGCAAGCGATAATTCTCATCCAGTTGATCGATGGCATTATGCAAATATGAACGTAGTTCACGAGACTCGAGTCCCCGGGCAGGATTGTCAAAGGTGGGGTCGGTTTCGGGGATTTCAGCGATCACATCATCGCCCAGATCGTTGAGCGAGCGGCGCAAACCAGGTAGGCGGTTGTAACAGAGATTGGTGACAATGCGATAGAGCCAGGTGCGGAACTGCGATTGGCCGCGAAAGTTGGGAAGCGCCGTCCAGGCTCGGACAAATGTTTCCTGCGTGAGGTCGAGCGCCTCTTCTTCATTTCTTAAGACGCGCAAAGCCAGATTATAGACATAGCGTTGATGCTCGGTCACCAGCGTACCAAAGGCTTCCTGATCGCCTCTCTGGGCACGCTGGATGAGTTGTTGCTCAGTGTCTGGCATGAGGTCTCTAAGGGGTTAGACAGGGGAAAAGCGAAAAAGTTTCGGGAAAAGCTAAACAAGTAGACAGGTACACAGGTTGACAAGCGGCCCACTGACCTATATACGTGTTTCTTGTTTACCTGTTTACTTCACCGCGTGAAACTTTTTTTGTAACTGTCTGTCAAACGAAGTGAGAATACAACAAGGAGAAGCAACATGAAACGACCAATCATCATTGTCCTCTTAATTTTAGCACTTGCGCTTGTAGGCACAGGAGTTCTGGCAGTCGCATTCTTCACCCTGGGCCGGCCGGCCATCGAATCCATTCGCCCGGTGGTGTATGCAACAACGGAGGAAACCAAATCCCTGGAGGTAGAGGGTCCGTTCACCCTCAGTGTTCAGGATGACGCCGGGAAGGTGTCCATTGTGGGCAGTGAAACAGATAAAGTGACAGTTGACATCGTGAAAACGGGTGTTGGCTCGAGCCAGGAACGCGCCCAGCAAAGCCTCAAGAACATCAAGTATGAGATCAAGCAGCAGGGCGATGTCATCAAGCTAATCTATGATCTTCCGGAGAGGCAACTACGCGATCTAAACAGTGTCGGTACTGTTGATTTTCTGGTGACGGTTCCCTCCGATGTGAACGTGGAAGTTAATGCAGGGTTTGGCAATATAGAGCTGGAGGACCTGGCGGGAGCGGTGGACGTAAAGACAGAAAGCGGAACTGTGGAAGCCTCCTCGATCAATGCCGCAAGAGAAGATATCCGCCTCGAATCTTCTTTCGGCAGCATTCGGCTTACGAATGCCACAGGAGCGAATATCTCACTAAGCTCCAATAGCGGCACGCTGGAGGCGGAAAACGTCCGCGCCTCGCAGGATGTGGAACTCTCTACAGATTTTGGAAACGTTGTTTACGAAAAAGGTTCGGCGAGTTCTCTGACGATCTCTACCAACAGCGGAGCCGTGGATCTCGTGTCTGTGAACGTCAGCAATGCGCTGGTGGTGAAAGATGAGTTTGGCAATATCAATTTGGACAGGGTCAATGCCCGGTCCTATGACACCCAGACCAACAGCGGCTCGATCACCATCGACGGCGCAAAGGGTTCCGTGGAGGCGCAATCAGGGTTCGGCAACATTACGGTCACAAATGCAGAGAATGCAACCATCAATTTGCATACCGAGAGCGGCGCCATTGATTTTGAAGGCTCCCTGGGTGAGGGGCCGCACCAGATCGGCTCCAACTTTGGTGAGATCGAAGTCTCAATCCCTGCGGACTCGGCGCTCAATGTGGACCTGCAAACGAACTTTGGGACAATCAAATCAGATATCCCGATCACGGTTACGCTTTCGGGGGAGAGCGAGAAAAACCACCAGACAGGTACCATAAACGATGGCGGCCCCCAGCTTACGGTCGAGACAGAAAGCGGCGGCATCTCGATCCAGGCAAGCCGGTAAACCATAACCCCGAAGGATTTTTCCTTCGGGGTTATGCTATCATCCATGGGAAGGAGTCTCTATGAACGACATCTTCCCGTGCCTGGGGTTTGTGGGCGCCCTTGGTATCATTTTTGGCTTCCTGGCATTTTTGCGGTATATGAATTATAAGGAGACCCTTTCCCTGGCTGAAAAGGGGTTGAGTCGTCCAGAACAGAAGACTGATCGTGGATTCTTGCGCTGGGGGATTCTCATTACAGCGCTAGGGGTCGCCTTCACCCTGGGACTTTATCCTATTGGCTTCTCGGCAGGTTATGACTATCCGCTCCACCTCGGACCCTGGATGCTGGGAGGCTTCGTGCCGCTTTTTCTGGGGCTGGGAATGATCCTTCTCCACTTCATAACTTCCAAAGACTAGCAAATTTTGGTTTACAGTCCTGAAAGGGCGAAGCTTGAGAGTCTTTGAGAGTTCCTTCACATAGAATTAGCCTTGGAGAAAGGAACTAACTATGGAAATTCCACGACACTGGAGACTCAAGAAACAACGCTACGGGCTGGTGGGAGAGGTCTGCCCGCACTGCGATTATAAGATTTTCCCTCCCCGCGACGTCTGCCCGAACTGTGGCGACGAAGCAAAGGATTTGTACACATTCAGCGGCAAGGGTGAAGTTTACTCTTTCACCACGATCTATGAAGCCCCCACGGGTTATGACAGCAGCGCACCTTACACGGTTGCACTCGTCAAGCTCGATGAGGGACCCATGGTCACTGCCCAGCTCACCGATGTGGACAACAGCGCCGTCAAAATCGGCATGCCTGTTGAGATGGTTACCCGCAAGATGAGGAATGACGGGGACGAACGGGGCTTGATCGTATACGGGTATAAATTTCGCCCCCGGCTTTATGCCCACTAAATAAAGAATAAACTCTCAAGAAATGAACAAACACCCCTATAGGTAGGGGTGTTTTCGTTTAGAACATTCCCGTAAACGATCATACCGCTCAATAGATTGATGGAACAATCAGATGACACAATAGAAGAAATTTTAACTTTGGAAAACCAAATAGAACTTATGGCAGGCCGAGCACAGGCTCTCTTTGACTTTTTGTTGAAACACAGGAGATTACTGGAGTATATTTCCATTGGGGTA
>DATHTL010000003.1:0-15836 GCA_035463255.1 Anaerolineales bacterium | reverse complement strand
CTGCTGGTCATCGCCTTTGGTTTCTTCCCCGGGCTGGTGGAATGGTTCACTATTCCGGCGGCCGAACGATTTATGCAGATGTTTGGACGTTAACAATGAAAAGTATATTGCTTTCTCCTCTGGTTGCATTTCTGATCTACGTTGGCGTGGTCGCCATCGTATCCGGTCTCGGAAAACTGTTCTCTGCAACAGGACGCAAGACCGAATTCAAGACTGCCAGCTATGCGAGCGGTGAGGAGCATGATCCTCTCCCGGCTGCGCCAGGATACCGGCAGTTCTTTGTCATCGCCCTGTTCTTTGCGGTCCTGCACCTGGGTGTGTTAATGATCGGCAGTAGCGACTTTTCCTCCGTAGCGGGTGTATATCTGCTCGGGTTGATATTGGCGTTGATCGCGTTGATCCTTGGATAAGAATGGTGAATTATGGATATTAAACATGATCCGTTATGGGTAAAGGTAATCAAGCAAGTGCGCGCCTGGGCGCGGCTCAATTCCATCTGGGCGGTGCACTTCAACAGCGGCTCGTGCAACGGCTGCGACATTGAAATTCTGGCCACACTCACGCCGCGCTACGATGTGGAGCGCTTCGGCATCAAGCTCGAAGGCAGCCCGCGCCATGCAGATGTGTTGATCGTTACCGGTCCGGTCACACGCCAGGCCCGTGAAAGACTGCTGCGCACCTATGAGCAAATGCCCGAGCCCAAATTTGTGGTTTCAGTGGGTTCGTGCAGCATCTCCGGCGGGGTGTTCCGGGGCTGCTACAACGTCGGCGGCTCGACGGATGAGGTGATCCCGGTGGATGTGTTCATCCCCGGGTGTCCGCCGCGCCCCGAAGCCATTGTGGATGGCATCATCCAGTTGCTCACCCACTTGAAAGAAGGCAACCCGCGCCCTGCCCGCGCAGAGCACATCGTTGAAGAGGTCGCTGCATGAACGCTGAACAGAACTTAAAGAAGGCTGAAGAACTGCTCGTTCCGTGGAATAAAGAAGTGACCCATCCTGCGTCCGACCGTTTGGACGTCTGCCTCTCGGCGGGCAATTTGCGACCGGCAGTCAAAGCCCTGCATGATGCGCACTGGGGCTACCTCTCTGCGATCACCGGTACTGACCTTGGGCCGGCCGCGGGAAACATGGAAGCCCTCTACCACTTTTGCAATGGTGCGGCCATCACCACTCTGCGCATTCAACTCCCTCGCACGAGCGATATGGCGTTACCCACCATTGAAGACATTATCCCTCCTGCGGCGTTCTTCGAGCGCGAGCTGCATGAGATGCTTGGCTTTAAGATCAATGGTGCCACCAGCAACGAGCGCCTGTTCATCCCCGATGATTGGCCCGACGATGTATTCCCCCTGAGAGCCGATTTTTCCATCGAGCAAGCCGCACCCGTGGAAGGCCGCCGCGCGGATGAGTTGCCGGAAGTGGGAGTGGTAGGCGACAGCACATTCGTCGTCCCGATCGGTCCCCAGCACCCGGCCCTGAAGGAGCCCGGTCACTTCGAATTCACCGTGGATGGTGAGATTGTCACCGGAGCAAAGATGCGGCTGGGCTACGCCCATCGCGGTATCGAGAAAGCCGCCGAAAGCCGCAACTGGATCCAGAACCTGTATCTCTTTGAGCGCGTCTGCGGCATCTGCTCACATACCCATGCCCTGGCCTACAGCCTGGGAGTTGAAAAACTCGCTCAAGTGGAAGTTTCGAATCGCGCGCAGGCCATCCGTGAGCTGGTCGCAGGGCTCGAGCGCATTCACAGCCATTTGCTCTGGCTGGGAGTCGCAGCGCACGAGGCAGGCTTCGACACGCTGTTCATGTATTCCTGGCGGGATCGTGAGACGGTGATGAACCTGCTCGAGCAGATCACCGGCAACCGTGTCAACTATTCCGCAAATGTGCTGGGCGGCGTGAAATGTGACATCGGACTGGAACAGGCCAAAGCCATCAAGGAAGGTCTGAACTATCTTGAGACGCGCATCAATCATTACCTGGATGTCGTGACCACCGATACGATGTTCCTTAACCGCACGCGCGGCATCGGTACGATCTCCCGCGAAGAAGCAGAAGAGTTTGGTCTGTTAGGACCTACCGCTCGCGCCTCGGGCTTGCTGCGTGACGTACGCGTGGAAGCACCTTATGGCGCCTACAAGCATTTCCCCATCAGCGGCGTGACCGAGACGAATGGAGACCTCGAAGCGCGTTGTGTCGTTCGCTTGAAGGAACTGCTCGTTTCCTGTTTTGCCATCCGCACAATCATCGATAACCTTCCCGAAGGTCCGCTCACGGTTCGGATGCCGCGCAAGATCCCGGCCGGCGAGACCATCTCACGAGTCGAAGCGCCGCGCGGGGAGCTGTTCTACTACATCAAGAGCAACGGCGGAGAGCAACCGGCGCGCATCCACGCCCGCACGCCCAGCCTGTGTAACTGGGTCTCGGTTCTTGAGAAAGCAGTCGGGCGCCAGCTTGCCGATGTGCCCATGCTGATCGCCGGGATGGACCCCTGTTTCTCGTGTAACGACCGGATGATCACGACGGTCCGCAAGACCGGTGACCGCCAGACCTTATCGTGGAAACAGTTGCGCCAACACGGAATTGAGTATTACAACCGATGAACACGCTTACACCCCTGATCTCCCTGCTGATTTTTCCTGCCGGTCTGTCATTGATCCTGGCGGGCATGTTCTATGAGTGGGTGGACCGCAAACTGGTGGCGCGCTTCCAGAACCGCGTGGGGCCGCGCTGGTTCCAGCCCTTTGCGGATGTGGTCAAGCTTCTTGCCAAAGAACAGATCACACCTGCGCTCACAAACCGCGTCCTGTTCGTTGGTCTACCGATTGTGGCCATCGCGGGCGCGCTCACATCCGCTTTATATGTTCCGTTGATGGGGCTGGCTCCCGTCCACAGCTTCCCCGGCGACTTGATAGTAACGATCTACCTCCTCAGTCTGTTGACCATGTGCACGGGCCTGGCCGGATGGAATACGGGCGGCCGTTTTTCGCTGATCGGCGCCACCCGCACGTTGACCCAGTTATTTGCCTATGAAGCCCCGTTCCTGCTGGCGTTGCTCGGCCCGGCCTTGGCTGCCGGAAGCTGGCAGATCAGCAGCATCAACGATTATGCCGCCGATCATTGGTTTGCCATCAGCCAGCCGATCGGCTTCATTGTCGCTCTGATCGGGCTGATGGGAAAGCTGGAACTGCCGCCGTTCGACGCGCCGGAAGCTGAGACAGAGATTGTCGCCGGTGCGCTCACCGAATACAGCGGACGTGGCCTGGCCATGTTTAAGGTGGGCAAATCCGCGGAATTGATCGTTGGTATCACGCTAGTCTCTGCATTTTATCTGGGTGGATTACATGGCATTTTGCCATTCCTCGCTAAGACACTCGGTGTCCTTTTCCTGATGACTCTGCTCCAAAGTCTGCTCACCCGCCTGCGCATCGATCAGACGGTGGGCATGTGGTGGCGCTTTGGAGCCATACTGGTGCTGGCTCAGATCCTGGTGACGATCTTATTGAAAGGTGGTCTGCTATGAGAATCGGCTCGATGTTCAAAGATGTGATCCGGTCCTTTTTTACGAAGCACACGACCCGGCTGTACCCTGTGGAGAGGATTGCTCCCCCACAGCGCTATCGAGGCATCCTGTCGTACGATGCATCTGTATGCACAGGCTGCAGTCTTTGCGTCAAGGACTGCCCTTCCGATGCGATCGAGCTGGTCATCCTGAACCGGGCAGCCAAGCAGTACGTGATGAAGTATCACATGGACCGCTGTATCTACTGCGGTCAGTGCATGGTGAACTGCAAGCCGAAGGGCATCGCCATGTCGAACCAGGAATGGGAACACGCCGCCCTGGACAAGAAGTTTATGGTTTACTATGGTAAGAATGAGGATGTTGCAAAGTTCCTGGAATCAATCGCTGAACCTGCTGCTGAGCCGACTGACGGCTGAGTTAAGCGGACTGCCCCGAATCGCGATCGTCGGGGTTGGGAATTCGTTCCGCTGTGATGACGCGGCCGGGATGCTGGTTGCCCACGCCTTGCAGGAATCCGCTTTGGGCATGGACAATCTCCTCATTCTGGCGGCCGGGCATGCTCCTGAAAACAGGACGGCAGAACTATGTAAGTTCGCTCCCGATCTGGTGCTGTTTGTAGATGCGGCAGATATGGGTGAACAGCCAGGTGCTATTCAATTGATCCCGGAAGAGTTTATCGATGGTATGAGCGCTTCGACCCACAGCCTACCACTCTCGATACTATCGCATTATTTGGCGCTGGAGTTGAACTGCCATGTGATTTTGTTGGGTATCCAGCCGGGATCGAACGAAATCGGTGAAACCGTCCACGCGGATGTGTTACAGGCAGTGGATGAAGTTGTGCAGAGCTTGCAAGAGACGTTTGGGGCGCAAATTCCGATTTAGAACGGGTCACTCATGCTATAAAGGAAGAACCAGGGTACCTCTGTACCCTGGGTATGTTTAACGTCACAAAACTCCCTGTCCTGTTACAACCGATAGTGCCTTACCAGTACTCATACTAGGGAAAAACCCACTTGCGCGATCGAGGGTTAGTGGATATTGTTTATACCTCTAGATGCAGAATTAACTGGGATGCAGTTTACTAATAAACTAAAAATATTAAGGAGGCTGATATGAGATTAAAGACGTTAATAACTACTCTTGGAATAGGGGCTGGCTTGATGTATTTCATGGATCCACAACATGGGAATCGCAGGCGCGCCATGGTGCGTGACAAGGCCAACAGGTTCGTGAATGACATTGACGAATCGATCGATAAGGCGATGGAGGATACCCGCAACAGGACAAGAGGTATGCTCTCTGAAATGACTGCCAGATTGAGTGATCAGGGCGCTCCGGATTGGATCCTGGAAGAACGTGTGCGCAGCAATCTGGGACGCCTGGCGCGTCACGCCCGCGGTGTAAGTGTCAACGCTGACGGCGGCATTATTTATCTGACCGGACCCGTCCTGCGCGAAGATGAAGAGTCCATTGTGAAGACTGCCCTGCGCACGCGCGGCGTTCACGGTGTTGAGAACCGCTTGCAAGTGGTTGACAATCCGCAGGATATCCCTGCTCTACAAGGCGAGCCCTCTCCTCGACGCCGCGCGGTGTCCGAATTTCAGCAGTCCAACTGGTCGCCCGCTACCCGCCTGTTGAGCAGCGTAGGAGGCAGCCTGCTGACCTTGTACGGTCTGACCCGCAAAGGCATAACAAAACCTGTCTTGAGCACGGCCGGTCTGGTTCTTACCGCCCGCGGTGTGACTAATCTGGATACGCGCAGTCTGTTGGGACTGGGCATGGGTGACAATGCTATCCGCGTCAATAAAGCCATTAACATTTTTGCGCCGGTAGATGAGATCTATCGCTTCTGGCGCAATTTCGAGAATTTCTCGCTCTTCATGAACCATGTGAAGGAAATTACGGTCCGCGAGGATGTGTCCACCTGGAAAGTGGCTGGCCCTGCCGGAACAACAGTTGAGTTCCAATCGCGGATAACACAGGATATCCCGAATGATGTCATTGCCTGGGAAACCTTGCCCGATTCACAGGTTCATAGCTCTGGCTTTGTCCGCTTCGATGAAAACCGCGACGGCAGTACGCGTGTCACGGTTCAGATGACGTATGTGCCGCCAGCAGGTGCCGTCGGGCATGCTGTCGCCCAGCTCTTCGGTGTGGACCCCCGCCAGGCCATGAATGAGGATCTCATCCGGCTCAAAACGCTCCTTGAAGAGGGCCGGACATCCTCGGAAGGCAAGACCGTGGAATACACGGACACCACTAATATCTAGTACTACGAAACGCCCGAACGAAAGCTCGGGCGTTTCTTTTGCATACAGAAAAAGCCGTTCTCAGGAACGGCTTTTTTAATCCATAATGCCAATGCTATAATTCCTCCCATCCTGTTTGGATGAGCACTCTCAATGAAGAATCTTTTTTCCCGGAAGACCATACAAAATTTAAGTGATAGACAAAAAGACCTCTATCTTGGTCTCTTGATTATTCTGATCGTCGCCATTGTGTACTATTTCCAGTGGGCATACTACCTCACCGGACTCGAGGGGAGCAAAGTAAACATCGATCAGCCGGACCGATTTTTCTGGTGGGCAAACGACTCTCGCAGCTACCGCGCCGCCGGAGAATGGTTGTTCGGGCGTGAAAATGTCATCGACATCTCCAATCGTCCCTGGCTATATCCCCTTCTCCTGGGGCTGGCGCGAACCCTGTTCGGCGGTGGCGCCGAGAACGTCTTGTGGATCATACAGTTTTTGAAGTGGCTCGGAAGCGGAGTTCTGATTTATCTCGCTCTGCAGAACACGACCCGGTCCACTGTCTTTGCCATGCTTGGGGCTGGCTTCTTCTTTTCCCATCCCTCTCCGTTGATTCTCACCTTCCATGGCATGACGGAGACTCTGAACCTCCTTCTGATCTCTGCCTTTGGGTGGATATTAACCAGCACACTGGTGAATCGTATTTACTACGCGATATTGTTAGTCGCACTGGCAACCGTTACAAAACCCATATACTTGATATTCCTCATTCTGCTGGTTCTCTACGTATTGTGGCAATACAGGCAGACGGCCAGATTGCGACAGGTCGGCGTTATCGCTTTGCTCCTTCTTCCGGTCTGGATCCAGCTTCTATTATCGTCACTCGCCATTGGCAGGCCGACATTGTCTGATATTGGCAGCTACACATTTAAGAATTATCTCGTCGCAGATGTGTACCTGCATACGGAAGGGACTGAGTGGCGGGAGACCATGGAGTTGATCAAAGACTGGGATACGCAGCAGCAGTTAGCCTATCTGTGGAACAACCAGCGGATGACCCTGCTAACCGTCCGCAGCCACTTAATTGATTCAAATCTGCTGACAGGTTCTTTCTTTGCACTGGGCGAAGGCAATCGCATGAAAGAATTTTCCGTTACCATGAACACGGCCGCAGCCTATCTTCACCTGATTATGCTGCCGCTTGTGGCGTACTATTTGCTCTCACCAAAATATGTGCAGAACAAGGAAACAATTCTGCTACTCTATGCCTGCTTCCTCCTGCAGTTTCTGACAAGCGGCATCTCCACAGGGCAGGATGACCGCCTGATGATCACATCCCTGCCGCTCTGGATCATTGCCTATCTTTCGGTGATCAAAGGGATGGTTACAGCCTCAACTCATGAAAACTCTGTGACAGGTTAGATCATCAATTTTTATCGGCAGACACTCAGCTACCTGGACCTCGCTTCAGCGAGGTCTTTTGTTCCTCGAATATAATCTTTCTACTTATGAGCGACTCCTTGAGACCCAACTGGGATGTGGTGATCGCGGGTGGAGGTCCTGCGGGATTTTTTGCCGCGATCCGTTGTGCAGAATTGAATCCGCGTCTGCGAGTACTGATTCTTGAGAGGGCACGGCAGACCCTTGGCAAAGTACTTATCTCTGGCGGTGGGCGGTGTAATGTAACGCATGCCTGTTTTGAGCCGGCGAAACTGATCACTTATTATCCGCGCGGTGCCGCAGAGTTAAGAGGCGCGTTCACGCGTTTTCAAGCCGCGGACACAGTGCAGTGGTTTGAAGACCGCGGCGTGAAATTGAAAACCGAAGCCGATGGGCGCATGTTCCCGGTCACGGATTCTTCAGAGACCATAGCGAATTGTTTACGTGAGAATGCCAAACACGCGGGGGTAATGGTACAGACAGGGATGAGTCTTAAGGGCGCAGAGAAAATTCCAGATGACGGATTCAGGCTTATGGTCCAAAGAGAGGCAGATGTTCTGCATTTCCAGGCGAGGAAATTATTGCTTGCCACCGGCAGCGATTCCAAAACGCGTGAGATCGTCCAATCGCTCGGGCATTCCATCGAAGAACCGGTGCCATCTCTATTCACGTTCAATATAAAAGACAAACGGATCGAGGGATTGGCAGGAGTTTCCGTAGAGTCTGTGACACTGAAAATGGACTCAATAGTACAGAGCGGTCCCATGCTCATCACCCACTGGGGGCTGAGCGGACCAGCTGTTTTGAGGGTGTCGGCATGGGGCGCGCGGATTCTGCACGAGAAAAAATATCGGGCGCAGTTGCTCGTCAATTGGCTCGGTACCTATACACTTGACAGGGCGCTGGACGTTTTGCAGAGACACAAGGATTGGCATGCGAATGCTCGCAGGAAAGTGAGCGCTGAGCCTGCGTTTACACAGCTGCCCCTTCGCTTATGGAAACAACTAGCACTCTTTATCGCTGACAAAAATTGGGCAGACGTTTCGAAGGCCGAGCTGCGACAACTGGCAAACGAGTTAACAGCCGGGGAATTTCTCATCGAAGGCAAGGGACAGTTCAAAGAAGAGTTCGTCACCTGCGGCGGCGTGAAGCTCAACGAAGTCGATTTCAAAACCATGCAAAGCCGTGTCGTGGAGGGCTTGTTCTTCGCCGGGGAAGTGCTCAATATCGATGGACTGACCGGCGGCTTCAACTTCCAATCTGCATGGACAACAGGCTGGCTGGCGGGAAACAGTCTTTCATCATAAGCAGGAAGTTACAAAACACACTTCTGATTCAACGAGGCGTGTTCTTATAATCATAGATGTACTGACATCTAGATATCTATGAAAAATGAACTCTTTGCGATCGATCATAAGAATAAACTACCCCTCTACGATCAAATCGAACGCAATCTTCGCGATCTCATCGTAAACGGTCATCTCAAACCGGGCGAAGCCATGCCTGGCGAATGGGATCTCGCAGAGATCTACCGGGTGAGCCGTCTGACGGTGCGGCGCGCCCTCGATGAGCTTGTCCGCCAAAACTGGCTGGAAAAAAAACACGGTGTGGGGACATTCGTACGCCAGCCGATCATGGCATCCATTGCGACAGGCAGGCTCAGTTTTACCGAACAGATGCGCTCCATCGGGCGCGAGCCAAGCAGCCGGTTTATCAGCCAGAAGGTGATCCCCGCTACCGAAAAAATCGCCCGTGCACTGCAGATTGAGGAGGGTGATCCGATACTCGAGATTGCGCGTGTACGCCTCGCAGATAACGTCCCAATCCTGCTTGAGACGGCTTGCCTCTCCACAGCCCAATTCCCTACGTTAGAAAGCCACGACTGGTCGAAGGATGAATCTTTATATAAAGTTCTCAATGATGAATATGGGGTCAGCATATCGATCATGGATCACACGATCAAACCTGTCGGGTTGACCGAAACAGAGGCGCAGTATCTGAAAGCCAAGCCTGGCACCCCTGCGATTTTGAGTCAGATCATTGCTTATACCCAGGACGGCACACCTGTGGAATATGGGTGGTCGGTATCCAATGGTGACAAGAGCGAGTTCTATTTTCACTTTCAACGCACTGAGTAAATCACAAAGGAGGCTCCGAAACACAATTCTGCTCGTCGTTCATCAAACATATACCTGCATTGATCATAGGAGAAGAAGATGAAAAGAGTCCATTCGATGTTGTTCACGCTTATGGCCATTGTGCTCATCGCGAGCGTAGTTGGCTGCCAACCCCAGCAGGCGTCTGGCCCGGCGACGATCCGTGTTCTGGCAATGGAACAGGCCGGCCCAACCGTTGAGGAAATGAACGCCATTGTCGAGGAGTTCAACAAAGCCAATCCCGATATCAAAGTCGAGATCGAATACGTGGCGTACGATGCCCTGCATGACAAGGTCACGACTGCCATGGCATCCACTCCACCGGCATACGATGTGTTCCTCGCCGATGACATCTGGTATGCCGAATTTGCCAAGGCCGGCTACGTGCTGGATGTGACCGATCGCCTCAGCCAGGAACGCCGCGACAAGATCTTTCCCGCAGCCTGGGATATTACCACCGTCAATGGCAAGGTCTACGGCATGCCCTGGCTGCTGGATGAAATGTATTTCTTCTACAACGAAGAGCTTCTCAAGCAGGCGGGCTTCGACGCTCCTCCGGCCACCTGGGAAGAGTTAATCGAGCAATCGAAAGTGCTAAAGGAACAGGGCATTGTGGAATATCCGATGGTCTGGTCGTGGGGACAGTACGAAGCCGCCATCTGTGACTGGGTCATCCTGCTCTACGGCAACGGCGGCTCGCTCGTAGATGAAAACGGTGCGCCGGCCTTCAACAACGAGACCGGCGTCGAGACCCTCACCTGGATGGTACAGACCATCGACGATGGATACACCAATCCTGCATCGGTCTCATATGTGGAAGAAGATGTCCGCAATGTGTTCTCGCAGGGCAAGGCTGCCTACGCGGTGAACTGGACCTACATGTATGACCTGGTCAACTTCAATACGGAAGAATCCCAGGTCACAGGCAAGATCAAGATGGCGCTCATGCCTGCGTTTGAGGGCTCAGGCGCACAGAGCGCTTCTATCAACGGTTCCATGGGCTTCTCGGTGGCAGCCACCTCTCCCAATCAGGATGCTGCCTGGAAATACATCGAGTTCCTCACCTCTGAGAGCATTCAGAACAAATACTCCGCTCACCTGCTGCCGATGTGGCAGACCAGTTTCGAAGGTGAGAATCTGGAGAAATTGGAAAGCTACACACCCGCCAACGCGGTGACCGTGCCGATGTTTAATGTACAGTTCCCATTCGCGCACGTTCGCCCAAAGGTGCCGTATTATCCGGAGGCCTCCAAGTCGCTGCAGCTTGCCCTTCAGGAAGCCTTGACCAAGCAGAAGACACCGCAGCAGGCGCTGGATGATGCCGCTGCCAAGTGGCTTGAGTTAGCTGACTAGCCACAACGTTCACTTCCAAGGATGGGGACGCGCAGTCCCCATCCTTTTCTGGAGAGTATATGCAACGAAAGCGGACGCTGGCACAACAAGACGCGCTGATTGGCTTGGGACTGATCCTGCCCAGTTTTTTGATCATTCTGGGAATTTCACTTCAGCCAATTTTGTCCACTTTATATTTAAGTCTGTTTGAGGTGCCGCGCGGAATCAACGTAGAGTCGACCTTTGTTGGGCTGGGGAATTATATTGATCTGCTGAGAGAGCCGATATTCTGGCAAACGATCGGGCGCACTCTTTACTTCACAGTTGTCTCGGTCGGTTTGGAGCTTATATTGGGGCTGACAATTGCACAATTGATCCATGCACACCCACCGGGCTGGCAATTCCTGCGTACGAGTCTTATCATCCCGTGGGCGGTTCCCACGATCGTCAATGGCACGATGTGGCGCTGGATCTACAACGCCGACTACGGAGCCCTCAACGGTCTCCTGCTCCAACTCGGCGTGATCGATAAATATATTCCCTGGCTGACGCTGCCGAATATGGCCATGAACCTTGTCATCCTGGCAGACATCTGGCACAGCGTTCCGTTCATTGCCCTGATCCTGCAGGCCGCCCTGGCGACACTCCCCGCGGACCTTGAGGAGGCCGCTTCCGTGGACGGCGCCACCGCTCTTCAATACTTCTGGTTCATCCGCTTGCCGCTGCTTCGCCCGGCCATTCTCGTGGCCCTGATCATCCGCACCGTAGAGGCCTTCCGCGCCTTTGATATTATCTACGTCATCACCAACGGTGGTCCGGCTAATGGCACGGTGACCATTTCGTACCTGACCTATCTTGAGATGTTCAGCTTTGGTCACGCAGGACGTGGCTCCGCACTTTCCTTCCTTATCTCAATCTTTACACTGGTACTCGCATTTATTTACATTCGCATGCTCTATCGCCCTGAGGAAAAACTGTGAAAAAGAAACTCCGCATTCTTCTGCTTGTGCTCCTCGTCCTGCTAGCATTGCTTTTTATTTACGTGCCGGTGGCATGGCTGGTCATCTCCAGTGTTTCCTCGCGCGCTGAACTGCTCTCCACGCCTATCCATTGGATTCCGCAACAGCCAACTTTACAAAATTACCTAAGTATCCTCTCTCCTTCTGAGGGCACGTCTGAGGTCGCCAAGACATTCCGCATCACGTTATGGAATTCTCTGCTGGTGGCATCTTCAGTGACCGTGATCGCGCTGGTCTTCGGCTCGCTGGCCGCCTACGCCCTGATCCGTTTGAATTTCCCATTCCGCAAGACCTTATTGGTTGGTATTCTTGGCACGCGCATGATCCCCGAAATCTCGCTGATCATTCCGCTTTATTTGTTTGCCACGCGTTTCGGGCTATTTAATTCCCCTGTGATCCTGATCATCACCTATTTAAGCTTCGCATTACCCTTTGCTATTTGGCTCATGGCAGCCTTCTTCGATACCATTCCGGTTGAGCTAGAAGACGCAGCACGCATTGATGGCTGCAATCGGCTCGAAACACTTTGGCGCATCATCATGCCCCTCTCTGCGCCGGGGCTTGTTTCCACGGGTCTATTTGTATTCCTCACTGCCTGGGATGAATTTTTCTTTGCGCTCATCCTGACCAGCACAGTCAGCGCAAAGACAGTCCCTGTGGCGATTGCCGAATTTACAGGCCGGTATGTGGTCGATGTTGGCGGTATGATGACCGGCGGTGTGCTGGCTGCCATTCCTCCTGTGGTTCTCTCTCTCATCTTCCAGCGTTACATCGTCAGCGGGTTGACGGCAGGAGCGGTCAAAGGATGAGCCAGCCTATTGCCGTCGGTATGGACATTGGCGGGACGCTCGTCCGGGTCGGTGTGTTCGATGTGGATGGGCAGCTCCTCGCTCAGGATGAAACGAACATCGCATCCATTGGGCCTGAGGAAGGGCTCCGCTTGATAGGAGATTTAATTGAGAAGACTCTTGACTCCGTTAGCTCTCCCTCCCTCTTAGGAATTGGCATTGGCTGCACAGGTCCACTCGATATCACCCGTGGACTGATCAACAATCCATACACTTTGGAAGGCTGGAGCAATGTCCCGATTGTGGAAAGACTGACCGAGACCTTCCAGGTCCCTGTTCGCCTCGAAAATGACGCCGACGCGGCTGCGCTCGGGGAATACTGGCGAGGAGCCGGTCGCGATGCAAAACGACTCTACGCGGTCACCGTCGGGACCGGCGTAGGCACCGCGCTGATTGTAGAGGGAAAGATTTATCGCGGCGTAGACGGTTCCCATCCCGAAGGTGGACACCAGCTGATCGACCCCAATGGCCCCGCCTGTTACTGCGGCTATCGCGGCTGCTGGGAAAGTCTGATCTCCGGCCCGGCAATCGCAAGCTTTGCGCGGAGCGCGATGGATAACGAGGGTTTGATTGTACTCGCCGGTGGTGATTCAAATCAGATCAACTCGCGTTTCGTAGCAGAGGCCGCGCGCGCAGGCGATCCGGTTGCCGTGGAAATTATGCAAAAGGCCGCGCGTGATTTTAGTCTGGGTATCATCAATATCATTTCTTTGTTCGTCCCCGACGTGCTTGTTCTGAGCGGCGGCGTGATGAAAAGCGCAGACCTTTTTTTGCCGACGCTCAAGAAAGCACTCAAAACTCCCAATCCCATGGTACCGTTTGATAGTGTACTTATCCTGCCTGCCCAGCTAGGTTATTATGCAGGCTTATACGGCGGCGCCTATATGATTTTAAGTGAGACATGATGACCAACAATCCCTACATCCTTGATATTCTAAACCAGCCAGAAACCCTGAAAACAGCCCTGGAGCAATTCGATGGAGCGCCCCTGGTAACGCTGGCAAACGCGATTCAAAACAATGAGTTTGACCGCATTGTGATCACCGGCATGGGTGGCTCGTTATATGCGTCCTACCCGGTGTGGCTAACCCTTGTCAACGCCGGGCTTCCTGCGTTGTGGGTAGATACCGCGGAACTGATCCATCATACGCCCAGGCTCGTTACATCGAAGACCATGCTCTGGGTGGTCTCACAGTCAGGAAAATCTGCCGAGATCATCTCAGCCATTGATTTTGAGCGGATGCCAAAGCCCGCTGCCCTGATTGCGACCGTGAACGACCTCGAGAGTCCGCTCGCAAAAGCGGCGCAAGTGCAAATTCCCATCCATGCCGGATCCGAATATACGGTTTCGACGCGTACCTATGTGAATACTCTCGCAGTGGGTCAGCTTGCCGCGCTGGCTTTGCTCGGTAAAGACGTTGAAACCGCGCGCCAGGAGCTCCTGCAGACGGCCTTCGCAATCGAGACCTATCTGGCAGACTGGGAGAACCATGTGCAGCAGATCGGCAATGCCATTGGTTTTCCCAAGCGTCTCGCCATCCTTGGACGCGGCCCCTCTCTGGCATCAACGTATACGGGCGCGCTCATTCAAGGCGAAGCCGCCAAGTTTTTAGCCACGCCCTATCAGGCAGGCGAGTTCCGCCATGGTCCGCTGGAGCTTGCCACAGGCGAATTAACCGTGTTGCTTTTCGCCGGTCCACAGGAAACCCGCGATCTAAACTTGCGCCTGCTCAACGAGTTGCGCGGCTACCAGGTCAACGCGTTCTGGATCGGTTCAGAGAAGAACGAATGGCAAATTGAAATCCCGGAGGTTCCCGCCATCGGACTGCCATTGATGGAAATCCTCCCGCTGCAACTGTTGACGATTCATCTTGCGCAGCAAATCGGTGTGGAGCCGGGGAAGTTCTTTCGGACGGGGAAGATCACTCTAACAGAGTAGAGTGCAGGGCGATAAAAAACATGAAAGAACCTCCTGTAAGAACGTACAGGAGGTTCTTTCATAAAAGTCATAATACGCCATCGAAGATATTCCTCCATTGACCTCTTACTCATCTTCCCGTAAAATCCACGTCTTATAGAAATTATATATAATTTCCGAAGGTGCCGCCATTTCTTCAAAATCGGAGTTGCTCAATTTCAGATAATCATAAGAAAGGTGGCGGAAGGTAGGTTATGGCCCGGTATCGGATCACATATTGGAAACACATCCCACAATCGTTTGTGGTAGAAGGGGAGGGGCGCACAGTCAAGAAGCAGCTTTCGCAGAAGATCCAGAATGCGATCGATGCCTATGCCATGGCCGAAGGCGCAACCTCCACAGCAGACTATGCCGCGCAGTACAAACGCGGCGAGTGGATCGAGCGCCAGGGTTCCCCCGAGGATGTTGCCGAAGCGCTGCTTTCGGAGCTCGAATCCGAGTTCTCGAAAATAGAGATCCCCCGTAGGGGCGGGGTGACCCCGCCCTCACAGTAACATTATGACCAAAAAACACACCGTCATTCTCCAACCCTCAGGCCGCCGCGGACAAGTGGACGAAGGCACCTCCGTCCGCGCCGCGGCGCGTGAGCTAGGTGTGGAGATCGAGTCGATCTGCGCCGAGAACGCCACCTGCGGCAAATGTATGGTCCTGGTGGAAGAGGGGCGCTTCGAGAAATACAACATCGACTCGAAGCGCGAGCACCTCTCCCCTGCCGGAGCGGAGGAACGCAGTTATTTCACGCGGCGGTTGAAGATGTTACAGGACAAAGGCTGGGAAATCGGGCAGGTGCGCCTGGCATGCCAATGCAAAGTGCTCGGGGATGTACTGGTCAATGTGCCCGAGGAAAGTCGCGGCAACAAGCAGATCATTCGTAAGACTGCACGGGAGCGCGCCATCGAGATCAAGCCAGCCATTCGGAAATATTATGTCTCGCTCGCGCCACCGAATCTTGAACGTCCCATTGCCGATTGGGATCGACTGGCAAAAGGAATTGAGACGGCAATGGGACTTGTCCGCCGCGGAGAGGAGAACCTGCCGCGGGGGTCAGATTTGACGATTGATTACCAGCGTTTGAGGATGTTGTCAGCCACACTTCGTGAAGCAAAATGGAATGTGACTGTATCCATATGGCGCGACAAAGAAGTGATTGCCGTCCAGCCCGGCTATGTGGCGGACAGTTACGGAGCGGCAGTGGATATAGGCTCGACAACGGTTGCACTTTATCTCTGCAATCTGCGTACGGGCGAGATCGTGGCTACAGAGTCGGAGATGAATCCGCAGATCGT
>DATHTL010000002.1:0-27068 GCA_035463255.1 Anaerolineales bacterium | reverse complement strand
TGATTTGATACCCCTGACGCTGCAGCATCAGCCCCACCAAGCGTAGTGTGTCGAGATCATCGTCGATGATGAGGATTTTTTCACTCATTATGGCATCATTCCTATAAAGTGATAACAGTCTAGCATAAAGCAGTCTGTCCGGCAAGATAAGGAAATTATAATTCTGTAGAGTTATCCTCAGCGGATGCCCGTGCTGTAGAGTATTTAAAATACGTTAACCAACGACTCTGGCGATGGATTCCCCCTGCATGACTATGCTATAATGACTTTTGCATCTGGGGATGACAGGCTTCGACGGGAGAGGCTGGTCCCGGAATGCGAGCCGAGAGGCGCCGAACTCGTAAACTCAGCGCAAAAAATCAAGTGCCAATCGCACTTCCTACGCTGCTATGCCCCTCGCTGCATAAGCGAGTAACATAACAGCCGTCCTCCTTGATGAGGGCGCGTCCGCCGGCACCGTTCTCCACCCGGTGACGGATCGGGCGAAACAATGGTGTGAGTGCTGCACATGACGCTGCTAAATGTGCTTAAGACCAGCAGATGGTCACAGGGTTACCTGCCCGCCGAGATCCCTGTGATGAGAAAATTCGGCAGGCTACGCTCGTAGATTTCCGAGGGTCGAATCTTTCGGACGCGGGTTCAATTCCCGCCATCTCCACACAAAGGAATGACCAGCCCAGGCTGGTCATTCTGCTTTAAGGAAAGCGTCTATAGCAACGATTAAGCCGTTGTCTGGAACAAAGCGCCAGGCAACTGTGTTTTAATAAGCGCTATGAAAAAACTTTTTATTCTTGGATGTCTTATCCTCCTGAGTGCTTGTCAACCAGCCCCTGCCACATCTACCCCCGAAACTCCCGTTCTTCCAACGGCAACGATTCCGCCAACGCCTGTACCTGTTACCAATACTCCCCAGCCAACTCCTACCTCTGAGCCGACATCGACACCGTTTCCGCGATTCTTCACCGATGAGTTCGATGCCTCCCTGACAAGCTGGGCGATCCTCCAGGCGGGCAGCGATGCGGTTCCGAGCGTCAAAACGGAAAACAGCACTCTGCTATTGCAAATGGATGCTCCTTTTAATTGGGTCTATGCCGTCTTTGGCGCGCAAGACTATGAGAATGTCCGCGTGGATGCGCGCTTTGCAAACCAGGCTGGCAGCCCTGCCTCGATTGGACTCGTATGCCGCTACAGCGAGTCGGATGGGTGGTTCGAATACAACATCTCAACAGATGGAACCTACAACGTGCTTTATGGCCAATGGCTGGCAGATGGGGTTGCCGATTATCTGCCAATCCTCTCCGCCTCCTCGACTGCCATCCAGCCCAGCGGTACTTCACAGGAAATCGGCTTGATCTGTTCGGGTACGATCCTTTCATTATTTATCGATCAAACGCTCATCCGCAATGTGGATGTTAGTCGCTATGAGCTCACCGGGGGTAAAGTTGGTGTTACCGCTTCTTCGTTTGAAAATACTCCTGTCCTAGCGGCGTTCGATTGGCTGAGAGTCAGCGAACCGTGACCGACCCCCCTGTCCCCCCCGAATACAAGGGAACTTGGCATGCGTACTCATTGACTAACTGTCGTATTTGGGGGAGGTGCCCATCAGTGCGGAGGGGGCTTCCAATTCAATTTCTACACTCCGTTAACACTATTCTTGCAGTAGGCGGGTAAGATGGGAACATTGAAAAAAATTGTGTAGTGTAAATTCATCAAAGCCAACTATGTTGACATCAAATTGAATGCAAGGAGTAGCGAAATGGCAAAAATTATTGGCATTGACCTTGGCACAACCAACTCCGTTGTGTCGGTCATGGAAGGCGGCACACCGACCGTTATCCCAACCTCGGAAGGCGGCAGGCTTTGCCCGTCGGTGGTGGCCTTCAACAAAAACGGCGAGCGCCTCGTGGGTCAGACGGCGAAGCGCCAGGCCGTTGTAAATTCTGAAAATACTGTGTATTCCATCAAGCGCTTCATCGGCCGTCATTATGACGAAGTCGAGCAGGAACGCAAGATGGTTTCTTATGAAGTGGTCCCCGGACCCGCCAGTGATGTGCGCGTGAAGATTCCTGTCACCGGGCGTGAATATTCGCCGCAGGAAATCAGCGCCATGATCCTGGGCAAGCTCAAAGCGGATGCAGAAGCATATCTTGGTCAGTCTGTGACTCAGGCCGTGATCACCGTGCCTGCTTATTTCAACGACAGCCAGCGCCAGGCAACCAAGGATGCTGGCAAGATCGCAGGACTCGAGGTTTTGCGTATTATCAATGAACCGACCGCTTCCGCGCTTGCGTATGGGCTCGATAAGAAAAAGAATGAGACCATTCTGGTCTTCGACCTCGGTGGTGGTACGTTCGACGTTTCCATCCTCGAAGTGGGTGAAGGCGTGATCGAAGTGAAAGCGACGAATGGTGATACCCACCTCGGTGGTGACGACTGGGATCAGCGCATCGTCAACTGGGCCGCGGATGAGTTCAAGCGCGAACAAGGCATTGATCTGCGCAACGATCGCCAGGCGCTACAACGTCTGCGCGAGGCGGCGGAGAAAGCCAAGATCGAGCTATCCAGCGTGATGGAAACCGAGCTCAACCTGCCATACATCACAGCAGATGCTACCGGCCCAAAACATATGCAGCTGAAGCTCACTCGCTCGAAGTTCGAGCAGATGACAGAAGACTTGCTCGAGCGCTGCCGCAAGCCGTTCGAGAACGCGCTCCGGGATGCGGGCATGGATGCCAGCCGGCTCAATGAAGTTGTGCTCGTCGGTGGCTCGACCCGTATGCCCATGGTTCAGGATCTTGTCCGCCGCCTGACTAACGGCAAGGAGCCGAACAAAGGTGTGAATCCGGATGAAGTTGTTTCTATCGGTGCAGCAATTCAAGGTGGCGTGCTCGGTGGCGATGTCAAGGACATTTTGCTGCTCGACGTCACTCCGCTTTCCCTCGGTGTGGAAACACTCGGTGGCGTGATGACCAAGATGATCGAGCGCAATACGACCATCCCCGTTCGCAAGACCGAGGTCTATTCCACGGCTGCGGATAACCAAACAGCTGTGGACATCCACGTGCTGCAGGGTGAACGCCCGCTGGCTACCGATAATATGTCGCTCGGGCGGTTCCGCCTCGATGGCATCCCACCGGCCCCGCGCGGCATGCCCCAGGTGGAAGTGACCTTTGACATCGACGCCAACGGTATTCTCAACGTCACGGCGAAAGATAAGGCTACTGGTAAGGAGCAGAAGGTGACGATCACCGCCTCCACCAACCTGGACAAAGGCGATATCGACCGCATGGTGCAGGAAGCCCGTCAGCATGAAGCCGAAGACAAGAAACGCCGCGAGCTGATCGACGCCCGCAACACCGCCGATAGCCTCGTCTACCAGACGGAAAAGGCACTGCGTGACCTGGGTGATAAAGTTCCAAGTGCCGAGGCCCAGAATATTCAGGGCAAGATCGACGAGCTCAAGTCTGCCGCACAGGGCGATGATATTAACCGCATCAAGCGGGCGAGCGAGCAGGTGGAGCAGGCATTCCATGCCTTGAGCCAGCAGCTCTATGCCCAGGGACAGCCTCAACCGGAAACTCCCGGTGGCCCGGCTCCGCAGAGCAACAATGGTGATGACGTCATCGAAGGCGAAGTTAGAGAATAAAGTATGAGTTAAACCTTGCGAAGGTTGCTATCCGCGGCGTGCGGATCGCGAGAAAACCTTCGCAAGGTTGTATAGAAGTGAGAGAATAAGAGAAACATTAGACCCTGAGAATAAAAATTCTCGGGGTCTTTTTCGTTATATAATCTTTGCCATGCACGACCGCTTCGATCGTAGATGGGTCATTCCCATTGCCGTATTACTCGTCATTGGTCTTTATTTCCTTCCACCAATTCACAGCCGCCTCGCCTGGCGGCTGGAGTCTTTACGCACGAACATCCAGTATCTGGTCAATCCGCCTGAGGAGGCTGTGTTTCAACCGGCAGAACAGCAGCAGTTGGATGTGGCCGTCACGGCGATGATCCAGACCCTTCAGGCGACTCTGACGCCCGAAGCCGCAGCGTCCCCGTTGGCGACATCCACGCCCCAGGCTGGCCCCACCCTCGCGCCGACGGTCACCACCACGCCTCTGCCTGCCACCGTTATGTTGGAGGGAGTTAAATACGAGGACCAGCACGGACGGCTCAACTACTGTGGACCCGCGAATTTCGCTATGGCGCTTACCTACTGGGGCTGGGAGGGGAATCGCGATGTGGTGGGAAAAGCTGTCAAGCCGACCGATAAAGATAAGAACGTGATGCCCTATGAATTGCAGGATTACATCATGGATAACGTGCCGGGCATGGAGTC
This sequence comes from Anaerolineales bacterium, assembly GCA_035463255.1. Classification (GTDB taxonomy): domain Bacteria; phylum Chloroflexota; class Anaerolineae; order Anaerolineales; family Villigracilaceae; genus Defluviilinea. The sequence continues at coordinate 22,735 of DATHTL010000002.1, read as the reverse complement.
TGTCGTTCGTTATGGCGGCAACATTGACTTGCTCAAGCGCATGGTCGCAGCCGGCTTCCCGGTGGTTGTCGAAAAGGGCATTTATGAAACAGATGTCAATGGCAAATATAGCTGGATGGGACATTATGCCTTTGTCACCGGTTACGACAATACCCAAGACTTGATTATTTATCAGGATACCTATCAACCCGCCGGCTCGGAGCCGGGGCCCAACCGCAAGATCAAGACATCCACGTTTTTGGAGGGCTGGCGGGCCTTCAACTATGCATTTGTCGTCGTGTATCCCGATGAAAAAGCAAATGAAGTCATGACTCTACTGGGTCCGTATACGGATGACCAGTGGGCGAACCAGCATGCCCTAAGCGTCGCGCAAATGGAATCGCAATCGCTGTCAGATATCGATCGTTTCTTCGCATGGTTCAATGTGGGCACCAGTCACATAGCGCTGCTTCAATATGCCGATGCAGCCATTGCTTATGATTACGCCTTCAACATCTATGCCGATCTGGATACGAATGAATCTGTCCGTCCGTACCGCATGATGTGGTATCAGACGGGACCCTACAAAGCCTATTACTACACCAATCGCTTTACAGACGTGATCAACTTGGCCGATACAACCCTCAACGATACCATTGCCGAGCCTGTGCTCGAAGAGTCGCTTTACTGGCGTGGTCGGGCCTATTACATGGCCGGCAAAACGGACCTGGCCGTCAAGGATTATCGCGATGCCCTGGCCGTTCATCCCAAGTGGATCCCGGCCACCCAGGCAATGCAAGACCTTGGAATCCAGCCTTAGTTGTATAGTTTGTTCGTTTCGTAGCTCAATTATTGCAAGAATTGAATAATTTGACGATCTATGAAGTTGGCAGTCGCCCTGCTAGCTTATAATCTCGATGTATCAATTTAGTGAACATTCGTTCTGAGAATGAGGTACAATCAAGAGAAGAGTCCGATTACTGGTACACAAATCTACCTAATCAACCACTTAACTATAAAACTATGAAACTCCTCCACTTCGCTGACGCTCACATCGATATGGCGAACTATGGCAAGCACGATCCCGAGACCGGGTTGCCTCTCCGTGTACTTGACTTTCTCAAGTCGCTGGATACGATCGTCGACGCGGCGATTGATGAGAAAGTGGACATGGTCATCTTCGCGGGCGATGCCTATAAAGATCGTTCGCCTGCGCCGACCTTTCAACGAGAGTGGGGAAAACGTATCATTCGATTATCTCGCGCCAAAATTCCAACTTTATTATTGGTAGGGAATCACGATCTATCGCCTGCTACCGGGCGCGCCCATGCCATCCAGGAGTTCGATACGCTGGAAGTGCCGTATGTGCGCGTGCTGCAGAAGCCCCAATTCCATAAACCTGCTGATTTATGGGATCTGCCTGTTCAGATCATTGCCATGCCGTGGGTCTCGCGCTCGGGTTTGATGGCTTCCATTGAAGTGAGCGGGTCCGATCCGAAGGAAGTCTTTTCGAAGATCGAAGCCCGCATCTCAGAGCTGGTGGAAGACTGGATCAACGAAGCAGATAAAAGCCTGCCGCTGATTTTCACCGCGCACGCTTCTGTGGAAGGCGCCATGTTCGGTGCAGAGCGGATGGTGATGCTCGGCTCGGACCTCGTCCTGCCTACCTCGCTGGTCAAGGACAGGCGGCTGGATTATGTCGCTCTGGGTCACATCCATAAGCCGCAGAATTTAAATGAAGGTTATCATCCGCCCGTCATCTATCCAGGCTCCATTGAGCGCGTGGATTTCGGCGAAGCCATGGACGACAAGTTCTATGTGATCGCCGAAGTTGCCTGCGGTCAGACAACAGTGGAGTGGCGAAAGATCGATGGGACGCGTCCCTTTATCGAACGGCGGGCCAGCCTGCAATCGAGTGAGAACGTAACCGAGTTCCTTTGTTTCAACCTGCCAGACACGAAGCAAATGTCCGGCGCGATCGTCAAGCTCACGGTGGAATATCCCCGCGAGCTGGATGTCTTCATCGATGAGACCGCGCTGCGCAAATATGCAGACTGCTGCTTCGAGTTCCATCTCGTCAAAAAGCCCAAAGTTGAAGCGCGCGTTCGCATTCCGCAGGGACAGGCCATCAGCAGCCTGAGCCCACTTGATCTGCTTACCCAGTATTTTGATTCGGCGAAGGTTAACGATGTGGAGGAATTGCAAGCCCTCGCCAGGCAGATCATTTATGAGGACGAGCCGGAGATTTAGCATCCGACTACCCTGGTTCCTGTAACAAAATAGCCTATATCATCGCAGAGGTTCCATGTCGCCACAAAGTTCTCGTTACCGCTGGTTCGTCGTCGGGGTGTTCTTCTTCTTCATGCTCCTCCACCAGACTGACAAGTTGATGATCGGCTCGCTGCAGGTTCCTATCAGTGAGAGCTTTGGGATCAATAATCAACAGTGGGGACTGATCAATTCCGGTGCACTGATCGTTTCGACAATTCTTTATCCAATCTGGGGATATTTGTACGACCGCTATGCACGTGCAAAATTACTTTCTCTTGCATCTTTTATCTGGGGAGCAACGACCTGGCTGAACGCGCTGATGAGAACTTTTGGCGGCTTTCTGGTGACTCGCGCTTCCACGGGCATCGACGATTCTTCTTACCCCGGCCTGTATACATTGATCGCCGATTACTTTGGTCCCACCTTGCGCGGCAAGGTGTATGGCGTGTTGCAGCTTGCACAGCCACTGGGATATCTGATCGGTATGATCCTGGCTTTGATCGTTGCGCCAATGATCGGCGGCTGGCGCTCTGTGTTTTACTTCACCGGAGCACTGGGCATTGTGCTTGCGGCCTTTATTTACTTCGGCGTCAAAGAAATGCCACGCGGCAAAGCGGAGCCCGAGTTCGCCAACATGCCTGAGATGCAAGCCTTCAAATTTTCATGGGCAGAAGCCAGAGATATTTTTAAAAAGAAGACCATGTGGTTTGTCTTTCTGCAAGGCTTTGCGGGGGTCTTCCCCTGGAATGTCATTACGTTCTTCTTCTTTGGGTACTTGGAGAGGGAGCGCGGCTACGACGCAAACAGCATTCTCCTGACGATGGCGCCGGTGATCCTCATCCTGGCAGGCGGTTATTTTCTCGGCGGCTGGCTGGGTGATATCCTTTTCACGCGCACAAACAAAGGCCGGATCATTATTTCCAGTGCAGGTGTTTTACTTGGTGCGATCTTTCTCTACTTTGCGATTACCACGCCTGTCGAAGCCAGGACTCAGTTCTTCATCTTCATGTGCCTGACTGCCCTCTTCATGCCGCTTTCGTCGGCGAATGTCATTGCGACAGTGTATGACGTGACGGTGCCGGAAGTCCGTTCTACGGCGCAGGCAGTGGAATATTTTATCGAAAATGGCGGCGCGGCGTTCGCCCCCATTCTGACGGGGATCATCGCCGATGCCTTCAGCCTGCAGACCGCCATCCTTTTGATCTGTAGTGTGGCGTGGGGCTTGTGCTTTATCTTTTACCTCGGCGCACTCTTCACGATCGACCATGATACGCATCAGCTTCGAGCGCAGATGGCGGAGCGCGCGAAAGCGATGTAAAGTAATATCAGCCTTGCGAAGGTTTGGCACAACAGGGATCTTCACGGGATCATAACCTTCACAAGGTTTTCTATTCCCCAAAAAATCTACAGGTGGATGCGAAAATTCTCGCATCTATTTTTATAAAATGCATCACACCCACCAGCGCGCTTTGTAATAAAAAATTGAGTTCATTTAGCAGTTAAACTACAGGTGGCTGAGGGCTAGAATTAAAGGTGGAGATACGCTTATGACCATCATTGTCGCTGACACTACCTGTGGGCTACCCCGCAAGCTGCTTGCAGAACGCTGCATTCCGTTAATCCCCCAGATTGTGACCTTTGGTGATGAGTCCTATCACGATGACAGGGACCTGGACACGGCCACATTTCTGAGCAAGCTCAAGGCATCACCCACGTTACCGAAAACGTCCGCGCCGGAGCCTGCGCTGTATTATCCTGTGTTCGAAGAGGCAAGGAATAAGGGCGAGAGTGTGGTCGTCGTTGCGCCCACGAGCAAGGCCAGCGGCACGGTCCGCTCTGCGCAGATCGCCGCGCAAGATTTTCCAGATGTGGATATCCGTGTTGTGGATACCCAGACGATCTCCTGTAATCTGGGTTCGCTTGTCCTTGTCACGGATGACATGGCCAAGGCGGGAAGATCTGCCGATGAGATTACAGCGAAGTTACAAAATATGATCCCGCGCGGCAGACTCTATTTCCTTGTGGATACGCTGGAGTATCTTGCCAAAGGCGGTCGCATTGGCGGGGCGAAGAAGTTGCTGGCCGAATTGCTCGAGATCAAACCAATCCTGCAGGTCAAAGATGGACAGATCGAGCCGTTCGAACAGCAGCGCACCAAAAAGCGCGCTTTGGCGCGGCTCGTGGAAACGGTGACCGAGTCCTGCAAAGGCGGGGAGGAAGCTCATTTGTGCGTGTTACAGGTAGAGGCAGAGAAAGAAGCGCAGGCGCTGGTCGAAGAGTTGAAATCTAAGGTGCCCGTCTCCGAGATCCCCATCTATGAGCTACCTCCTGCGATCGTTGTCCACGCGGGTCCAAAGGCGATGGGAGTGGGCTTTTTCGCCCCGCAGGGGATGGTATAATTTTGCCTCTCATTGCGTAATTTCCCACGAACGTGGTGTACGAGAGTGGTTTTGTAAGGAGTTTCCATGTCTGGTCATTCAAAATGGTCTACCATTAAACGAAAGAAAGGCGCAGCAGATGCCAAGCGCGGCGCTATCTTTACACGCCTTGCGCGTGAAATTGTGATCGCGGCCCGCGAAGGCGGAGGCGATCCCGATACGAACTTCCGCTTACGGCTGGCCGTCGATAAGGCCCGCTCGGAAAACATGCCCAAGGACAACATCGAGCGCGCCATCCGGCGCGGCTCCGGGGAAGATAAAGATGCCGCGGCGTTCGAACAGATCACTTATGAAGGTTATGCTCCGCACGGTGTAGCCGTGATGGTGGAAACGGTCACCGACAACCGCAACCGCACGGTCTCCGATCTACGCCATGCGTTTACAAAGGCGGGTGGGAACATGGCAGAGCCGGGCGCGGTGGGCTGGCAGTTCGATCGCATTGCCTTTTTCTCTTTCCCGTCCAGCGCGATGGATTTCGACAAAGCCTTTGAGCTTGGCATCGAAGCTGGTGCAAATGATGTTGAGGAAGAGGATGGTCATATCGAGATCACCGGCCCCGTAGAATCGTTCAAGGAGATCGCCACCCGTTTGCACAGCGCTGGTGTCCAGCCCGAGGAAGCAGGTCTACGCATGAGCCCCAAACAGGAAGTGGAGCTAAATGCCGAAGACACCGTCCAGGTGCTGAAGGCGCTCGAGTCCATCGAAGAGCTCGACGATGTGCAGAACGTTTACTCGAACCTGAAGGTCTCGGACGAAGCGATCGCTGCACTCGAAGGCGCATAAGGATTTTGAACCGCGAAGCTCACGAAGATCGCGAGGCTTTCTGAAAAGAATTCTTTGCGGACTTGGCGTGCTTTGCGGTTGATTATTTAAATGACTCTAGCATTAGGAATAGACCCGGGCACGGCAACGACAGGCTACGGACTCGTGCGTATCGAACCGGACGGAAGCCTGGTCGCCGTTAAATATGGCGTGATCTTAACCCCGAAGGAGTCCACGGCCTCTGCCCGGCTGGTGATGCTCTACGATCAGCTGCATGACATTATCAGTGAATATCATCCCGAAATTGCTGCTGTCGAAAAACTATTTTTTTCAAGGAACGTGACAACCGCCCTCGCCGTGGGGCAGGCGCGTGGCGTGGTCATGTTGTGCTTAGAGCAATCTGGGATAGAGGCGTTCGAGTACACTCCTAATGAAGTGAAGCAGGCGGTTGCCGGCTATGGCGGCGCACAAAAAAAACAGGTGCAGGAAATGGTACGCGCCCTGCTGGCGCTGGACAGCATCCCCAAGCCCGACGACGCAGCAGATGCATTAGCTATTGCAATCACTCATCTCAGTACCAAAAGATATGATTTGGCATAATGGACTCAACGACTCCAGTCGTTGCGCTGGGGCGTGCCAACGTCAGGAGACGTTGACTCCGCTTGCTTTGTGGTAAAAATAAACTCATGATTGCAACTCTCCGTGGTGAAATTGCACAAGTAGAAGACAATGCCCTGGTCGTCGAGGTCGGCGGCGTGGGATTGCGCGTGTTTGTTCCTAACCCTTTGCGTACTCGCTCGAAAGCGGGTGAGAGCCTTTTGCTGTATACCCATCTCGTCGTCCGTGAAGACGCGTTGACGCTGTATGGATTCGAATCGCAGCAGGAGCGCGAGCTCTTCAACACGCTGCTTGGCGTGGATGGCGTCGGCCCCAAGGCAGCGCTATCGGTTCTATCCACGCTGACCCTGGATGCCGTGCAGCGGGCGGTCTTTGCAGACGAGACGGAAGTATTGAACCGCGTCCCCGGCATCGGCAAGAAGACGGCGCAGAAGATGGCCATCCATCTCAAGGACAAGCTCAAACCGATGGATGCACTGGCCGGCGTCGCTGCAATGACCGATCGAGATAGTGAAGTCCTGGCTGCCTTGACTGCACTGGGGTATTCCGTGGTCGAGGCACAGGCGGCGATCCAGGCTCTTCCAAAGGATGCGCCCGAAGATACCGAAGAACGGCTGCGCATGGCATTGCAGTATTTCCAATAAACGGTAAACCCAAAAGTTTTCCATCGCAGAGAGTATAGTGGCCACAGGGTGCCTCCCTGCAACCTCTGTGCCCAATTCATCGTAAAAACCTTTAAGGTCTTTACTTATATTATCCATGGACGACTCCGAGCTGTTAAGAAAATACGAACCTGTTCTCCGTTTCGCAAAAAGCGAGCGGTTCTTCCCAATGGCGGTGGAGCCTTATCTTGAAAAATGTACGATCCATCCCAGCGGACCGCAGGGTGTGGTGGGTTTGCTGGCACACCCTCATGAGCCGTTGGTCACACGGATCGGGAAATTAGAAAGCAGTGAGTATTTTCTCCGTTTTGTCAACGATCCCTTGATCGATTCCGACGTCTGGGTGTGGTGGGGGATTTCTTCCGCGTTGATCATTGGCGTGGGCTGGTTTATGTCAGGTTGGATAGGTGTGGAGGTGGCTGCCGCGCTGGCGTTGGTGGCTGCGTTCATCATTTACATCCGGGCCTCGCCGATTCGTTTGCGGTTTTTCCCCGCGGCGTTGGCGGCGCTTTTCTTCTTTGCGCTTGAAGCCATTCCTATCTGGTTTTTCTTAACCCCTCACTCCTTTATCAGTGTGCAGCTTGAATACCTGGTGCTGCTGCCCATTTACCTGTTCCTGCTCTTTTATATTTCCGTGCGGGTGATGAAATTTATCTTCGATTACATCATCCCTGAGGCGCCTGGCGTCATCATGGATATGCTTTCTCGTGCCACCGAGATGATTGCGCGTAAATCTTTTTACCAGTATGCGGAAATTCTTCAAAAGCACCCGCAGCCGGTCTATTATGGTCGTGTTACACGCTGGGAAGATGTGCAAGGCAATCATTGGAAAAGCCTGCAATACCATTATTTTTACGCCTTCAATGACTGGCGTCTCGCCGCCAATGGGATCAACCACCACGAGGGGGATTGGGAGATGGTGGCCGTCTATCTAAAGAACGATGAGCCCTATTCGGTGTTCCTTTCACAACACGGGACGGGCGCCATGGAGTTGTGGCAGGATGTACGCTGCGTGAAGGACAAGGATGGTAGGGAGACGACACACCCGTTGATCTACGTCGCGCTCGGATCGCATGCCAATTACAGCCGGCCGCAAGTGATCCGTTCTGCCAGCTTATTTCACGAGGGACTCTTTCAACGATTCATTTATTGGATCGATGGCTTGATCCATTTCCTGTTCTTGCTTTTCAACCCGAGCGAAAAGGACCGCCAGATCGCGCTGCACGAGCTGGCTACCCATCCAGCTACCGCGCTGACTGAAGAGACCTTCGAGAAATTGCGCGATGAAAAGGATCACTATATCGTCAGCCTGCCGCTAGAGATCGCCACCGGGGATGGCTTCCGAATTGGCTACAAGGGAGATCCGCGGGCAGAGATCATCGGCCGGTCGAGCAGTTATCTCAAGCGTGTCATGTCAAATCGAAAAGTAGTGCATCCACAATCAAGGCAGTGGAAGCAAGTCCTTTTAGATCCCGAGCCGGAATGGGTAAACTATAAGGGTTTATGGGGCGTAAAAAGTATGATGAAAGATGAATCGGGCCCGCCTGGACCCAAATGGGACCGGCCGGATAAATTATTCGCGGTCTATCCGCGCAAGAGGTGGGAGAAATCGCTGGAGTGGTTAATGGAGTTGGAGAATATCTTATTGATGAAAAACAAAAGGAAGACGTAGCTTAAGTTTGCCTTTCCCACCTTGCATATACTGCCTGCGATAATAATCTCCCCGCATTCTGCTCACGCGTGACCAGTTCTCCCATTTCAATCGTTCCCCCAAACCCTTTCATCATATCTTCCATCGCCTGCGCCACATGGATGGCAGAGGCGCGCACAGCGTAAATTGTCGTCACAACAAACAGGGGATCATTGCTCAGACACTCGCGACAAGCTTCAAAAAGACTCGGCAGAGACTTATAAACTTCCCAGACTTCACCTTTGGGACCGCGCCCGAACTTGGGCGGGTCGAGAATGATGCCATCGTATCTCACGCCACGCCGCGCTTTGCGCTGCACGAACTTCAACGCGTCGTCGACAATCCAGCGGATGGGGCGATCTGCCAGATTAGATAACGCCTGGTTCTCACGCGCCCAGCTCACGGACTTCTTGGAAGCGTCTACGTGAGTCACTTTCGCGCCCGCGGCTGCGGAAGCAAGACTTGCAAGTCCCGTATATCCGAATAAGTTTAAGACATTTGCCTCTCGGTGCTCTCCGTGTACTCTGTGGTGAATTAACCCACTGAACCAATCCCAATGCGCAGCCACTTCTGGAAAGACTCCCAGATGCCGGCCGGGAGTTGTCATCACCCAGAACTTCAACTCGCCTTTATCAACGCGAGAAGGATCAAGGATATATCTCATCTCCCATCTCTCATCGACCTTCTTTTTAAAGTCCCAATGCCCGCCACTTTCTTCGCCGGTGGGCTGAAAGACGGCATGCGCCTGTTTCCATTCGGCATCGAGCGAACGCTTCCACATCGCCTGTGACTCAGGCCGCACGAAAACATATGGGCCGAAGCGCTCAAGCTTCAGGCCATCGCCGCTATCGAGCAGCGCGTAATCCGTCCAATGAGGTGATTCAAGAAACGTAAAAGGTTGTAACGCGTTCATAGGGAGTAGGACATAAGATGGATGAGTAAATCGGACAAACCCACTTGCTTTTTCCGATGGAAAAGTTGTATAATGTGGGAGAAAGTGGTAAGAAGTGGTAAGGACGCCGGTTGCGCCGGCGGTCACCTGTTAATACGGAATTATAGCACAAAGGTTCTGGGGTCAGTTCCAGCATAATCTCGATGAAAAAGGGCGCCTGATGATCCCGGCGCGCTATCGTGAGTTGCTGGCTGCTGGCGCCTTCATCACACAGGGCTTTGACAAATGTCTGATGGTCATGACGGATGCATACTTTGCACAGGTCTATGACCGCATCAACTCTATGAACCTGGCGGACCCAACGGCGCGTCTTCTGCGTAGATTGATTCTTTCCAATGCTTATCCCGTTGAAGTGGATCGTGTTGGAAGAATCCTTGTACCGGGAAATTTACGTCAGGTCATTGAACTGAACGGCGAGGCCATTCTGGCCGGGCAAGGCGATTACTTCGAGGTCTGGAACCCTGCCGATTGGAGCGCGCAGATGGATCAGTTGCAGGATATCGAGACGAACAACCAGCGCTTCGCCACACTTGATCTTTCCAGAAGTTATTCGTAGTAACGGCTTCAACCGTTAACGACTCACGCGTAGCGGTTATTCCATGAACGACTCGCCGCACGAACCTGTACTTTACAAAGAGATTATACACGCGTTGCAGCCTCATGCCGGGGGGCGCTATGTAGATGGAACATTGGGCGCGGGTGGCCATGCCCGCGGGATCATGGAGGCGTCTGCGCCAGATGGACAATTGTTGGGTCTCGATGTGGACCCACAGGCGTTAGCGATTGCTCGCAGGAACTTGGCTCCCTACGAGGACCGCATCCATCTGGCGCAAGCCTCCTATACTTCTCTGTCCACGCAGCTGGAGCAACTTGGGTGGGAGGTGGTGGATAGCATCTTGCTTGACCTCGGCGCTTCGTCGATGCAGTTCGATACGCCGGAGCGGGGCTTCTCTTTCCAGCACGATGCTCCGCTGGACATGCGCTTCGGACCACACCTGCCGCAGACCGCTGCCGACCTGGTGAACACGTATTCAGAGCGGGAACTGGCTGACCTGATCTACCAATACGGCGAAGATCGGGACTCGCGCAAGATCGCCCGAGCCATCGTGAAAGCGAGACCGATCCAGACCACCCGTGAGCTGGTCGCTGCCATCGAATCCGTTTCTCCCCGCCGCGGTGACCGGGTCCACCCTGCGACGAGAACCTTCCAGGCGCTGCGCATCGCTGTCAATGAGGAACTGGCTTCGGTCGAGGAAGTGCTCCCTCAGGCGGTGGCAGCCCTCAAGACCGGCGGAAGACTCGCAGTGATTTCCTTCCACTCGCTGGAAGATCGCATTGTCAAGGATTACTTCCGCGAGCAGAGCAAGGACTTGGTCAACCCGCCCTATGAACAGATTTATGAGGTTGAGCGCAAGGCAACGCTGAAAGAGGTAAATCGAAAACCTATCACGCCCTCGGAGGAAGAGATCAAAAGCAATCCGAGAGCACGCAGTGCGAAACTTCGCATTGTAGAAAAATTATAGACTTCTCCGCCACAGAGCTCACCGAGCCCTTTGAGTTTTTTCTCAAAGTCTCTGTGTTCTCAGTGGCTAAAGAAGTCGGCGACCAATCGCCCAAATATAAAGGTCGTTATGCAAGGACAAGCTACTCAAATTATTCACGCTTACAGACAGGCCCCCTGGCGGATTCAACGCCAGTGGATTGGCGTCTTCCTGCTCGCTCTGATCTGCGCCGCTATGATCGCGGCATTGTATCTGGATGTCACCGCGCGCACTGCAGTGGCCGGGCGCGAGATCCAGGAATTACGCATTCAAATCACGACCATCCACCGCGAGAACGCCGACCTGGAGACTCAACTGGCCGACTTGACTTCCACGGCGGTGATGCAGCAGCGCGCGATCGAGCTGGGATATCGCCCCGTCCAACCGGGTGAGCTCGATTATGTGGCCGTTCCCGGTTTTGTGACCCCGGAACCAGACATCCTGCTGGCCGCAGAAGACTCTACCCCGCATATCAAATCGCTGCCCGCGGAATACACCGAATCGCTGCTCGAATGGTTCGATGATCGCATCATATTGGGAGCACCGCGCTAGTCATGAGACAGCAATACGCCGTGCGTTCCCTGATTATCGTTGTCTGCCTGGCGTTTGTTGGGCTGGCGGTGGTCGTGCAGATGATCCGCATTCAGACCAGCGAGCAGGCGATCATCTTCCTTTCTCAGGGCGATCGCTATTCCGGTGAGTTCCAGATGTTCTACCCGGAACGCGGCGAGATCTATGACCGCAATGGCCATTTGCTGGCAGGGAACCGGACGGTCTATGAGGTGGGGGTGGACCTGAATGCAATGGATGACCCCGAGTCCATGGCGTACATGTTGAGCACTCAGATGGGACTCCCTTACGACGAAGTCTACAAAAAATTGACCGAGTCACCGGAAAGCTGGCAGTATGTAGTGATCCAGGATTACGTCAGCATGGAGACGGTGGAAGGGATGCGGAAGCTGATCGAGCAGCTAGGTGCTGACGATGCGCGTCTGCGCGGCTTGGCATTCAAGCCGCATCTGCAGCGCAGTTATCCTGAAAAAGATCTGGCGTCTAATGTGCTGGGTTTTGTTACCCGCGACGGGCGCGGCTATTTTGGCATTGAGGAGAAATACAACGATCTGCTGGCCGGCAACCCCGTGCAGGTCTGGGTGCCGCGCGACCCCAACAAGGCCACCGAAATTCCGCGCGTACCCAATGGAACCACTCTGGTGCTGACGATCAACCGCGACCTGCAGGCGAAAGTCGAGTCCATTCTCGATCAATCGCTGACAGATTACGGCGCAAGCAGCGGGACCATTATCGTCATGGACCCGCGCAACGGTGAAGTGCTGGCGATGGCTGCCACGCCGCGCATGGACTTGAACAACTACGACGATTATTTTTCGCTGTACGACAACGGCAGTGAATACAACCGTTCCATTGGCATGGCCTACGAACCGGGCTCCGTGCTCAAGATCTTGACGATGGCTGCCGCGCTGGATACCGGGATTGTGCGCCCCGAGACAACCTTCATCGATACCGGTTCGATCGAAGTCGGGGGCATCACCATACAAAACTGGAACCGTGATGCCTGGGGGCAGCAGAACATGCTCGGTTGTTTGCAGCACTCGCTGAACGTCTGCCTGGCGTGGATTTCTTCACAGATGGGCACACAATCCTTTTATGGGTACATGGAGCGCTTTGGTCTGGGTCGCGCTACAGGCGTGGATCTTTCCGGGGAAGCCACCGGCCGGCTCAAGGTCCCGGGGGATGGCGACTGGTATCCGGTTGATCTCGGTACGAACTCATTCGGCCAGGGTGTCAGTGTCACACCTTTGCAAATGCTCATGGCATCTTCTTCCATTGCCAATCAGGGGAGGATGGTCACGCCTCACGTTCTATATGCCATGGTGCGTGACGGGCACCAGTACAACGTGCCATCACAGTACGCTGGCTCACCCATCTCCGAGGGCACGGCCCGTACCTTGAACGAAATGCTGGCACTCTCGCTGGAACAAGAGTCCTCACAGGCACTGCTGCCCGGTTATCGCCTGGCGGGGAAGACCGGCACGGCGCAGATCCCAAGGGATTATGGCTACGACCCCTATCACACCAATGTTTCCTTCGTTGGCTGGGGACCGGTGGACGACCCGCAGTTCATGGTCTACATCTGGCTCGAAAGCCCGAGCACATCCATCTGGGCTTCTGAAACGGCTGCACCTGTTTTTGCGAAAGTAGCTGAACAAAGTGTAATTCTGCTCAATATTCCACCTGACGCTGTACGCCAACAACTGGCATCCCAATAATATGCTGACACTCGCCGACGCGCTCGAAGCCCTGACGAATTTTCGTCCCCTAGCTACCACTGTTATCACCGAAGCGGTAGTCGACTCGCGTCAGGTGATCCCGGGCTCACTGTTCGTGGCTGTTCCCGGCGAAAAAGTGGATGGGCATGATTTCATTGAGGAAGCTTTTCGGCGCGGGGCGTCTTTTGCTTTAATCCAGCGGGATGTGAACGGCTCCTTCCGCACCCTTGACCTGCGCGCGGTTTTATCGATCGACTCGTTTCCTCGCGAAGATCTGGTCCCGCCGCTCTGCCTGCGTGTGGAGAATACGGTAACAGCGCTGCAGCAGATCGCGCGTTACTGGCGCCGCAAACTGGATCTGCGTGTGGTGGGCATTACGGGCAGCGTGGGAAAATCGACCACCAAGGAAATGGTGGCGGAAGTTCTCAGCACGCGTTACCGCACGCTCAAAAGTCCCGGCAACCTGAACAACGAGATCGGATTGCCTCTGACAATTTTGCGGCTAAGCTCAGGTCATCAGCGGGCTGTGCTTGAGATGGGATTCTACGTTCCCGGTGAGATCGCTTTTTTGTGTGATATTGCCCTGCCGCAGATCGGTGTGGTGACAAACATCGGCGTTGTCCATGCAGAGCGGGCCGGGTCACAGGAGGCGATCGCGCGTGGCAAATCAGAGCTGGTCCAGGCTTTGCCTCCCGCTCCCGAGGGCGTGGCGATCCTGAACTTCGACGATCCGTGGGTGCGCCATATGGAGGAAAAGACCAAGGCGCGAGTCTTCTTCTACGGCTTATCTCGTGAAGCGAACCTCTGGGCAGATAATGTCGTGGGGCTCGGACTGGAGGGTATCCGCTTTCGCTTGCATTACCAGGGCGAGACGCTGCACGTGCGTATCCCGTTGATCGGTCGGCATTCCGTGCACACCGCTTTGCGCGCTGCAGCGGTGGGGCTGGTCGAAGGCATGAACTGGCAGGAAATTCTGGAAGGGCTGAATCAAGGACATACACAGTTGCGCCTCGCCGCAGTTCGCAGCCAGACGGGCGCGCTGCTGTTGGATGATACCTACAACGCTTCCCCTGAGTCGATGCTGGCTGCGCTGACCCTGCTCGATGAGCTGGAGGGGCGCAAAGTGGCTGTGTTGGGAGAGATGCTGGAACTCGGTCCGTATGAACGTAGCGGGCACGAGATGGTTGGTCTGCGCGCCGCGCAAGTGGCAAACATCCTGCTCACGCTGGGCGAGCGTGCGCATGTGATCGCGGAAGCTGCGCGGCGCGCGGGCATGAAGAAATCGGCCATCCTTGAATTCGATGAGTTCGAGCCCTTGCTGGAATGGATGAAGGCCAACCTGACCAAAGAGGATACCGTGTTGATCAAAGGTTCACATGGGTTGCGCATGGATCGCATCACTTCGATGCTGGAGTCGCGCTCATGAGGCAGACCACGTTTGTCCTTGGCCTGGCCATGCTCTCCTTTGTGATGACGGTCATCTGGGGACCGCCGCTGCTGCGCGTGCTAAGACATTTCAGGATTGGCAAATTGATACGGGTAGACGAGCCGGGCCATCACAACGTGAAGATGGGAACGCCCACCATGGGCGGGGTGCTGTTCATCCTGCCCGTGCTCCTGTTGACCTCCATGCTCAACGCCGCCACGCTGATCGGTTTTACTGTCATCGGGCGCTCGGTGCTCGTGCCTCTTATTGTGCTGGTGGGTTATGCCGCGCTGGGCGCGATCGATGACTGGGAAGGGATTCGCGGTAAGCGACGCGGGGAAGGGATGCGTGCTCGTACGAAGTTCCTGGGGCAGGTGGTGCTGGCGCTGGGAACCGCCCTGGTGCTGAAGTATGTTCTGGAGGTCCCCGAACTGCGCCTGCCGGGCATCAAAGGCGATATGTTTTTGGGCTTGTGGTACATCCCCATTGCGGCATTCATCATTGTGAGCGAATCGAATGCGATCAATTTCACAGATGGACTCGATGGGCTGGCCGGCTTGATCTCTGCCACGGCGTTCGCGGCGTTTGGCGGAATCGCTCTGATGCAGGGACAGTTTTATCTGGCGCGCTTTTGCTTCACGATCGTCGGCGCGTTGTTTGGCTTTTTATGGTTCAATGTGCACCCGGCAGAATTGTTCATGGGCGATACGGGATCGCTGGCGCTTGGAGCAACTCTGGCTGTGGTGGCTTTGATGACAGGGCAGTGGCCGCTGCTGCTTGTGATCGCCATCATTCCACTCAGCGAGGCCTTGAGCGTTGTCATCCAGGTGACCTACTTCAAGCTGACCAAGGGTAAGCGCTTCTTCAAAATGACACCCATCCATTTGCATTTCGAACTGCTCGGCTGGAGCGAGACACAGGTGGTGCAGCGGTTTTGGTTGATCGGTCTGCTGGCTGCAATGGTCGGTATGGGATTGGCTCTTGTTTAATATGAAGACGAACTGGACTGGAGCACGCGTTTTGATCCTCGGAGCCGCACGGCAGGGCTTAGCCCTGGCGCGCTGGCTTGCGCTGCATGGAGCCCAGGTCACCCTGAGTGATATGCGCGGCGAGGATGACCTGCGCGTGGCACGCGAGTCGCTCGCCGAATATCCGATCCACTGGGCGCTGGGCGGGCATCCGCTCGAACTGCTGGACTCCACCGATGTGCTGTGTCCCTCGGGTGGCGTGCCGCTCACACTGCCGATCATCGCGGAGGCTATCAAGCGCGGCATCCCGCTTTCGAATGATTCGCAGATCTTCATGGAAGTGGTGCCCTGCAAAACGATCGGCATCACCGGGTCGGCAGGCAAAACAACAACGACCACACTTGTAGGCAACATGGCGAAAAATGCCTACGGCGATAAAGCGTACATTGGCGGCAACATCGGCGACCCACTGATCAATTACGTGGACAATATGCACGCTGATGATGTTGCCATTCTGGAGCTGTCCTCTTTTCAGTTGGATCAGATGAGCATCTCGCCAAATGTGGCGGCGATATTGAACATCACGCCGAATCACCTGGACCGGCACGGCACCATGGAAGCCTACACGGCTGCCAAGGCGCGGATCCTTGAGTTTCAAAGTAAAAGTGATTCGGCTGTCCTCGGGCGCGATGACAAAGGAGCCTGGAGTCTGCGGAACAAGGTCAAGGGCAAGTTATACACGTTCAGCCTCGATGAGATCGAGGATGGCCTGAACGGAACATATTTGCAGGATGGCTTATTAAACCTTCGCGATGGTGATGCTTATCTGCCGCTGATCCTGCGCGAAAAGATCTTGCTGCCCGGCGATCACAATGTAGCGAACGCCCTGGCAGCGTTTGTCATCGGTCACGTGGCGGGCTTCCCGCTGGATGCCATGCTCGAGGCCGTGGAGGAATTTCGCGGCGTGCCGCACCGACTGGAGTTGGTCCGCGAATTGCGCGGCGTGCGTTGGTACAACAACACGATTGCCACGGCACCCGAACGCACGATCGCTGCAATCCGTGCCTTTGAGGAGCCGATCGTGCTGCTGCTCGGGGGGCGCGACAAGAACCTCCCGTGGGAGGAACTGATGCAGCTCGCCAACCAGCGCGTCGATCATGTGGTGTTGTTCGGTGAGGCGTCAGAGAAGATCCAGAAAACGTTGGAAAGCCTCGGGTTGCGCGAGCCGCGTTTTACTCTTACCCGCGCGGACAGTTTGAAAGAGGCGGTCCTCAAGGCTGCGGAAGTTGCCGAGTCAGGCGATGTCGTCCTGCTATCGCCTGGTGGAACGAGTTTTGATGAGTTTAAGGATTTTGCAGAACGTGGAGAAAGGTTTAGAGAATGGGTACTAGAACTTTCGTAAACGAGCGTGTACCGTTTACACCAGCCAAAAAGCTGGCGCGCAGTGTCGACATCCCGATGATGTTGACAACGATCGCGCTGCTAGTCTTTGGCTTGATCATGTTGTATTCAGCCTCATTCGATTTTTCGTATGAGGCATTCGGTTCCTCCACTTATATGTTCGGGCGTCAAGTGCGGTGGATGCTGCTAGGTGTCACGGCTGCTACTGCGCTCTCTCTCTTTGATTATCACCACTGGCGCAAATTTGCTGTGTTCGCCATGCTGGGAACGATCGGTTTGCTGGTTGCTGTTTTGTTTATCAACGAGATCCGCCTGGGTGCCTCCCGCTCGCTGTTCGAAGGTTCGTACCAGCCTTCGGAGATCGCAAAACTTGTGGCTGTCATTTATATTGCCATCTGGCTGTATGCAAAACGCGATTTCCTGCACGATGTGAGCTTGGGTTTAATTCCCCTGGGCGTCATCCTTGGTATCATTGGCGGTCTCATTTACCTGCAGCCAGACCTGAGCGCGGCGGGCACGGTGTTGATTCTTGGCGGCTTGTTGTTCTTTCTGGCCGGCGCGGATATTCGCCAGATTGCTTTTCTGTTGATCCTGGCAGTCTTCATGGGATGGATCGTCGTTCAATTCAGTGCAACCGGTCAGGACCGCGTAGCTACCTTTCTTGCTGGTCTGCAGGATCCCACACAATCATCGTATCACGTACAACGATCTTTGGAGGCGGTGATCAAAGGCGGCATATTCGGGGTTGGGCTCGGGCAAGCTGATACTAAATTAACAGGTTTGCCCTTTGCACCTACTGATAGTATTTTCGCCGTTGTGGCCGAGGAGCTGGGGCTGTTCGGCTCGATGCTGCTGATGGGTTTGTACGCGACGCTCGTCTGGCGGGGACTGGTGATCGCCCGCCGCGCGCCCGATATGCTGGGTACCCTGCTGGCTTCAGGTATTACGTTCTGGATTGGCATGGAGGCGCTCATCAACATGTCCGTCATGGTTGGGCTGATGCCGTTTGCAGGCAATGCCCTGCCCTTTATTAGTGCTGGTGGCTCGAACCTGGTTTCGACATTATCTGCGGTTGGCATCATATTGAATATCTCCCGCCAGAGCGGTGAGATTGTCAAGCAGGAAGAAAACGATTGGAGGTCATTCGGTGCGGTTATTGATTTGCGCCGGCGGAACGGGCGGCGGAGTGTATCCCGCCCTCGCCGTTCACAGCGCACTCGCGTCTAAGGTTAAAGACGTGAAGACGCTGTGGGTGGGCGGCGAAGGTGGCATGGAGGCATCCCTCGTGAAGCGTGAGGGCATTCCCTTCGAATCCATCCCCGCTGCCGGTGTACATGGAGTGAGCGTTGCGGCCCTGCCGCGCAACCTGACGCTGCTGGCACGCGGTGTGCTGGCAGCGCGCGGTATCCTCCATGACTTTAAACCGGACGTCCTTTTCTTTACCGGTGGTTATGTGGCTGTGCCTGTGGCGCTTGCCGGACGGAGCATTCCAACCGTTCTGTACGTGCCGGATATCGAGCCGGGCATGGCCTTAAAATCTCTGGCCCGCTTTGCCGACATGATCGCAGTGACCACCGAGCAGTCACAAAAGTTTTTTAACAAACGAGTCTTCTCCACGGGTTATCCGTTGCGGGCCGATCTCTCATTGTGGGACCGGCAAACGGCGCACCAGCACCTTGGCATCTCGGGCAGGCTTCCCGTCCTGCTGGTATTCGGTGGCAGCAAAGGTGCACGGTCTATCAACCTGACTGTGCTCAACAACTTGAGCGCGTTGCTCGAAAAAGTTGAGATGATCCATATTTCTGGCGACACCGATTGGGACATGGTCGAGCATACGAGCAAGCAATTACCTGAAACGCTCGCGGCTCGTTACCATGCAATGCCCTACCTGCACGAGATGGGAGCGGCGCTGGCTGCCGCCGACCTGGTGGTATCACGTGCCGGTGCGAGCTGCCTGGGTGAGTACCCGTTGTTTGCTTTGCCGGCCATTCTCGTGCCGTACCCTCACGCGTGGCGCTACCAGAAGGTGAATGCAGATTATCTCACTCGCCGCGGCGCTGCCATTATGTTGCGGGATGACCGTCTCAACGAGGAACTGCCGGTCACGTTGAATGTCTTGTTGGAGAACCCGAACAAGCTCAAGGCCATGCGTGCCGCGATGTTCGAGCTCTCTCATCCACGCGCAGCAGAGAAGATCGCCAGTGCGCTGATCGAACTGGCGGGAGAGTAACACTATGATGAGCATTGTCTATCTGTTTTGGATGTACGTGATCCTCTTTGCCATCGTCGGCGGCATGCGCGGCTGGGCAAAAGAGCTGCTGGTCTCGTTCAGTGTGGTGCTGGCGCTCGGGCTCAACCACATCATTCGCAGATACATCCCGATCGCCCAGAACCTGCAAGAGTCGGATCCATCGCTCTTTTGGATGCGGACGATCATTCTGCTCACGCTGGTTTACTTTGGCTATCAGACGGTTGTCAGCATCCCGCATCTCGCCTCCCGGGCAGCCCGCGAGCGTCTACAGGATACGCTCTTCGGCGTGATCATGGGTGCCGTCAACGGCTATCTGATCGCCGGGACCGTGATTTACTACATGAACGCTGCGAATTATCCGTTTGAAAAAGTGATCTCCCGGCCCGTCGACCCGGCGCTGGTGCAGCAGGTGAACGAGATGATGCTGTACATGCCGCCGCAGCTGCTTGGCGAACCCGGCATTTACTTTGCCATCATCCTGGCATTTGTATTTGTCCTGGTGGTTTATATCTAATGGTGCATCCGTCGGCGCAACGGAGCGCCCACTATGAGACGAAGGAACTAACAAACTACGGAACGAATATGACACACGTCCATTTCATCGGCATTGGGGGAAGCGGTCTTTCCGCCATCGCCCGCCTCCTTCTGGAGAGCGGATACACGGTGAGCGGCTCTGACCGCGCTCTGACTCCTTTTGCCGAAGAAGTGCGCAAAGCCGGTGCGACCGTGTATGTGGGTCACCATCCGCGCAATCTGACCGGAGCCGATTGGGTTATACGTTCCTCTGCGATCACCGAAGACAATCCGGAGTTCAAGGGTGCGCAGCTTGCAGGTATCCCCGTGTACAAACGCTCAGACTTCCTCGGTCGCCTGATGGAAGATAAGACCGGCGTTGCTATTGCGGGCACGCATGGGAAAACGACCACCACCGGCATGACCGCCTGGGTCTTATCGCAGCTGGGACGCGACCCATCCTTCATTGTTGGCGGCACAGTGAATAATCTCGGGGTGAATGCGCATGCAGGCAGCGGCAATATCTTTGTGATTGAAGCCGATGAATACGACAACATGTTCCTGGGGCTCAAGCCGCAAATTGCCGTGGTGACCAGCCTTGAGCATGACCACCCGGATTTCTTCCCGACGCTGGAGTCCATGTATCACGCGTTTGAAAAATTCGTGGACCTGCTGCCAGGCGATGGAACGTTAATCGTCTGTGCCGAAGATACAGGCGCGGCTGCCCTTATCCCTCATGCTCGTAATCAGGGCATAAACGTGATCTCCTACGGCATGCAAAATGAGATGACGATCAATACTCCCCTGTGGATGCAGGCGCGTAACGTAAAGCCCAATGAGCGCGGCGGCTTTGATTTTTCGGCCATGACGAATCTGGCCGGCAAAACGTCTGCCTCTGTCAAAGTTTCGCTGCAGGTGCCCGGTCAGCATAATGTCCGCAATGCGCTGGCGGTCCTCACGATCGTGAGCGTGCTCGGTCTCTCGCGCAGGAAGGCAGCGCAAGCCCTCGGTGAATTCACCGGCACGGGTCGCCGCTTTGAGCTGCGCGGGGAAGTGAACGGGATCCGCATCTATGATGATTATGCTCACCACCCGACGGAGATCAAGGCTACGCTGGCAGGTGCGCGGGCTCGTTTTCCCGGGGCGCGCATCTGGGCCGTCTGGCAGCCGCACACGTATTCGCGTACCAAGACGCTCTTCCTGGATTTTGCGCGAGCCTTCAAGGATGCCAATGAAGTGATCGTGACGGAAGTGTATGCCGCGCGTGAACCCAAAGAGGAGTTCACCTCTGCAGAGGTGGTGAGTGCCATGCCTCATTTTTCGGCGCGTTATATCAAGACCCTCGCTGAAGTGACCGATTATTTGCTGCAACACCTCCGATCTGGCGACGTGGTGCTCGTGCTCTCTGCAGGCGATGCCGACCAGATCAGTGCGGGTGTGCTGAAAGGCTTACAGGAACGGTAGTGTGTTTGGAGAAATGGTGAAAGCAAATGTCTGATGAAAAAGAGAAGAAAGACGCTTCACAGCCTCAAGGTGAAGAGCGGAAAGAGACTTTCTTCCTGCCTCCGCTCAAAATGGTTCTCGCTTTCTTCGACAAAGAGTCGCGCCAGCGCGAGAAAAGGAAAAAGGACGCTGAAGAACAGGAAAAAGTTGAAAAGAACGTTGAGAAGCTGATCGAAAAGTTAGAGGAAGAAGACGAGTGAGTTAGAAATGGTTGTAATGGCAAATCCTGTTGATGTCTTATATGCCAAGCTTGGCGACCAGGTGAAAGAGAATGTCTCTCTTGCGCCTTATACTTCCGCGCGCATCGGCGGACCCGCAGACATCCTCATCACGGCTGAATCTGCCGATGAGCTGGCGCGAACCATCAAGTTGTTACGCAAACAGGAAATCAACTTTCTCATGCTGGGCGGTGGTTCGAATGTGCTGGTGAGTGACAAAGGTGTCCGCGGCGTCGTGGTACTGAACCGGGCGAAGGGAGTCCGCTTCCATAACGGCGATGAGCCCTCGGTCACAGCCGAATCGGGCGTTATCTTCAGCAACCTCGCCAATCGCTGCGCAGCCAAAGGATTGTCCGGTCTCGAGTGGGCGGCCACGGTCCCGGGCACGATCGGCGGCGCGGTGTATGGTAATGCAGGCGCGTTCGGCGGCGATATGGCGGGCAACTTGATCTGGGCTGAGCTGATTACGGCCACAGGTGGACGCGAGAAATTTACTGCCGAGCAAATGGGCTATGGCTACCGCACCAGCATCCTGAAACGCGGCGAGCTGGACGCAATTGTGCTGTGCACAGAGTTGCGCTTGATGAACTCGACCAAAGAGGAAGTGACCACGCACATCGAACAGTTCAGTGCTCATCGCAAAGCCACCCAGCCGCCCGGCGCCAGTATGGGGTCGATGTTCAAGAACCCCAACGGGGATTACGCGGGCCGGTTAATCGAAGCCGCTGGTCTGAAAGGCACGCGCATCGGCAATGCCGAGATCAGCCCGGTGCACGGAAATTTCTTCATCAATCACGGCACCACGAAAGCAGATGACATCCGCGCCCTGATCGAGTTGGTAATGAAAAAAGTGAAGGAAACGCAAGGCGTTGTGTTGGAGTTGGAGATTGAGCTGGTTGGAGATTGGTAAAAGCCCAACTCTGGCGCTGAGCCCCGAAAGGGCGCAAACGAAGCGCCGTTAGAACTAAGTAATTAGTAATTGGTAATTAGAGACTTGAGACTAGAGATTGGTTTTGAATGACTGATAAGAAGCTTCATGTGGCAGTACTGTTTGGTGGACGCTCCGGTGAGCACGAGGTCTCGCTGATGTCGGCGCGCTCCGTGTTGTCTGTGCTCGACCCTGCCAAGTATGAAGTGACTCAGATCGGAATCACCCATGAAGGGAAGTGGCTGACCGGTGAGGATGTGCTTGGAAAGTTTGAAAGTGGAAAGTGGGAAGGTCTCACGTCTTTTGTCATTACACCCGATCCCACA
>DATHTL010000001.1:0-11108 GCA_035463255.1 Anaerolineales bacterium | reverse complement strand
GGGGCACGGATACACAGAGACACCCAAATCCCTCAACCAAAAACTGAAGAATATAAATGGCTTTGTCAGTGCAGGCATCCGCTGGGGAGCGGTCAGCCAGATCTACCCGAACGTGAGCCTCAAGGCGTTCATTCCGTGTTCTACCAGCGATGCACCGCTCGCGCAGATCGACGCCGCGATTGCAGCCGGCCAGCCTGCCATTGTCCAGGTGGATTATTCGAACGAGCCCGGCATCCAGACTCACTGGGTGGTGGCCTATGGCAAAAAGGACGATGACTATCTGATGCTGGACCCCTGGCCGTACCAGACAGATATTTCAAAAGAAGATCTGCTGATGAAGCGCTACGCGCGAGGGAATCCGCTCAAGCGCGCCATTTCTCATGTGATCTTATATGAGGCGTATGGCTCTGGTGGGCCGATTGTGACAACCCCGTCAGGCACACCCACCACGACTCCTATTCCAACTAGCGGGGCTTGCGCGCGCGTGAAGGATACAGTCACCTGGGGCTTGAACGTGCGCTCTAGCATAGACACTTCCAGCCCGGCAAATATCGTTGTAACGGTTCCCACCGGGACGCAGCTCGACCTGCTCGAGCCGGATGGCGCCTCGAAGATCGGTGGAATCAACCAGTGGGTCCGAGTCCGCACGCCGCAGGGACAGGAAGGCTTTGCTGCGGCATGGTATCTGGAAGCTGTTCCGGGGACGACCCCCGTGCCGGTCCCGGTGAGTGAACCGCCGGTATCCACACCCGAGACACCGGCTACACCTTCTCCGACCCCGAGTGTGCCATCGACGCCTGTCCCATCGCCCGAGCCGGTCGAAGAAAAGAAAGATGACAAGCTGGTTGTGATGGTCTCCAGCGCGGTGAGCACGAGTGGGCTGCGACTACGCAAGACCGCATCGAAAGGCGGCGCGCTGGTGACAATCCTTCAAGCCGGGACGCGTCTTACTGTGCTTGAGAATGCCCAGAAGGCCAAGGCGAAGATCGGAAAAGCCAATAAATGGTTATACGTGCGCGCACCGAATAGCCAGCGCGGCTATGTAAGTGCGGAGTACGTCAGCCCCGCGTAGCATCGTTCACACCGTGAACGTGTTATCATCCAATAATTGTCAAGGTATATGGAGTGAGGAGCAAACCATGAACAGCGATCTGAGAATTTCAAGAGAGGAAACGGAGGCTGATGTGCCTATCACCGTCTTCCACCTGCGCGGCTGGCTGGATGCACAAAGCGAGGAACAACTGCTCGAAGCCGCACGCACGAGTTATGATAACGGCGCACGATATTTGCTCATCGATATGACCGATCTCGATACCCTGACCAGCGCGGGGATGCGGGCGCTCCAGAAGGTGTATCAGATCTTTACCCCGAAGGAAGATCAATTTCGCGTCGCCCATTTGAAATTATGCAACGCGCCGCCGCAAATTTACAACGTGCTGGGAATTACAGGATTTTTACAGAACATCCCCATGTATGAAAGCACGGAGTCCGCGGTGCAGTCGTTTGGCAAAGAGTGAGGTAGTGCCCGTCTGCTGTTACCGCCCGGGGAAAACGAATGCCTGACCTGCCTGCCCTTCAATTTTGAAGGGCTTTTTCTTATCCAAAGAACCTGTAAACCGCTTGCAAAGTCAATCATGGGATGGAAGGCTACAATAAGCCATACCGCTTCAACGTTCTACATAAAATCCTGCGCATTATGGGACTGGCGGTAAACAGAGAAACTGGCAAGACATGGCCATCCAAATCCATACCTACGCGTTTATTTCGATTTTCTCCGCGTTGATCACTTTGACCGCTTCCATTGCAACCTGGCGACGTTCTGCGCCAGGCTCTTTTGCCTTAAGTCTGCTGCTGCTCGCTATGTCGGTTTGGTCCGGCTGCTATGCCACACGCTGGATGAGTATTTCTGTGGAGGCCAAGATCTTTTGGTTCGGGATAATGTTTATTGGGATCGCCGCCATCCCGACGCTATTCCTTGTATTCGCCATGGCATTCACCCGCAACGAGTCCTGGCTGACCCCACGCAACCTGATCCTCCTTTCTATTCAACCGATTATTTCTCTCTTCATGCAGTGGACCAACTCCTCTCATCATCTTTTATATCGCTCCCTGAGTATCACGCAGGCGCATGGTTTCGTGGCGGTCGAATTAACGCGCGGACCGTGGTACTTTTTCAACGCGATTTACTCCTACATTGTTATCGCGGGCGGCATTTTCCTGATGGGACAGGGCGCCTTGCGCTCAGGACCTTTGTACCGCTACCAGTATCGTTTGATCCTGATCGCGGCCCTGTTACCGTGGGCCGGGAATGTTTTTAACGAGCTCAATTTCAAGGCTTCCAATCATCTGGAACTTGCCCCGTTAGCGTTCGGTGTATCCGGAATTATCTTTGTCTTTTCTATGCTGCGCGCCCGTTTTATGCAGCTGATTCCTGTCGCGCGCGGTCATTTGATTGAAACCATGCATGATGGCGTCCTGGTGCTCGATTTACAAAACCGCATTGTGGATATCAATCCGGCCATGGGGAATTTTCTCGAAAGCAGATCGTCATCGTACGTGGGAAAAAACATAGCCGAGGTGTTCACCGGCTGGATGGGCAAAACTGATTTCCTCTGGGATGAGGTCGAGACGCGCGCGGAGCTTAAGGTGCCCCAACGGCCGCCGCGCTATCTGGACCTGCGCGTGACCCCGTTATATGACCGCTACCAGCGCTTTAGCGGCCGGCTGATGGTCTTCCGCGACGTGACCGAGCGCAAGCAGGCCGAGAAGGAGCTGCGTTACGCCAATGAACGCCTGCAATCCCAACTGGTCGAGATCGAGCAGCTGCAAAGCAAACTGCGCGAGCAGGCGATACGCGATCCGCTCACCAATCTTTTCAACAGGCGATATCTCGAAGAGACCCTGGACCGTGAGCTGGCCCGGGCGGCGCGTGAGAACTATCCGCTCTGCATCGTTATGATGGACATCGATCACTTCAAAAAAACAAATGACATGTACGGGCACGAAGCCGGCGACCAGGTTCTTCGAGCCCTTGCGAGTACCCTTTCTAACTTGAGCCGACGCGGGGACTTTGCCTGCCGTTATGGCGGTGAAGAGTTTGTGCTTGTGATGCCAAACATCGACAATCACACAGCCTACGAACGGGCAAAGAAGCTTCGAAAACGCTTGAACTCCCTCTATGTTGCCTACGGACGCTTTAGCCTGACCATGACGATTTCCATGGGGATCGCCTCTTTCCCGAAAAACGGGGAGACGCGCGAGGCGATCCTGCGCGCGGCCGATAAGGCCCTGTACGCCGCCAAGGAGGCCGGGCGGGACCATATCCTCTCGTATGACCAGTTACAAAGATCTGAGGAGACACCGGAAGGCTGAGCGATTTGACATCGTTTGTGCACCCAGCACGGGCGAAACATGGGGAATTTAAATCCTTACGAATTTCTGAACACATATACCAATTCATTTCTCATTGGAGTATGATTTCATCTGATGAACGAGAATCTCATTCTTGTCGTGGAGGATGAAGCCAGTATTGCCGAGGTGGTCAGCCTGTACCTCAAGCGCGCGGGCTACAGTGTGCATATTGCTTCCGATGGCAGGCAGGCGATGAATCTCTTCGAAAAAGAGATGCCCGCATTCGTCATCCTGGACTTGATGCTCCCCGAGGTGGATGGGCTTTCCCTGACCCGCTGGCTGCGTGACCGTTCGAATGTGCCGATCATCATGCTGACGGCGCGCCGCGAGGAGATCGACCGCATTGCCGGTCTTGAGATGGGCGCGGACGATTACGTGGTCAAGCCATTCAGCCCGCAGGAACTGGTCAGCCGCGTCCGGGCGGTGCTGCGCCGTGCAGGCAGGGAGCAACTTGAAGCGGATTATGATCGCTCTCTGGATTTCGATGAGCTGAGCATCAACCCGCGTAGCCGGGTTGTGACCGTGAACAACGAGCCTGTGGAGCTGACCGCCAAGGAGTTCGACATGCTTCACCTGCTGGCGCGGCATCCCAAACAGGTCTTTACGCGTGAGCAGCTGCTGGAGCGCGTGTGGGGCGGCGCGCTTTACATCGACCCGGGCACAGTCACCGTGCACGTGCGCCGTCTGCGCGAAAAGATCGAAGCCGACCCATCACATCCCATGCGGCTACTCACCGTCTGGGGTGTTGGTTATAAGTTTGAGCCTTGAATATTAGCCACTGAGTCACGGAGACGCGTAGAAAATTAAGAGTCTCTGTGCTCTCCGTGCCTCTGTGGCAAAACTCTGATGAAACTATCTCTTTCCCGCACTCCCATGCTTGCCCGCCTGTTATTTGGCGTTTTATTGATTGTCGCCATTTCGCTGGCGATCTTCAAGCTATTGATGGCGCCTCCCTCCAACGAGCTTGGGTTGATGGCCTTATTCCTGGGCATCACCGCGTTCGTATCAGCAGGAGTCGGATATCTGGCATATCGCATGGGTTGGATCAACATATCGCCCACGCTGCGCTGGACGTTGCTGGGCGGCTATGCACTTGCCAGCCTGCTCACCTTCTTCAACGTCTGGTTCTCGGCCGAGCTGATGTTTGCCAGTGAGCACGATCTTTTGCTGGCAATCGTCCTGCTGATCTTTGCCGGCGGTATCGCCATGATCCTGGGATATTTCCTCTCGAGCACTATCACCGAGCGCGTCAACCTGTTGAAAAGCGCGGCGGAAAAACTTGCCCGTGGCGATCTGCAAACACGCGTGCCTGTGAACGGACGGGACGAAGTCGCCGCGCTCTCTACTGCCTTCAACCAGATGGCGGAACAGTTACAGGCCGCCGACCAGAAGCAGCGCGAGCTCGAAAGCCTGCGCCGCGACCTGATCGCCTGGGTCAGCCATGACCTGCAGACTCCGCTCACGTCGATGCGCGCCATCCTCGAGGCGCTCGCCGATGGCGTTGTGGATGAACCCGAGATGGTCAAGCGCTATCTCTCCACCGCGCAGCGCGACGTGATGTCACTTTCGGCGTTGATCGATGACCTCTTCCAGATGTCGCAGCTGGATGCGGGTGGATTTCCTCTGCACCGCGCGCAAGCATCCCTTACCGATCTCATCTCAGACACACTCGAAAGCTTCTCGCAGCTGGCCAAGCAACAAGACATCAAGCTCGAGGGTGAAGTGGAGCTAGACGTCGACCCGGTGGCAATGGACACGCAGGCCATCGGGCGCGTGCTCAACAACCTGATCAGTAACGCCTTACGCCATACGCCGGGCGGAGGCGAGGTCATAGTCCAGGCGCGGCGCACCGGCTCAGGCGTGGAAGTGACGATCAGCGATACCGGAGAAGGAATTCGCGCCGAGGATATCCCGCATATCTTCGAGCGCTTCTATCGCGGCGATCCTTCGCGGTCCCGCCACCGCGGCACGGGCGCAGGGCTGGGACTTGCCATCGCGCGCGGCATCGTTCGTGCGCACGGGGGAGATATACGCGTGAAAAGTAACGGCGTGCCGGGCCAAGGCACGCAATTCACCTTTCATATCCCTTAACCAGACCCGAAAGGTTTCATGCCAGATTCCCCTTGTGAATACGGCGAAAAACCTTTAGGGTCTTTTCATGTTAACGTAATCCTTTCGTAAGGAAGTTTTCTTAGAATTGACACGTCAAGGAGGCTGACTATGAAAGGATTGCTGTTCGGATTGGTGGCTTTCATTCTTTTCGGGTGTGCATCTCGGCAGGGTGATCTTTCATCCACGGGCTCAGGTACATCCAAACTCGCTTCCCTGCCAGACCTCGGACTCGCTCCCGAGCTGACAAACGATACCTGGTTGAACGTCGATGCGCATCTGCGACTGTCCGATCTACGCGGCAAAGTCGTCCTCGTGGAGATGTGGACGTTCGGCTGCATCAATTGTCAGAACGTGATGCCTTCCCTGAAGGAATGGCACAGCAATTACGAAGACCAGGGACTCGTGATCATCGGCAATCATTATCCCGAGTTCTCGTACGAGGAAGATCTGGAGAATCTAAGGACTGCGATTGCTCGCTTCGATATCCGGTACCCGGTTGCCCAGGATAACGATGGCGCCACATGGAGAGCTTACAGGAATCATTACTGGCCAACGTTATATCTCATCGATAAACAAGGTCACATCCGTTATGTGCACATCGGCGAAGGCAGATATAAAGAGATCGAGGAAAATATCAAGGCATTGTTGGAAGAGAAATAACATGTCATTGCGAGGAGTGCTCTTTGCGACGAAGCAATCTCCTCATTGGTGGAGATTGCTTCAGGCGAAAAACACCGCCCTCGCAATGACAGAATCACAATAAAGGTCTTTATGGATAACAAATACAAATCTATCCCCATCAAGTCATCGGAGATCACGCCATATTCGCTGTATCTCTCGCGGCGCGACTTTCTTAAAGCCGCCGGCATCGTGACCGGTTCTGCACTGCTGGCTGCCTGCGCGCCCAGTGTCACGGGATCAAATTCCCCGGCGGAGGAGATCCCCGATTTTCCCGCGAAAACCGACGAGCTTGGCGACCCGGCCAATTCCTACCAGGATATTACGAACTACAATAACTTCTACGAGTTCACCACCGACAAGGAAGGTGTCAACCCGCTCTCGAGAGATTTCACCGCCGAGCCCTGGACCGTGGAAGTCTATGGGCTGGTGAACAACCCGAAAACCTATGGCATCGAGGACCTGCTCAGCAAATACCCGCAGGAGGAACGCATTTATCGCCTGCGCTGCGTGGAAGCCTGGAGCATGGTCATCCCGTGGAACGGTTTCCCACTGGCAAGCCTGTTGAAGGAAGTGGAGCCAACCGCCGATGCGAAGTACGTCCGCTTTGAAACCGTCTATCGCCCCGAGGAAATGCCCGGGCAGAAAAGCCCGTTTTATCCATGGCCCTACCAGGAAGGGCTGCGGCTCGACGAAGCCATGCACGATCTGACCATTCTGGCGACCGGTTTATATGGTGAGCCCATGCCCAACCCGAACGGTGCGCCGATCCGCCTGGTCGTCCCGTGGAAGTATGGATTCAAATCCATCAAATCTGTAGTGAAGATCGAATTAACCGCAGAGCAACCGTCTACGCTGTGGAGCGCGGTGGGACCCAATGAATATGGTTTTTATTCGAATGTGAATCCCGATCGTCCGCACCCGCGCTGGTCACAGGCCTCCGAGCGGCGCATCGGTGAGTTGAGCCGCCGCCCCACGCTGATGTTCAACGGCTACACAGAAGAGGTCGCGTCTCTGTATGAAGGCATGGATCTGAATACATACTATTAATGAACGAGCGGTCTGACGATGCCTGGCGCATATAAATCCGTCCCTGTGAGCTCATCGGAGATCACGCCACACTCACTATATCTCTCGCGGCGCGAGTTTCTCAAGACTGCCGGGATAGTGACGGGAGCCGCGCTGTTAGCCGGCTGCGCGCCCGGAGCGAGCATGACTGCACTTTCTGTTAAGAAAGATGAGTTCGGTGATCCTGTCAATTCCTTTGAAGAGATCACACAGTACAACAATTACTACGAGTTTAGCGAGAACAAAGAGGTGGTGCACCGGCTTTCTAAAGATTTCAAGAGCCACCCGTGGACGGTCGAGATTGGTGGACTGGTCAATCAGCCCAAAAAATATGCCATCGAAGATTTGATCAAGAAATTCCCGCAGGAGGAACGCATCTATCGCCTGCGCTGTGTGGAAGCCTGGAGCATGGTCATCCCATGGATGGGTTTCCCGCTCGCCAGTCTTTTGAAGGAAGCAGAACCGACTTCCGATGCGAAGTACGTTCGTTTTGAAACTCTTCTGGATCAGGAGCAATTCCCGCATCAGGGAAGTCATCTCTACCCCTGGCCTTATAAAGAAGGTTTGCGTCTCGATGAAGCTATGCATGATCTGGCGATCCTGGCAACCGGCGTCTATGGACAGGCATTACCCAACCAGAACGGTGCCCCGATTCGCCTGGTTGTGCCGTGGAAGTACGGTTTCAAATCCATCAAGGCGATTGTCAAAATTGAGCTGGTGAACCAACAACCGGGCACATTCTGGAGGACGATCAATCGGAAACAATATGGCTTTTATTCCAACGTCAACCCTAATCCGACACCGTCACGCTGGTCACAGGCGTCTGAGCGCCGCATCGGTGAGTTGGAACGCCGCCCCACGCTGATGTTCAACGGCTATGCCGAGCAGGTGGCTGATCTGTATGAAGGAATGGATTTAATTGAGAATTATTAAAATACAAATGTCATTGCGAGCGTTCTTCGCGAAGCAATCTCCTCGATCAAACAAACTTCCCGTTTAAGAGGAGATTGCTTCGTCGGGGAGATCACCCTCCTCGCAATGACACAGAATGATTATGAAATCTTTTTTTAAGCGCTACACCCCTCTCCAGATTGCTATCCACATTTATGGATGGTCAGCTCTTGTGCTGCTCATTTTTGACTTCTTCACCGGCAACCTGACCGCCAACCCAATCCAGGCGATGGAGCAGCGCACCGGGCGTCATGCCATTACGCTGCTGGTACTATCGCTGGCGTGCACGCCCCTCAACAATCTGTTCGGCTGGCGTGAGCTAATCAAACGCCGCCGCGCGCTGGGCCTATATGCGTTCCTGTATGCGACCATCCACGTGATCATCTTCGTGAACCTGGACTACGGGCTGGCATGGAGTCTCATTGTGCAGACGATCTTTGAGAAGCCGTACATTGTTGTCGGTGTGCTCTCATTCCTGATGCTGGTACCGCTTGCATTCACATCCTTTGACATCTGGAAGAAGCGTCTCGGCAAAAACTGGAAGCGCCTGCACCAGATGATCTACTTGATCGCGCCTCTGGTCGTGCTGCATTATGCCTGGGGCAAGAAAGGTGACTTTTTCGCTCTGCAGGGAGAGATCATACGCCCATTGATCTATGGCGTGGTCGTGATCCTGCTGCTGATCATGCGCTTACCCCAGATGCGTAAAGCTCTCGCTTCGTTCCGTGACCGGGTCCTGGTCCGGTTTCGAAGGCGAGAGCCTCAGCCGAAGCCCAATTTTTAACCGCGAAGAACGCGAAGAGCGCAAAGTCTTAAGCAATCTTCGCGCCCTTAGCGGTTCGCATTTCGTTAGAAAATCCCTTTGATGAACAACAGCAGCCCTACGATCGCGAGAGGAACACCAACGATCGCGCCGACGATCGTCAGGCTGACCAGGACTCCCACGATCATCAGTACGATGCCGATGATCATCGCGACCAGACGTCCCGTCATTTCGACGATGATGGCCAGCAGCTTCCAGATCGCCACAAAGGGCCATAGATACCAGGGGGTATGATGTTTTTCATGTGTTGTCATTTTGACCTCCAGATCAAATTATCAGTGAGGTGACAGTCACCTCCAAGGAGCGCAGCAAGCGCAAGTGACTGTCACCTGTTAAAGACATACGCTGATCCGTTACAAAAGTAGCACAGAGACGATCCATTTGTTTCCGCATGTTATAATGCCGCCATGCCCTCGAGAAAGAAAACAGACATCGAAGAACCCATCGTCGAGCCGGTCATCGAACCGGAAGAGATCTCTGAAGAGCCATCACCGGTCGATCAGGAAGATACTGTCACTTTCAAGCGCAGTCATTTCTACGCGGTCGTGAGCGTGCTGGCCTTTGCCGCGGGGATTCTCCTCGGATACGTCGTTTGGGGAATGGAATCCCCTGGAGCAACCGCGGTGACCGCACAAACGGCGAACCAGCCGTCGGGTGCGGTAGTAGAAGCGCCTGTTACCGAGCAGCCGCAGTACCGGCGCTACGACATTCCCACGGAAGACTCCTACGCCCTGGGCCCGGACGACGCGCCGATCACGCTCGTGGAATTCAGTGATTACCAGTGTCCCTACTGTCGCCGCTGGCATGACGAGGTGTATGAGCCGCTCCTGGCTACTTACCCCGGCAAGATCAGGTTTGTCTATCGCCATCTGCCCCTGGATTCGATTCATCCGGATGCGATCCCGGCCGCCGAAGCTGCCATGTGCGCGGGCGAGCAGGATGCCTTCTGGCAGTTCCATGAAAAGCTTTTCAGCAGTGATGCGCTGGGGAATCAAGTCTATCTCCAATACGCGCAGGACCTGGGTCTGGAGATGAACACCTTCGAGTCCTGCGTCGCCGACCGCAAGTACCAGCAGGCTGTGGCCGACGACACCAACTTTGCCATCGATCTAGGCATCCGCTCCACGCCGACGTTTTTCATCAACGGACTGGCCGTCGTAGGCGCCCAGCCGCTCGATGTCTTCAAGCAGGTGATCGACAAGGAACTCGCCGGCGAAATCCCGAAATAACCGAAAACCTTCGCGCTGAGCGGACACTGTCATCGAGCGAATGCAAAGGGACAGTGGCAGTCGAAGCGCGTGCATTCCATTCAAAATCTTCATAACAATTGCGCTCGATGGTGAAGAACTCAGCGCGCAAACATAGAGGAGAGATGAAAAAATTCGTTGCTGTCGCCGGGAATATTGGAGTCGGGAAGTCTACACTCGTCGAGATGCTGTGTGTGCGCATGGGCTGGGAGCCATTCTTCGAGCCGGTGACCGAGAACCCCTACCTCGCCGATTTTTACGCCGATATGGACGTCTGGTCCTTCCACTCGCAGATCTTCTTTCTCACCCACCGTCTGCGCTCTCACTACAACCTGGCACAGCATCCCTCCTCGGTCGTTCAGGACCGCAGCGTCTATGAAGATGCCGAGATCTTTGCCCAGAACCTGTTTCTGCAGGGACACATCCAATACCGCGATTACAAGACCTATCGCGAGCTCTACGAGACCACCATACAGTTCCTCCCTCCGCCAGACCTGGTGGTGTATCTGCGTGCCTCCGTCCCCACGCTCTTAAACCGCATCTCGAACCGCGGCCGCTTCTACGAGCAGACCATCTCTCCCGATTACCTGCAGGGACTCAACAACCTGTATGAAACCTGGATCGATAATTTTATACTCTGCCCGGTGCTGGCCGTCCCAGCTGACGATCTTGATTTCGTCTCCCACCCCGGTCATCTGCGCCTGATCACGGAGAAGGTGACCGACAAGCTCACCGGCAAGGAGGAAGTGGTCTTCGAGCCCGAAGAGGTGGCCAGAGCTGCAGAGGATTAGTAGAGCGGGTTCGCAGAGCGACCCGCC